>BTQS01000090.1:0-7506 GCA_036985995.1 Acidimicrobiia bacterium
GTGCCATCGAGATCCATGTCACGCCAATACACATGGGTCTTCTGATATCCCGGAACGGCCTCGTCGTGCCATCCCCACTCATCCATCGTCTGGGAGTACCACTCCAGCTTGCGACTGGGAGACTTGAAGCCTTGGACAACAGTACCTTCGATGGATAGACCGACGGGCACGCCGTTGTGTCTCGCGATCCCGTCGCCATCCGGGACAACGCCTGGCACCGGCCGCTCATTCACCTGATAGACATCGCGTTCGACCTCGACCGCACCCAACCGTCGCATGTACTCCAATGGGGTGAAGCCTTTCTCGGCGGCTTTCTCGGGTAGGCCCGGCACCGAATTCTCGAACATCCATCCGTAGTACTCGTCGACCGAGATGGGCCGATCATCGTCGTTCGGGGACTCGAACCACTTGCGGATACCGAGCGAGCCGTCGGGGTCTATGTGCCATGACAGATCGATCCAGAACTCGGTCTCCTCCCACACCTCTCCAGGATTGGTCTCATAGGTGCGGTTGATGGTTCGCCCGTCACGCTCGGCTGCGACTCTCAACACAGGCTGTCTGAAACCGAGCCATCGTGAAGCATGGGTCTCATAGCTGTGGGTGTCGTGGCGTTCCGCTGCGACCCCCATGGGGAGGACGTAATCGGCGAACCAGGCGGTCTCTGACCATGTCGGAGTCAACGCAACGTGCAGACCGACCTTGGATTCGTCTTTGAGAACCTCGAGCCAGGTGAAGCCATCCGGGTTCGTCCACACGGGGTTGTAGACACGAGTGAAGTAGACGTCGAGCTTGCCTCTGCCCTCCTTGAGGAAATGAGGAAGCAGGAAGCTCATCTCGTGGTAGCTGAGCGGATACTCCTTGGGCCAAAGGAGCTCGTTCCACCGACTGTGTGGTGGAGGCATGTTCCAGTGTTCCGGCTTGAATTTCACCCACCCTGAAGGCGACAGACCACCTTTTGTGCCTACGGATCCGGTGAGGACGTGGAGGAACTGGAGCGTCCTCGCGCCCTGCCATCCGCTGAGGTTCCCTGAACCCACGGATCGCCACGTGTGAGAGGAGAAGGCGTGACCTGCAGCGGCGATCTCCCGAGCAACGGCTTCGATCTGGCCCGGCTGCAGCCCGCATTCCTCCGTCGCCCAGTCAGGCGTGAACCCGGCATACTCCTCCTTGAGCACCTCGATGAACTCCCGGTACGTCTGAGGCCGTCCCGGGTACCGGGAGGCAAGGGATTCCTTCCAGTTGACCCATCGACGCAGGAACTCGTGATCGATTGCATCCCACTCGAGAAGCAAACGAGCGATCGCGAGCAGCATCGCAGGTTCGGTACCGGGCCAGCATGAGAGCCAGTGATCAGACATCGATGCGGTATTCGACAGCCTCGGGTCGACCGTCGCGATCTTCGCCCCGGACTGTTTCGCCTCCATGATGCGCTGCGCGTGCGGGTTGAAGTAGTGGCCCGTTTCGAGGTGGGCAGAAAGGAGCAGGATGAACCTGGCATTGGCGAAGTCCGACGATGGCCTGTCGTAACCCGACCATATCGCGTACCCGACCCTTGCACCCGAAGAACAGATGTTCGTATGGCTGTTGTGGCCGTCTACGCCCCACGCCTTGAGGGTCCGATCCATGAAACCGTCCTCGCCGGGACGTCCCACGTGGTACATGATCTCGTCGTGGCGACCTTCACGGATCGCCGTGCCGATGCGACCACCGATGTCGGCAAGGGCGTCGTCCCACGTCACACGCTCCCACTCGCCGCTTCCACGTTCACCGACCCTCCGAAGGGGGTACAGGATCCGCTCAGGGTCGTTGACCTGGTTGATCGTCGCCGGACCCTTCGCACAGTTTCTGCCACGGGAACCCGGATGCTCGGGGTTCCCCTCGAAGCGACGGATCTCCCCCGAGTCCTTGTCGATGTACGCGAGGAGCCCGCACGCGGACTCGCAGTTGAAACAGGTCGTCGGCACGAGCCGGTACCTGTTCTTGACACGTTCGGGCCATGCGTTCGCGTCGTACTCTTCCCAGTCGTCCCAGCGTTCCAGCGGTGGATAGTTGGTGAGCTCGCTCCCAGGCACGATGCGTGGTATGTCGTTGTTCGTCGTCATAGGCACCTCATGTCAGGGGAACACTTTGTCCGGCCTTCACGAACGCGTCATCGACCATGAAGACACCGATCATTGCAACGAGACCGGCAGCGGCTCCAATCACGGGATGAGTTCCAAGCAGAATCGCTGTGGCGGCAGCGGCAGGACTCAGAACGCTCAAGATCAGCCCGATCCAATACTCGAAGGCGAAGGCGCCCTTGGTCATGTGGTGATAGGCAGCCGAAGCGTCCGGACTGTGCGCCGCGCCACTCTCGAGCGCTGCGACTATCCCGAGGCCAAGGGCCCCGATGAGCATCGTCCAGGTGAACGCCTCGGTCCCCGAAGGTAGGTTGTCTGCTATGAGAGGCGCCGACGACCCCGAGAAGCTGCGCGTCACCGATACCAGCGACGCGATCAGCGACACGCCGCCGCCCACAGCGAACGCTGCTGCGATCATGTGCCACAGAAGCAGCGGGCTGTTCCAGAGGGTACGTCCCTTCGCTTGACCGAAAAGGAACGCGGTATATCCGGCGGTTGCAAGACCATTGATGGCTGCCAACCAGATCGCGACCGACGCGACACCTTCAAGCTGGGTTGCTCCGGCAACGAACCAGATACCGAAGGTGATCGCTTGAGCAGTCAAGATCCATGCACCCCGCACGAGCCAGGATGAGGGGTTGCCCTTCGTGAGCAGGTAGTAGAAACGGTCCGGGCGCTTGAGATCCAGGACCAGGAGAACTCCGGTGACGAGCAGAAGGATCCCTCCAAGGAGGGGAGCGGTCACGCGCATCCACATCGATTCGATGGTGGCCCCGAAAAGCAAGGCCATCGCCGCTGCGATCGCTATCCCGGCCGACAGCGCTTTCGTCAAGAAGTAGGCCGAGACACGCCATCCCCATGGCATCGGGAAGTCGTTCGCATAGACCACACGGGGATGACCGGCATCGTCTGAAACCCTTCGAGATGGTGCCGTTGTCTCTTGCGACCCGCTGCCGGAAGATCCGCCAGACAGATCGACGTCGAGCCACGACCGCTCGATCCCTAGCGGATCTCTCCAGATGCCACCGTCTGTGGACCGTGTAGCTGCAAGCGGCTCGACATTGGCGATCTCGACGCCCTTGTACCAGAGATTCGGCTTCGTCCCCCGCTCGATGGCACGCTGGGTGAGACCTTCCACAGCGACCATCGCAGCGATCCTGGTCTCGGGATCGTCGAGATCCCCTGCGATGATCGCCTGCTCGGGGCACACGACGACGCAGGCAGGCTCGAGGCCTACTTCGACACGATGCACGCAGTAGTTGCATTTCTGGGCCGTGTGCTCGTGCGGATCGATGTAGAGAGCGTCGTAGGGACAGGCCTGCATGCATGACTTACATCCGATGCAGATGCTCGTGTCGAAGTCCACGATCCCATCTGATCGCTTGTACAGCGCCGATGTCGGACAGATCGTGACACAGGGCGCGTCAGTGCAGTGGTTGCACCGCATGACGGAGAACGAGCGCCTGGTGTGCGGCCACGTGCCCTTCTCGACGTACTTCACCCAGGTTCGGTTCACCCCTAGGGGCACCTGGTGCTCCGTCTTGCACGCAACCGTGCACGCGTGGCATCCGATGCACGACGTCTGATCGATCACGAATCCGTAACGCAGATCTTCCTCCTACCCGACGTTTGGGGTCCCTTCCTTACGTTTGCGGCTCCGCCATGACGGCAGCCGTCACATCAGCTGCATCGAGGCCGGGCGCATCAACATCTACGAGTTGCTCCTTCACGACACCGAGAACCGCGTCTGCGTCATGGCGCACGCCGACGAGCGCATCCTGAAGTTCCCTCAGTGCTTCTGCCGGCTCCATGAAGAAGTCGCCCGAGAGCACAAGACCGTCCACGAGCCCGTCCCGAACGGCGACCGTTGCCCGAACCAGGCCGCCAGGGGCCTTGTGTACGCCTTCGATGACTTTGACACCTTCCGCGATCTTCACCATATCGCCTGAAGCGGGAAGGCCATCGAGATGGAGCCAGTCTCGAGAGGCGATCCGCTCCTCCTGCTCGGCAATGGCTGTGAGCTCATCAGGTCTCGGCTCATCGAGGACGAGCTCCGATCCGAGGGTCTGAGCGAAACACTCGGTGAGGATGCGTACACCTTCGGCTCGTGACGGCGCGCCCTCGCCGAGCTCCCGGTTGATCGTGGTGAGGTACTCCTTCATCGTCGAGTACATCTTGTCTCTGAACTTTTCGGAAGGTACCCGAAGCACGCGGACCATGAGCTCATAGTTGAAATCGAACATCAGGCTGCCGGCCACGATCATCGATTCGCCGACCGTCGCGGCTCCGGTACCGCCGATCTTGCGACCTTCGACCTGGATGTCGTTGACGGGACGGTGTATGGCAGGTATGCCCATCCTGTTCAAGGCGAGTACCGGGCCTGCGAGGAAGCGTGCGTAGACGTCGCTCAGCGCGCTCGGAACCCTCGACTGGTGGAATATCGTGTGCCAGAAGGTCTGACCCTCGTCGAGGTACACCGCTCCACCGCCGATTTCCCTGCGATAGACGGGAACACCGGCTTCGTCACAGAAGTCGAGATCGACCTCAGCCCCGGCATCTTGATGGTGACCGATGCTCACGAACGGATCAGCCGGCCGCGTGATCGTGATGGTGTCCGGCGTGTCTTGACGCATCGCGTAGCCGACACCGTGGAAGATGGCGAGCGATCGCAGCGATCCCACCTGGCCAAAGTCGAGCAGCCGAATGGTCATGGATTTCCCCTCCTATCAGTCAGCACACCGTAGACAACTGATGTCGAGCGCGTCGATTCGCTGCTTGTAGGCCTCAACAGCCGCCTCGTCTGTGAGCAACCCAATCAGCGCCGTCGCTCGGTCATCCGGTCGCACGAGCGAGATCCATCCCTCCTCATATGGATCCTTGTTCGCAACGAGGATGTCTTGCGCGAACGCAGCGTCATTCGTCTCGATGATCTCCCCGTCGAAGGGACTGTGGATTGGGCCAACCCACTTGGCGGACTCCACGGTCGCAATCGACTTTCCAGCAGCGACTCGCTTACCAACCCGTTTGAACCGGATCGACACCATCTTGCCCATCCGTGTTTGTGCGACGTCGGTGAGTCCCATACGCGCAACATCACCCTCGAATCGCACCCACAAGTCGCCGGGAACGTCGTAGGAGTACCCGTCCGGAACAGCACAGCCGCGGTAGACGATCACACCGTCACTCGCATTCGATCCCTTCAGCTTCCAGGAACGCCTCATAAGCGGCAACACCGTCTGGCCCGGTCACGAGATCTGTGACTTCAGCGTCCCAATCCGACGGCATGATCTTGACGTACCAGCCCTCACCGTAGGGATCCGTGTTTATGATGCCGGGGTTGGTACCGAGTAGGGGATTCGTTTCGAGAATCTCTCCTGATACCGGTGCTGTCACCGGGCCAACCCATTTCCCACTCTCGATCGTTCCGAGTGAGCGTCCCTTTTTGGCCGGCCTGCCCACCTTCTTCGGCAACGCGGAGATGATCGCGTGGGCAAGGCTCTGGGCAACGTCGGTGACTCCGACAACGACGGAGCCGTCATCGCCTGGAACGACCCACACGTGTTTCTCCGGCCAGTAGTACCGGTCCTGCGGAATGTTGAATCCACGTACCTCACTCATCGTTCGTCTCCTTGCCGTGTTGGTCTTGCCAGTGATAGAGGAACATGTCGAACGCGACAAGTCTGATCTCTCGGTAGTGCTCCTCGAGGAAGCTCGGATCGTTGTACCCGGGCTTCACCTCTGTGCGATGTGATTCGTCGCATGCGGGACATTGGAGCTCCATGAAGCGTCGACCCCACGAAACCTCTGTGACGACCTCGTCTGGGTGATCGTCCGTGAGATGGGCGTGAAGCTGCGGCCTCGAACCTGTTCGCTCGCAGTACGGACATCTCATTCGACCTCCTCGAGGTCCCGTCCGGCGACCACAACAGCCTTGCGCACCAACTCTACGACCGCTGCCCCTGCAGGTGTTATGGCTACTTGATCCGCTTCGGGAACCTTCGTGACTAGGCCGCCGGACACGAGGTCGGATACACGCTCATGGAGTGTGAGCCGCCCGAGACCCGACTCTTTCGCAAGGTCCACCGTTCTCAGGTTCCCAGGGCCCGAAAGCGCTTCCAGGATGCCGAAGTAGTCGCTGTTCACCGCCATCTGGAGGGTCCTGAGCACCGATTCACGAACTGCTTGATCTCGCTGGGGCCGATCCGCTAGGAAGCTGCTGCGCCATTCGCCGGTTCCGGACTCGAGCCGGTCTTCGCGATCGAGGACCGACATGTGATATCGAAGCACACCTGCCACATCGAGACCGATCGCGCGCGCAGCGAGATTCTCGTCACCGCCACGCTGCACGCGGCTGGGCAGGGGAATGACCGATTCACCCAACCGGAACCACCTCCATTGCGCGTTCGACCAACTGGGCGATGTCGACGACCTCTAGTCGGCCTTCGTTCCCGGTCGTCTTGACGGCATCGGAGTACATGACCATGTCCTTCGGGCACGAAACGACGAAGAACCGCACGTCCTCCCCGAGGGCTACGGCCTCCCTGATGCGGTTCTCTGCCGGACGTTCCTCGAGACCCGAGTCATCCATCCAGATGCGTCCGCCACCGGCACCGCAACAGAAGCTGTTCTCGCGGCACCGACCCATCTCAATGAGTTCCAGTCCGGTCGCCCGGATGAGGCGCCTGGGTGCCTCGTACTCATCCTGGTAGCGACCGAGGTAGCAAGGATCGTGGTACGTCGCTATGCCGTGCAGGGGGCCAAGTGAAAGCTTGCCTGACACAACGAGCTCGTCGAGCAACGCGGTGTAGTGCAACACATCGCTGTCCGTGGGGTACTCACCGCGCAGCGTGTTGAGGGAGTGCGGATCGGTCGTGAACATCCGCTGGAACGATGCCGATTCGAACGCCTCCACGTTCGAGTCCCGCAACATCTCGAACAGCCCCTCCTCGCCGGTCCTCCGTACGTCGTTGCCTGCGTTGCGCTCACCGTCATAGAGGATCCCGAAATCGACATCTGCGACACTCAGGAGCCTTGCCACGGTCCGGGATACCTCAGTTGCCCTTGGATCGAACGAGCCGTGATCTCCCACGAACCACAGATAGTCCACCGGCTCGCTCCGCGCGTCCTTGACCTTGAAGTCGAGCTCTTTGGTCCATCTGGCACGCTGCTTTGCGGACTTTCCGAAACTGTTGCCTCCACGAGCGAGGGACTGGAACGCGCTCTGGAGACCAGGCTCGACGTCACCCAAGTCAACAAGCCTCCGGCGAAGCTGCACGATCGTCGGAACGTGCTCGATGCCGACGGGGCACGCCTCCATGCAAGCCATACACGTGGTGCACGACCAGAGCGTGTCCATGGCGATGACCGTCCCTACGATCTCGGTTGC
>BTQS01000091.1:0-7505 GCA_036985995.1 Acidimicrobiia bacterium
CATTCGACGTGTCGATCCAGTACAGGCGGCCCTGTGCAACGACGAAGATCCTCTCCCCGTCGGTCTTGACGAGGTCGGGCTCGTCGACGCCGGCCACCTGCACGTTGGTCCCTGAGTAGTCAACACCTGCGACGCCACCGGAAGCTGCAGCCGTCGTGTTCGGAGCCGATCGCTTGGCGCCGTCGTCGGCAAGGGCCATTTCCTCGATGGCGTAGCCGAATCCTCCGTAGCCTTGAAGTCCGTATGGCCCGACGAGGTCGACTGCGTTGCTTTTCACGTAGTTGAGGAACGCGTCACACGAATCGAACGGTTGCAAGGCCGACGCGGCGAAGATCTCGAGTCCGGCCGGTGCGCCACGCGCACCCGGTCGCGGTATCGTCGTCGCTGGTGTGGTTGTGGTGGTACCGACGGATGTGCATGCGGCGGCCACTATCCCCAGGGCAGCCATCAGAGCGATCATCTTCAGTCGCATCGCGGGCTCCTTTCTCAGTCCCTCCCCATTGCGACGGTTGGAGGAGCCAATCAGGTTCCGCGGAATTCTCAGGCGTCTGGCGTAGATTCCGGCATCATCCTGCCGCTTTCTACGCCAGACGCCTGAGAATGGGTGGGCGTCAGCCGAATTCGACGCCCTGGGAGAGGGGGAGATCTGTCGACCAGTTGATGGTGACGGTCTGGCGGCGCATGTACGCCTTCCAGGCATCTGATCCGGCTTCACGGCCTCCCCCGGTCTCCTTCTCCCCACCGAAAGCACCGCCGATCTCGGCACCGGACGTACCGATGTTGACATTCGCGATGCCACAGTCCGATCCCTCAGCCGAGAGAAAGCGCTCCGATACCCGAACCGAATCGGTGAAGATCGCAGACGACAGGCCCTGCGGAACGCCATTCTGGACGGCGAGAGCTTCCTCGAAGGATCCCACCTCGATGAAGTACATGATGGGACCAAAGGTCTCCTGTTGCACGATCGGGGCATCCGCCGGGATACGGACAAGGGTCGGTTCGAAGAAGTAACCCGTGCGATCGATCTCGTTGCCGCCACAGAGCAGTTCACCACCCTGCTCGAGGGCGATAGCGAGAGCTGCCTTCGTGGTATCGATCGCTGCCTGGTTCACCACCGGACCCATCAACGTGCCTTCGTCCAGTGGATCGCCGATCGGGATCTGTCCATATGACTGGACGAGACGCTTCGCCAGGTCATCGGCGATGCCCGTGTGGACGATCAAGCGCCGAAGCGACGTGCAGCGTTGCCCCGACGTGCCGGCCGCAGCGAACAACGCTCCTCGGACAGCAAGATCGAGGTCCGCATCCTCCATGACGATGATGGCATTGTTCCCTCCGAGTTCGAGGAGAGACCTCCCAAGCCTCGACGCGACCTCAGTGCCCACTTGCCGACCCATACGCACCGAGCCCGTAGCCGAGATGAGGGGAAGGCGTTTGTCCTGGACCATCGCGTTTCCGACGGGGTCGACGTCACCGATCGTGAGGTTGAAGACACCTTCGAAGGCGGTGCCCTCCATCACCTCGTGGCAGATGTTCTGAACGCCCACGGCGGAGAGTGAAACGATCGGTGAGGGCTTCCAGATCATCGAGTCGCCACACACTGCTGCGAGGAACGCGTTCCATGACCACACCGCAACGGGGAAGTTGAACGCCGAGATGATGCCGATCGGGCCGAGTGGGTGCCACTGCTCGTACATGCGGTGACGGGGACGCTCCGAGGCGATCGTGAGACCGTACAACTGTCGGGACAGACCAACGGCGAAGTCGGCGATGTCGATCATCTCCTGGACCTCGCCCTCACCTTCGGCGCGGATCTTGCCCATTTCCATCGACACGAGAGCGCCGAGCGGCTCTTTGTATGTTCGTAACGCGTCACCGATCTTGCGAACGTACTGGCCCCGCAGCGGCGCAGGCACCATCCGCCATTCCCGGAAGGCCTCCTGGGAGGCCGTCACAGCAGCCTCGTAGTCGGCGAGATCCGCCTGACGAACAGTTGCGATGGCCTCTTCGGTCGTGGGGTCGATCGATTCGATCGTGCTGCCTCCACCCTCACGCCAGCCACCAGCGTATGCGCCGGAGGTGATGGTGGCGATGCCCAGGGCATCGAGCACTTGTTCGCGATTCATGGGGTGGGCTCCTCTGCGATTTGGATGGCGTTTGTTCGGTCTGTCAAAACGGAGACGTCAGCGAGCCGCTATGCATTCGATCTCGATGTCGAACCCACCGGGGAGCGCTCCCGCCTGGATCGTGGATCGTGCCGGCTTGGATTCTCCAACGTATTCGCCGTAGACCTCGTTGACCTTGGGGAAATCAGCGATGTCCGCAAGAAAGATCGTCGTCTTGACGATGTCGTCGTAGGTCAGGCCGACATCGCTCAGGACCGCACCGATGTTCTTCATCACTTGATGCGACTGAACAACGACGTCGCCGTCAACGGCGGTGCCGGATGCCGGATCGATCGGCACCATGCCGGAACAGAACACGAACCCGTTGGCCTCGGTCACGATGCTGTACGGACCGAGCGGTGCAGGGCCGCTTGGTACGTCATGGATGGTCTTGGGCATAGGAAACCTCGATGATCCTCGGGAGCTGTCGGCTTGATTCTACGCAGCAAGAGCGGCCAGCCATCAGCCACCCATGCTTCGGTCACACTCCGTTCTTGTGTAACTGAGTACCGCATGGAGGGGGTGCTCAGTTACGCAAGAACGGAGTGAGGCTGTCGGCTAGCTGAAGCTCTTGCCGCAACCGCAGGTGCCGGAAACATTCGGATTGTCGATCGCAAATCCGGCGCCCGCGAGTCCGTCGTCCTTGAAGTCGACGGTGGCTCCCGCGACCATCGACAAGCTCGCAGCATCGACAACCACGCGAACCCCGTCGGTCTCATTGACGATGTCGGAAGGATCGATCGTCGAATCGAAGAACATGTCGTAGGCGTATCCGGAACAGCCCGACCGTTTCACACCGACGCGCAGCGCCATATCGTCGTCACCTTCGGCCTCTATGAGTGCCTTCACCTTTTCCGCGGCAGCAGGGGTCAGCACGACGCCCTGAGTCTGGGTATTCATCGAAGTCACAGGGATGTCGATTCTGCGAGCGGTTTCGGGGACGGTCATACGGGCCTCCGGTGTCCGGGGTCGTTGGGACCATCATGATAGGGGAAAGACTCTGCCGTTTCGACGGAACTCGTCTGACAACCGATTCTCGCCCGATAGGCTCGCATTCATGGTTTCCGAGGCAGACATCAGGACGACCCTGGCGAACGTCATCGATCCGGAGCTTCATACGGACATCGTCGATCTCGGAATGGTCGGTGACGTGTCCATGAGCGGATCGAAGGTGACGATCGGCCTCGCTCTCACGATCGCCTCCTGTCCGATGCGCAGCCAGATCGAATCCGACATCGAACGGCGCGTCGGAGCACTCCCTGGTGTTTCCGAGGTGGAAATCGCAACCACGGTGATGTCTCAGGATCAGCGGTCCACACTCATGAGGCGGGCACGTCAGGCGGCGCGAGAAAGCGCAACACCAACGGCCGTTCATCCATCGACTCGCGTAATCGCGGTGAGCAGCGGCAAAGGTGGCGTAGGCAAGTCATCGCTATCTGCCAACATCGCCCTCGCGATCTCATCACAGGGCCATTCTGTCGGTCTTCTCGATGCCGACATCTGGGGATTCTCCGCACCGCGGATCCTCGGGGCAACCGACGACCGGCTCGAGGCGAACGAAGCACGCAAGATCGTTCCCTCGATCGCTCACGGCATTCACCTCGTATCGACAGGTCTCCTGCTCGACGATGAGAACACCGCGCTCATGTGGCGAGGACTCATGCTCACCAAAGCGGTGGAGCAATTCCTCAACGACGTGGCGTGGCCGGGCGATCTGGGATATCTCGTCATCGACATGCCGCCGGGAACGGGCGACGTGCAGATGGCACTCGCCCGCCTGTTGCCTCAGGCTGAGATGGTCGTCGTGACGACGCCGCAGCTCGCAGCGCAGAAGGTTGCCGCGAGAGTTGCCGACATGGCACGTCGCTCGCACATGCCGATCGTGGGCGTCGTCGAGAACATGGCAGGCTTCACCACGGAGACGGGAGAGCGTTACGCCATCTTCGGTGAAGGCGGAGGCACGACTCTCGCCGACGAACTAGGGGTTCCTCTCCTCGGCTCGGTTCCCATCGACCCGTTCGTGGCGTCAGGCGGCGACAACGGCACGCCCGTCGTGCTCGAGCATCCCGACTCGCCCGCCGCTACCGAGATCGTCGCCGTGGCCGAGCGGATCACGGAGATCCTGCCACCACTAGCGCTCGATAACTGTGTCGGCCGACTCAGCGCACTGATCGACGACATATCGGACTCATGGACCGACGGATTGGTGGACGACGGTCGGCGATCCGTGAGCGAAGCGAGCGATCTGTAGAAAGAGCGCGGCTCAGCGACACAACGCACTCACGAGCGGATACGGGTTCACCCAGTCGCTCCCGGCCGGCGCATACTGAAAATGGACGTGTGGCAACCAATCCGGTGCGTTGCCCGAGGAGCCGTTGCCACCGAGGAGGTCGCCGACGCTCACCTGGGCGCCTCCAGTGATTCCGTCTGCGATGTACTCGAGATGGGCGTAGTAGTAGCTGGACCCCGACACGCCGGTCAGGTAGATCGACAGTCCACCGAGCGAGCTGCTCGATGTTCGCGTGACAGTGCCCGACTCGATGGCGACGACCGGAGCGTTTCTCGCTGCGCCAATGTCGACACCCTTGTGTGTCCTTCCACCAGACCTCGGTGCGCCCCATGTATCAGAGAAGCTGTTCGCCGCATTGATCGGGCATGTCTTGCCGTCCGTGACCACCGGAGGCGGCGCCGGGGCCACAGTCGTTGTTGTTGTGTCGATGGTCGTCGTCACACCGCTCGTCGTGGTCGTGACCACGGTTGTCGTGGTGTGTGGCTGCTCCGTTGTCGTCGTCACCACGCTTGTAGTCGTGGTGGTTGAGGTTGCAGCTGCTGCGGTTGCGGCATCAGTTTCTGCAGCTCTCCGCGCTGCTTCCTTCCGCTTACGCTCCTCTTCTTCTTGCACCTTGCGCACCTCCTCCTGCTTCTGGAACGCCATCGCAACCCGGTTGTACTCGGTGTCGGCTGCTGTGAGAACAGCAGACAACTCGTTGGCGACGTCGACCAGGTACGACACGAGCGCCTGCTGGTCCGCGATCGAGGAATCGAGCAAGGCTTGTTTTTCGACGTGAAGCTTCTCTGAGGTTTCGAGTCCGCGAAGCAGGGTCACATCTCTGGCAGTCATCAGCTTGTAGTACTCATCCTGGATCGGAAGGTCGGTGAAGGTACGCGCCGTGAACAGACGCTCTGCTCCGAGCGGGCCTCCAGCCATGTACCTACTCACAACAAGGTCCTTGATCTGGGCAGTCTTCGTGCCGATATCGCGTTCGAGGTCGGACACCGATCGGGCGAGGTCAGAGATAACTTCACGCAGGATCTCCTCATCGGCCACTGCCTGATCGAAACGAGCCATCAACGCCTCGAGATCCGCGCCGGCCACCTTCCGTTTGACAAGCGCGGCATCGACGTCACCCTGGGTGAGCTCACCGGACGTCTGAGCATACGCCGGGACGGCTAGGACAACCAGAAGCAACACGGCGACGATCGCTCGGCTACACATCGGTCCCCTATCTCAGGCGAACTTCTGTCTCTTCCTCCGCCGATCCCGCCGGGAACGATACCGCGCCTTCTCTGTTGAGCTTGGTCAACTGAACACCCACCTGGTGCACCGCTGCGTGTCGCAAACCTGCAGGGATCCCTGCGTACACCACATCGACGATGTCGCCAACCGTCCCTGCACCCAGAGAGACCGCCTCAACGATCTGACTCTCACGCTCGAGGCGATGATCGATATAGTCGTCAATCACCGCCGCAGCGTCATCCATGGCGTCGCCGTGCCCTGGTTCCAGGCGCCGAACATCGAGTTCCTTGACGAGATAGAGGCTCGCCAAATAGTCGGAGGCATCCTCGAGTACCACAGTCGAGCCGCCCATGATGTGGTCGCCTGTGAACAGGACATCGCCAAGCTGAAAACACAGGTGATCCGGCGTATGGCCGGGGGTGTGGACCGCCACCAGTTCCCGTGACCCGAACCGGATACCTTGTCCGTCACCGATCGTGATATCGGGTACGAAATCAGGGCCCGGCCGGTAGCCGTAGACAGGAACGCCGAGCTGCGCTCCGAGCGGGTTCGCGAGAGGCGCATGGTCGGGATGCGTGTGGGTAGCTATGACGCCCACGGGCGTGAGATCTTCGAGCGCTTTGACGATCTCGATGGCGTGGACTTCGAGAACGGGACCCGGATCCAGGACGAGGGCCTCACCACCACTGACGATGAGGTAGGTATTCGTGCCGGGTCCAGTGTAGAGGCTCGGGTTCGGGGCAAGGATGCGCTTGATCATTCTCGACGTCTGAACTCGGCAGGAACACGGCCGCCTTGCTCAACGACCCGCTCGAGGCGATCAAGGAGGGTCGGGTCGCGTTGTGCTGGACCTGCAGCGGCGAAATCCGGGTCTTCAGGCAACAGGATCCCAGCCTCAGAATCGTTGACGTACAGGCGCGGCTCGATAGGACGAACGATGTCGATCGATCGAAGCCGGTCTGTGAGCGCGTCGAGAGAGGACTCAGTCGCGAACATCTCGAGCGTCTTACGGGTCGGGAAGGCGATGACCCACATAGCCCCCTCTACTCTTGCGAGAGCTTCCTTCGGTGAGACCCAAGCCAGGTCGATCAACTCATCGCCGCTGTACGTTCCTTCAACGTCACCGTCATTGACGGCGAGAAAGAACCGTGTGTTGAACCGTATAGGGAACACCGAAGGTGTGATCCAGTTCGCGAAGTAGATCAAACCGCTCTGGTCGAGTTCGAATGATGACTCCTCAACCGCCGAGAACGCATCCGTAACGAGGGGAAACGCCCGAGCACCCTCTGTGGTGAGCCATATGCCGGTCTCTTCGATCAGCTCCCGAAGCGCAGCCACCCTCCAATCGACGTCCGCACCCTGGTGCCCGAACGAGGTGGGGGGGTCAGCATCTCGGTTGTCCACCGCCCCACCGGGGAACACCCACACGCCAGGCATGAATCGCGACGTGTGCGCTCGCCGCACCATGAGCACTTCCAAACCGTGCCGATCTCGCACGAGACACACGGTCGACGCCCTCCGGAATTCCGTCATCGAATCACGACCCACCGTGATCTGAGTCGCGCGACGAACCAGCCTCTCAACGCCTCACGAATCGACGGAACGAGCAACGCGAAGCCTGTCGCATCGGTGAGGAAACCCGGCGTCATGAGCAAGGCTCCGGCGACGAGGATCATGGCGCCATGGACGAGCTGAACCGTCGGTGCCTTCCCCTGGGCGATCTCGGTGCGGATCCTCACCCACGTCACGCGACCCTGGCGGGATACCAGCCACGAGCCGAGGAACGCTGTTATCACTACGAGACCGATCGTCGGCCAGATCCC
>BTQS01000092.1:0-7434 GCA_036985995.1 Acidimicrobiia bacterium
TCACCGCTACAGCTCTTCGAACGATGGGTGCTGGTCGATGACTTCGAGATCGCCGGAGAACACGTCCCTCTGGGCAACAAGGTCGCGATGCTATTCGGCTCAGCCAATCGCGATCCGCGAAAGTGGGACCAACCCGACACGTTCGATATTGGTCGGGGCGATCCAACCCACGTCACGTTCGGCTGGGGACTGCATCACTGCATCGGAGCACCGCTTGCACGTCTTGAAGTCGCGACGGTGCTCGAGCAGCTCGTGACCCGCTTCCCTGATGTCGTGCTTCTTTGTGAGCCTGTCCGCCATGCGACGTTCGTGATTCATGGATATGAGGCGGTTCACGTCGGTTTGCGTTGAATGCCCCACAAGAGGCAACCATCTGATGTTCCGGGGCCCGATCTTTGGCCCTCGTCGTGTGTCACGCTATTATCGGTACTCGTGCGAACACTGTCCGTCATCGCGCTGGTCGTCGGAGCCCTGTTCATCGGGGCCGGCGCTGTCGCGGGCACACTTGGGCCGGGGGGCACATTTGTCGACGACGATGGCAACACCCATGAGGGGTTCATCGAGGCGATCGCAGCAGCGGGCATCACACGGGGCTGTGACCCGCTAGCGAGCGACAGATACTGTCCCGACCAAGACGTCACGAGGGGCCAGATGGCGGCATTCCTGGTGCGTACGCTTGGCCTGACAGACGACGGCGGTAAGAACTGGTTCACAGACGATGACGGCTCGTTCTTCGAGGCCGACATCAACCGTCTGGCCACCGCCGGAATCACGAAGGGTTGCAACCCGCCGGCGAACGACGACTTCTGTCCCATCGACTCGGTTACACGCGGCCAGATGGCAGCGTTCCTCGTTCGGGCCTACGGATACTCGGACCCTGGAAAGGGAGATTGGTTCCGTGACGACGACGGAAGCATCTTTGAAGCCGACATCGATCGGCTTCGCGTCGCCGGAGTGACTAAGGGCTGCAACCCACCGACAAACGACTTGTACTGCCCGAGCGACTTCGTCAGGCGTGACCAGATGGCCAGTTTCCTTGGTAGGGCGGAAGGTCTGACACCGATGACTCCGCCACCTCGCGGCGAGCCTGTGTTGAAGTCGGTCGCTTCCGGGCTCAGCCGACCGGTTTTCCTCACCTCGCCGCCGGAAGAAGATCGGTTGTTCGTTCTCGAGAAGAGAGGCTACGTCCGAGTCATCGAGAACGACGTCCTGTTGCCGGCTGCGTTCCTCGACGTCAGTAGCCTCGTTTCCACCGGCGGTGAGCAAGGTCTCCTCGGATTCGCATTCCATCCCGACTATGGAACCAACGGCCTGTTCTACATCTCATACACCGACGCGGGCGGGGACTCGCGGATCGTCGAATACACGGTCTCTGGTGATCCCAACATCGCCGATCCCGCATCGGCACGGCCCATCATCGCCGTGAATCAGCCTTACGGGAACCACAACGGTGGGATGATCACCTTCGACCCCGCAGGCAATCTCCTCTTCGGCCTCGGCGACGGTGGCAGCGGCGGCGACCCGGGCAATCGGGCCGAGGATCCACAGACCCTGCTCGGCTCGATGCTCCGGATCGGCGTGGATGGTGACGACTTCCCAAGCGACACCAACCGGAACTACACGATCCCAACCGACAATCCATTCGTCGGAACCGCCACAGGCGCCGACGAGGTATGGGCATACGGCCTGCGAAACCCGTGGCGCTTCTCACTCGACGCAACGACCGGGCTGATCTACATCGCCGATGTCGGCCAGAGCGCCAGAGAAGAAGTCAACGTCGCCCCTATCACAATGCCCGGAGTCGACTACGGGTGGAACACCCTCGAGGGAACCCTCTGCTTCGACCCCGCAACCGGATGTAGCTCGGCAGGCACAATGCTGCCCGTCTACGAGTACAACACCAGCGACGGTTGCGCGATCACCGGAGGGTACGTGTATCGAGGAACAGATTTCCCCGAGCTCGTCGGCCACTACTTCTACGCCGACTACTGCCGGGGCGAACTGCGAAGCTTCAAATACTCGGGAGGCGTCGTCAGCTCGCAGCGCAACTGGTCCACCGAGTTCGGGAACGTCGGCAACATCACCAGCTTCGGAGTCGACAGCTCCAGCAGACTCTACGTCGTCACCGACGGCGGCAAGGTACTCCGACTCGCGCCAACCCCGTAATACGCACTACGTGTTGCCTCCAGCGTGCTGCTGAACCCACACATGCATCGCAATCCCCGACGCAACACCGACGTTGATCGACCTTGTCGAGCCGAACTGGGAGATATGCAGGACACTTCGACATATCGCCCGCATGTCGGCGGAGAGGCCGGGGCCTTCCTGTCCGAACGCCAGGACACATCGCCGCGGTAGGGCAGCCGACTCAATCGGCTTCGAGCCCGCGACGATGTCGATGCCGATCACCGGGAGGTCTGCGTCGGCGGCGAACCGCTCGAAGTCAGGGACCGCCTCGTGGTACTCGATGTGCTGGTACCGGTCAGTCACCATCGCACCCCTGCGGTTCCAGCGGCGCTTTCCGACGATGTGCACGGTGTGAGCGAGAAAGGCGTTCGCGTTACGAACGACGGTGCCGATGTTGAAATCGTGCTGCCAATTCTCTATCACGACGTGGAACCCATGCCGTCTCGTATCGAGATCGGCAATGATCGCACCTCTCTTCCAGTAGCGGTACCGATCGAGCACGTTCCTCGTGTCACCGTTGGCAAGAAGTTCGCGATCGAATCGGTCCTTGTCCGGCCAGGGGAGGGGGTGCGGTCCGACACCTATCTCGCGTTCGTCAGCCACCGGACCCGACCTCGATGCTCGACATGAGCTCGAGCGCTTTGACGAGAGCATGATTGCCCTCCGACCCGAGACCCTGCTGTTGGAGCGCTCGGTACAGCTGGAAGACCAGCGCCGTTCCCGGCAGCGGCACTCCGAGCTCGTCTGCAGTCTCGAGTACGAGGCGTAGGTCCTTCTGCTGGAGATCGATGGTGAATCCGGGACGCCAGTCCCGCTCTATCATCTGGGGCCCGCGATTGGACAGCATCCATGATCCTGCCGCCCCGCCTTCGACGGCCCTGAGTGTGGTGCTGAGATCGAGGCTTCCGGCCTCTGCGAGCAGCAGCGCCTCAGATACAGCGAGCTGGTTCACGACGACAAGGATCTGGTTGACCGCCTTGACGAGCTGACCGGCACCCTGGGGACCAACATGCGTGATCGTGTGGCCTACAGCTTCGAGATATGGCTTTGCACGTTCGAGCTGCTCAGGCTCACCCCCGATCATGATGCTGAGCGTGGCGTTGAGTGCACCCTCAGATCCACCTGAGATCGGGGCATCGAGCCAATGTGCGCCTTGCGCTTGGATCTTCCCGGCGAAAGCCTGCGTTGCCGCGGGACTGATGGTCGAGTGGTCGATGATCAAGCCGCCGGGATGAAGCCCCTCGCTGAGACCGTCAGGTCCGAAAACGACTGCCTCGACATCCGGTGTATCCGACACGCACACCATGACGATGTCGGCTGCCTCTGCCACGGCCGCCGGGGATGCCGCCTGCCTGGCGCCTGCAGCAACGAGATCGTCTGCACGTGACCCCGTTCGATTCCACACGACCGTGTCGAAACCAGCCTTCAACAGGTTGGCCGTCATGGCGTGGCCCATGATTCCGAGTCCGATGAATCCGATCTCTGCCATGGCCCCTCCGCTCTACATCCGTGACGTTACCCCGGTCCCAAGTCGTCTGGTGACAACAATGGCAGGGATCAACGACACAAGAGAGAAGCCGAACGCAACGATGTTGGGTAGGTGCGCCTCGAGCGTGAACAGAACCCCTGCCAGCGCGGTGCCAAGGATGATCGAGAGGCTCTGTACCGACTGAAACACTCCAAGTACGCCACCGCGTACGGACTCATCGACTACCTTCGTGGCGATCGATTGTGTCGGGGGCAACGCCAGGCCGCCACCGGCAGCAAAGAGCACACCCCCGAGGGCGGCCTGCCACGGGTCGACCATCACCGCGTAGATCGCAAAGCCGACGGAACGGATGATGATTCCGATCGTCACCAGCCTGGCCTCTCCGAAGCGCTCGAGCAGACGAGGGAGAAGCGCCACCTGGGTGATGATCTGAGAAAGACCGATGAACGCCAGAAGTATTCCCACGCCGAGCTCGACGTTCGTCTCGAAAAGCACTTCCTGGCCGAACAACGCGAACGTCGCGATGATCAGCCCGAGCGAGAACTGTGCCACGAAAGCGATCGAGAGCACCAGGAGCAATGGTCGTATCGCGAGAGCCCTCCTGATCGTCAGCTTTTCCCCGTTGGTGTGCATCTCCGCTCGACGCTCCTCGGTGTGCGATTCGTCGAGAGTGAAAAGGGTGAGGGCCACGACGAGGCCAGCCGCTCCCGCAGCGAAGAAGTACGGAATCCGCAGGCCGCCGAATTCGACGAGGAGGCCCCCGAGCGCAGGACCGATCATGAATCCGAGGCCGAACATCGCTGAGATGAGGCCGAGCGCTTGCGCGCGTTTCTCGACCGGCGTGACGTCGGTTATGTATGCCTGGGCGACAACGAGGTTGCCACCCGTCAACCCGTCGAAGATCCGGGCTGCGAACAACACCCATGCGGAGCCCGCGAGGCCGAAAGCGGCGAAAGCAACAACGGTGCCAATCTGTGACACTACGAGCACGGGAACCCGTCCGATCCTATCGCTCCAACGACCAAGGATCGGCCCGCCGATGAACTGTGCTGCAAAGAAGGACGCAACGAGGAACGCTATCGCTGTGGGGGAGAGGCCGAACTCCTTCTGGGCGAATATCGGGAGAATCGGCAGGATCAAGCCTGCACCGACCATCTGCACGAACACGATCAGCAGGATCGTGACGAGACGTTTGTCCATCGATCGTAGGTTCACGGAATCATCCTCGCTGACAGCGTCGGAGGCTACCGGTTCTCAGCCGCGGCGAACCGCTACGTCGGGAAGTCGGTGATCACAGCGAAACCGGTACCGGGAAAGGATTCCATCGCGGTGAGGTGGGCCGCGCCTTGCGCTAGGTCGAAGGTTTCGGTCACGAGCATGTTCGGATCCAGGCGGCCATCGCCGATCATCTCGAGCATGGCTGGATATCTCCACGCCTGCATCCCGTGGCTGCCATAGAGCTCGATCTCGTCGGCATGGAGCCGCCACATGGGGATCATCGGCTCAGCATCATCACCAACCATCAGACCCACCTGTACGTGCCGTCCTCGCCTGGCGAGGGAGCGGATCGAGTTGACCGAAGTTTCCGTGGATCCGAGCGTGTCGAGTGAGAGCTCGACGCCTCCTGATGACAGATCTTGCACGACTGTCACAGGATCGGCTTCGGGTTCCACGACCACCGTCTCTGCTGCACCGCATCGGCGTGCAAGCGACAGGGCCCTCTCATCGATGTCGATCGCGATCACACTCGCACCGAACGCAGAGGCGATCATGACGGCCGATGATCCAACGCCTCCACAGCCCCACACCGCCACCCATTGACCTTCCGACACTGCCCCCTGGTCGACCACAGCTCTGAACGCCGACGCGAATCGGCATCCGAGCCCCGCAGCCGTGGTGAAGCTCATATCGTCAGGCAAGGCGACGAGGTTCTCGACGGCGTAGGGAAGCGCGACGTATCTCGCGAAGGAACCCCACGCTGAAAACCCCGGTTGGTACTGGTGTTCACACACCTGCTGGTCGCCTCGTAGGCACTGGCGACAGGTTCCACAGCCCAGCACGAAGGGCACAGTGACACGCCGACCCAGATATGTCGCATCGACGTCCGTGCTCACAGCCACAACGATGCCGCTCAGCTCATGGCCGGGTACGTGTGGGAGTGGGATGGAATCGTCGTGGCCGATCCAGCCATGCCAGTCGCTCCGGCAGATACCGTTGGCATGAACCTCGATCACCACTCCACCCTCGGGAGGTACAGGGTCCGGAAGGTCGGTGATCTCTACCGGGCCACCGAAACGCTCGAAGAGCGCTGCCTTCACCGATCATCCTTCGGCAGATGCACGAGATCCGGGGTGAGATCAGCGATCGACTGCACACCAAGAAGTTGCATGGTGCGCTCGATGTCCCCGGCGAAGATCTCGACCATGCGCTCAACCCCGCGTTCGCCGCCCGCCATCAATCCGTAGAGATACGCCCGACCCACGAAACATGCCTGCGCTCCGAGAGCGACAGCGGCCACGATGTCGGCACCATTCATGATGCCACCGTCGACATAGACCTCGCCGTCGTCTCCTAGAGCCTCGACGGTGGGACCGACAAGGCGCAGTGGGGTAGGGGAGCGGTCGAGTTGTCTACCGCCGTGGTTGGAGAGAATGACGCCACCAGCTCCGAGGTCGACGACCTTGCGCGCATCTTCAACGTTCTGGACGCCCTTGACAACGATCGGTCCGTCCCATTGCTCGCGGAGCCATTGCAGGTCTTCGAAGTTCAACGATGGATCAAAGAGCTGGCTGACCGATTCGCCGACTGTGCCGTCAAGCGATTCGAGCGTCGCAAAGGAAAGGGGCTCGGTGGTGAGGAAATCGAACCACCAGTTCGGATGCATGGCACCGTCGAGGAACGTGCGCACCGTCAGTTCGGGTGGCACCGTCATGCCGTTCCGTACATCCCTGAGCCGTGCACCACCGACGGGCAGGTCGACAGTCAGGATGAGTGTGCGAAACCCTGCATTCTTCGCCCTCTCGACGAGACTCATACAAAAGGCGCGAGCCTTCCACACGTACAATTGGAACCATCGGTCGGCATCCGGCGCAGTAGCGGCGACGTCCTCCGGGGTCGTCGTGCCCATCGTAGACAAGGCGTACGGTATGCCCGTACGTTCCGCCACCCGCACGACCGCTGTTTCACCTTCGTGGTGCATCATCCGCGTAAATCCTGTCGGAGCAAACGCGAACGGGTATGCGGAAGGTGTTCCCAAGATGGTGGTCGACGTGTCACAGCCTGAAACGTCGCGGAGTATCCGCGGCGCGAACTCGAGTTGCCGGAAGAGCCGCCTTGACCTCGCAAGGCTTATCTCGTCATCTGCGGCACCGTCGACATAGTCGAATACGGCCTTCGGAGTCCGGTGTTTCGCACGCCTCCGCAGATCCACAACATTGGCCATGCGCTTCATCACACGGTCGAGATGCGTTCCCTCGCGTGATGCGACACTCAGGAGGGGCGCGAACTCATTCCAACGGGGACGGCGACGTTTGACCATGGGTCCACCTTGCCACATCTGAGTCTCGTTTGCGCCGCTGTGTGCACATAGACATCGATTGACGGGTTCCGTAGTAATCGACTAAGGTATTGGTATGAGGACTGGCCAACACCACCGCTCCCACGAGAGCGGTTCCATTCGCTGGTAGTGGTCTCAGCCTTCGCGCGCGCTGACCCCGGGTACCGCAGTTGGGGCGGTACCCGGGGTCGTTTCTTCACCC
>BTQS01000093.1:0-7317 GCA_036985995.1 Acidimicrobiia bacterium
CCAGGCCGAACTCGAAGCTACCGGGATCTCAACCGGTCTCCACTACCCGATCCCGGTGCATCTGCAACAGGCATACGCACACCTCGGTCACAGCGTGGGCGACTTCCCCGTCTCAGAGCGCGTCGCAAACCAATGCCTGTCTCTGCCGATGTATCCCGAACTCAAACGCCCGCAGATAGAAGCTGTAGCCGCCGCCCTCATCAACGCCCTCTAGGGCCACCCCGCTCCTTCGCTTCATGCGTCCGAAACGGCCATATGTGGCGCGTTTGGACGCCAGATTCCCTGGAGAAGGCTATTCCAGGAGCGACAGAATGGCTGTTGCGGCTTCGCCGAGGGTCATGGTTGAGGTGTCGACGGTGAGGTCAGGTGACTCTGGTTCTTCGTAGGGTGCGCTGATCCCCGTGAAGTTCTCGATCTCACCGGCGCGAGCCTTTGCGTAGAGGCCTTTCGTATCCCGCTGCTCGCACACCTCGAGTGG
The DNA here is from genome assembly GCA_036985995.1 of Acidimicrobiia bacterium. Classification (GTDB taxonomy): domain Bacteria; phylum Actinomycetota; class Acidimicrobiia; order Spongiisociales; family UBA5794; genus JAMBLL01. The sequence goes on from BTQS01000093.1 coordinate 479, forward strand.
TGTCGATACGTGCACCTCATGGAAGGGCAGACCGGCCTCTTCGTGGTCGGAGCGAATGCGGTCCCGGTCCCTGGCGTAGGGTGAAATGAGTGGCGCGAACACGACGAGACCCGAATCAGCCATGAGTTTGGCGACCTCGCCGACACGGCGCACGTTCTCGGTGCGGTCCTGAGGCGAGAACCCCAGATCGGCGTTGAGGCCCTGGCGAACATTGTCGCCGTCGAGCGTGTAGGCGCCGCGACCGGACTCTACGAGAGCGGCTTCACAGTGCGCAGCGATCGTGGACTTCCCACTTCCCGACAGGCCCGTGAGCCATACCGTGCAACCGGTCCCATTCGTGATCGCCTCCCGGGAAGCGCGTGGTACGTCACCCTCGTGCCATTTCGTATCGTTGCTCACAGAGCGGCTCCACCGATGATCCCTGCGCCGACGGTGTTGTTCGTAACTTCGTCGATGAGGATGAACGAGCCCGTCTGGCGGTTCTTTCGATATTCGTCGAAGAACAGCGGCGCCGTGGTCCGCAGCGTCACCCTGCCGATCTCGTTCATACCGAGCTCGGTCGCGTCCTCGATGCGGTGCAAGGTCGAAACATCGAATCGATATTGCAGGTCACGCACGAGGGCACGAGCGGTCTTGGTCGTGTGTTTGATAGCGAACTTTGCGCCACGACGCAGTGTCGTGCTGTCTGACATCCACGTAACAATCGCGTCGATGTCCTGGCCAACCTGGGGCTGGTTGTGCGGCCGGGCGATCATGTCGCCACGTGAAATGTCGACGTCTCCGTTGAGGCGTATCACAACGGACATCCCCGCAGGCGCTTCGTCGAGCTGCCCGTCGTAGGTGTCGATCGATGCGATCGTCGACGTGAATCCTGAGGGGAGCACGACGACTTCGTCGCCCTGGCGGAACACACCTGATGCGATCTGGCCCGCGTACCCCCGGTAGTCCTGGTGTTCCATCGTGTGGGGTCGGATGACGTATTGCACAGGGAATCGGGCGTCGATCAGGTTGCGGTCCGATGCGACATGGATCGTTTCCATGGTCTCGAGCAGCGGTTCGCCGTGGTACCACGGCATGTTGTCCGAGCCGTTGACGACGTTGTCGCCGACAAGCGCAGACACCGGCACGAACCGCAGATCTGCGATGTCGAGGCGTGCCGCAAAATGACGGAACTCGTCGGCGATCTCGTCGTAGACCTTCTGTGAGTAGTCGACGAGGTCCATCTTGTTGACACACAACACGAGGTGCGGCACCCGAAGTAACGAGGCGATGAACGCATGGCGACGTGTCTGTTCGAGGATCCCCTTGCGTGCATCGACGAGGACGAGAGCGATGTCGGCTGTGGAAGCCCCGGTGACCATGTTGCGGGTGTATTCAACGTGCCCGGGTGTGTCGGCGAGGATGAACTTTCGTTTCGGTGTTGCGAAGTACCGATACGCGACATCGATGGTGATTCCCTGCTCGCGTTCGGCTCGCAAACCGTCGGTCAACAGTGCAAGGTCGACGTAGTCGCTTCCACGGCGTCGAGATGCGTCCTCTATAGCTTCGAGTTGGTCCTGAAAGATCTGTTTCGTGTCGTACAACATCCGCCCGATGAGTGTGGACTTCCCGTCATCGACGGAGCCGGTCGTTGCGAGCCGCACGAGTTCCATCTGTTCCATCAGAAGTAGCCCTCGCGTTTGCGGTCTTCCATGGCAGCCTCTGCTGTGCGGTCATCTGCGCGGGACGCCCCACGCTCGGTGATCCGGGTCGCTGAGACTTCGGCGATGATCTCCTCGACCGTCGATGCGGTCGAGGAGAACGCCCCGGTACACGACATGTCACCGACGGTGCGGAAACGCACCGTCTCTTCGAACACCACTTCGTGGTCCATCCGGGTGATGTAGTCGCTGTCGGCCATCAACAACCCGTCGCGTTCGAACACCATCCGTTGGTGTGAGAAGTAGATCGATGGCAGTTCCATGGCCTCTTCGGCGATGTATTGCCACACATCCATCTCGGTCCAGTTCGAGATCGGGAACGCCCGGATGTGCTCACCCCGGTTGTGCAGGGCGTTGTAGAGGCTCCACAGTTCGGGTCTCTGGTTCTTGGGATCCCACTGGCTGAACTCGTCGCGGAACGAGAAGATGCGCTCTTTCGCCCGCGCCTTTTCTTCATCCCGTCGTGCTCCGCCGAACACCATGTCGAAGCGGTTCTCCTCGATCGCCCTGAGAAGTGGTTCGATCTGGAGGCGGTTGCGCGATGCGTTGACGCCGGTCTGCTCTGCAACGCGACCTTCGTCGATCGCTTCCTGGACGGAGGCGATCAGGAGCTCGACCTGTAGTTCAGCGACGATACGGTCGCGAAATTCGAGCACCTCAGCGAAGTTGTGGCCGGTGTCGACATGCATCACGGGGAACGGGAGCCGGGCCGGGTAGAACGCCTTGACCGCAAGACGCAGCAACAGTGCCGAGTCCTTTCCGCCCGAGAACAGCAGCACAGGCCGTTCGGACTCTGCAACGGCCTCACGGATGATGTGGATGGACTCAGCCTCGAGGGCATCGAGGTGACTGATCTGGTAACTCACACCCGAAATCGTAGCGGACACCCGTTGCCGAGTGTTCTCAGGGTTCTGGCGTACGTGGCGCAATATGTCTTGCGTAGTCGACGCCAAAGCCCCGGGTTCAGGTGTTGATGAGCAGCGAGTTGAGGATGAATTCGATGGTGTCGATGTTCTCGTCGAAGGCGTCCTGGACCCCTACAACGGTGGCGTTGAACGCGATCGTTCCTTCGCGCAAGGCAACGAGGCGCATGAAGGGGTTCTCGTCGAGAGAGGTCGAGCCGCTGATCAATCCGATCTCTTCACCCTGCCTGTTGATCGTTACGATCGGTTCGTCGACGAACTCTTCCGACAGGACGTCAACCAGAAGGATATCGATGTAGTCCTCGGTCGTTGTCGTCCCGATGCCGAGCTCGATGAGGTCGTCGGTGGTGACAAGCAACAAGAGACCATCGTCAAGAGCCCAGGCCCTGTCGGCCTCGAGCTCCGAAGCCGCCATCTCCTCCTGTGAAACCTCGGTCCAGGCTGTGGGAATCTGGAGCTGGAAGGTGCCGCCCTCGAAACGGGTGATCGCTGTCGGCGTCGCTTCCGGCGGAGCCAGTGCCGCCGCGATATCGATGCCATAGTCTCCGAAGTACCACATCGTGATCGAGATGATGTCGGCCGTACCCCGTGGAACGAGTGCCGCGAATTCGCTTCGGACATCTCGAGCAACAGAGGTCAAGCTTCGAACCAGTAGATCGTCTGCGCCTACCTCTATCGAGACAAACTCGATCGTCTCGTCCTTCGGGTACGTCCCCGTGATCAGGAACCCGTCAGGGAGATCCTCGGCGGAAGTGTCGGCAAGAGTCAGCCGCCCGTGCAGTATGTCCTCTACGGGGTTGTCTGAACGGTCTTCGTCGATCTCCCACTCTCCGCTGACCGGGTTCTGCTCGAATTGCACACCGTCGACTTCACGGATCTCCCATTGCAGGCTGCCGGCGAAGGCGCCGGATGCGATGTCCATTATCGAGAGGATCCAGCTGCTGTCTGCCGACGACTCCCCGCCTCGCAACTCGGCGTTCACGTTCACGGTCGCTTCGTCATCCGCGTCCATCATCTTGAGTGTGCCTTCTCCGAGGAAGGATCCCTCTGATGCCATGGCGGCGTTGACGGCTTCAAGAAGCGCTTCGGGATCCGCGGCTGCCGACGCCTCGGTTGTCGTCGTTGCCTGGGTCGTGGGAGCGGCCTGTGTGGTTGTTGATGCCGCTGCTGTGGTGCTTGTCGAGGAATCGGGTGTGGTGGTAGTCGTTTCGGACGTGCACGCCGCTACGACGAGCGCCGCGGCGACAGCCAAGACGTATCCCCGCGATGCCCGTTTCACATCCACCTCCCGAGGTTCCAAAGGTACACGACCCGCATGCGCTCGGGGCGATGACGAACCTCGTTCTGTGGATTCTGGGTCAGGGGCGCTACGTATCTCGCGTCAGTCAGGCCGAGGCTCGGCTAGGGCATGCGACGCCGCCCGGGGCGTCGATGGGCGATACGGCGATCCGCTATGTGCGTTCGAGCCCGAGGTCGGCGATCGACTTCTCACGCATCTCGACCTTGCGGATCTTGCCGGTGACGGTCATCGGAAACTCGGTGACGAACCGCACGTAACGCGGCACCTTGAAGTGGGCGATCTTGCCCTTGCAGAACTCCTTGAGCTCGTCCTCGGTTATCGACTCGTCCGGGGCGAGCTGCACCCACGCCATGAGCTCTTCTCCGTAGTGGTCGTCGGGGACACCGATCACCTGGGCATCCACGAGGGCAGGATGTGTCATGAGGAACTCCTCGATCTCGCGTGGGTAGATGTTCTCGCCGCCGCGGATGATCATGTCCTTGATCCGTCCGACGATGTTGACATATCCGTCGTCGTCCATGGTTGCAAGGTCGCCCGAGTGCATCCAACCGTCGGCGTCGATTGCCTCGTGGGTCTTGCCGGAGTCGTTCCAGTAGCCAAGCATCACGTGGTACCCCCTCGTGAGATATTCGCCACGTTCGCCGCGCGGCACAGTCTCGCCGGTCGCGGGGTCGATGATCTTGGATTCGGCGTGCGGCATGACCTTGCCAACGGTCGTGACACGGTGGTGCACAGAATCACTCGTACTGGTCTGGGTTGATACGGGCGCCGTCTCGGTCATCCCGTAGGCGATCGTTACCTGGTCCATGCCCATGTCGTCGATGACACGACGCATCACGTCGGTCGGGCACGGCGAACCCGCCATGATGCCGGTTCGCATCGAGGACAGATCGAGTTCGGCCAGGTCGTCGTGGCCGAGTTGCGCAACGAACATCGTCGGTACGCCGTACAGGGACGTGCACCGCTCATCCTGGAGGGCCTGGAGGACCGCACCAGGTTCAAACGTCGGGCTTGGTATGACCATCGTGGCTCCGAACACCGAACAGGCCAGGTTGCCCATCACCATCCCGAAACAGTGATAGAACGGGACCGGGATACAGACACGGTCCTGCTCCGTGTAGGCGCAGGACTGCCCGACGAACAGCGCGTTGTTGAGGATGCTGCGATGGCTCAACGTGGCGCCCTTCGGTGAACCCGTTGTCCCTGACGTGTACTGGATGTTGATGGGATCGGTTGAATCGAGCGACTCGCCGCGAGCTGCGAGGTCTTCATCTGACACGGAGCGACCTGCGGCGAGAAGCTCTGCCCAGTCGTCAGTGTCGAAGTAGATGACGTTTTCAAGCCCAGACAGGTTCGGCGCAACCTCGTTGACCATGTCTTTGTAGTTCGATGTGAGGTACTCGGTTCGGGTCACGAGAAGGCGACAGCCTGACTGTTGCAAGGCATAGGTGAGTTCGCTCGTTCGGTACGCCGGGTTGATGTTGACCTGGATGGCTCCGATCTTGGCTGTGGCGTACTGGATGTAGATCCACTCGGCGAAGTTCGGACTCCACATCCCGACACGGTCGCCGGCTTCGATTCCGATCGCCATGAGTCCCTTAGCGACGTCGTCCACCGTGGCGTTGAACTCGGCCCACGTCTGGCGTATCGACTGGTGGACGACGACCAGGGCGTCGCGGTCGGGGTACCGCGCTGCGGTCGCCTCGAGATTTTGGCCGATGGTCTCTTCGAGCAACGCGGTTGTGGTGGAGCCGGCAGCGATCGACAACATCGTTCTCTTCTTTCGGTGGGGTGATCTCTCGTAACGTACACCATGGCTGTGTCACGTTGCATGCCCGGCGCACCGTGAAACCCACCGGGGGTGCTCGTCCTGTCACGCTCCGTGTCAAGAACGCGAAAAATTGTCGCACACCGTAGGCAGTCCCGCGCGTAGAGTTGAGGGTGGTCGTTGGGTGCGACCTTTAGGAGGGCATGTGCTGTGGAGCAAATGTGTAGTTTTCGTTGAGCGGTCGCGGCCATGAACGCGACGTTCGAAGCGACGTTCTGGTTGATCCTGTTTCCGCTGCTTGCGCAGTTCGTGTACCTGTCGTTCGGTCCTGCACCGCGCTGGCCGATGTGGGCTCAGGGCACACTCGTACCGCATAACGAGTACACACCGGGATGCCGCGGCATCGGCACCGGTCCGTGTGCGACATGTGCAGCAGGCGAGAAATCTGCTGCAGAGCAGAGCGGTGAGACCGGGGTCTAACCTGGACTCATGTCGCGTCCTTGCCATGTGCTTCGTGTGTTCACCCGTGGTGATGAGGGTGGCAACCATCTCGGCGTGATCAACGATGTCGTTGGTTTGTCTGAGGAAAAGAAGCAGGAGATCGCAACCGAGCTTGGATTCTCCGAAACGATCTACATCGATTGGACAGATCCCGATGTTGACCCTTCGGTGCAGATCTTCACACCGGTTCAGGAGCTTCCTTTCGCCGGGCACCCTCTGGTCGGCGCTGCATGGGTACTTGCCGCACTCGGCCCGGCACCCGCAAGGGCGCTGCGTACGAACGTCGGTTCGTTCTCGTGCGAGGCGAATATGACAGGCGCTCACGTCTCGGCCTCCGTAGAGATGACAGAACTCGAGGGTGACGTTGCCCTGGTCGCGTTGCAGGCAGAGATGCCTGCACCCGACCGATCGATACTGCTCGGGCTGCCGTTGGAGTACTACATGGCACGGTTCGCAACGGCACAAGACGTTGCCGAACTCGACCCGGACATGGATGCGCTGTCCGCCGTGTTCGGATTCTGCGCATTCTCGCGCACGGGCAACGACGTCAAGATGCGTTTCTTCGCACCTGGTGACGGCATCCCCGAGGACCCTGCAACGGGCAGCGCCGCAATGGCCCTCGCAAAGACCTTCAGCATCTGGGGCGA
>BTQS01000094.1:0-7303 GCA_036985995.1 Acidimicrobiia bacterium
AGCACGATCCGATCCGGTTCGACCTGCTCGATCACTGTCTCGACCTCATCGACTCTGAGATCTACGTTCGCCGGCACAGCTCCTAGGAACGCCTCGATGAGCCGCTTCGCATGCTTTGCATGGTCATCACGGCGCTCAACGCTCACGACCGTGCCGCCTTCGCCAACGGCACGCGACAGCGAAAGCGTGAGTGATCCCGAGCCCGTGCCGGCTTCGACGACTCGACAGCCTGGTGCGATGTCGGCCCACGTGATGAGCGCTCCCGTGTCCTTCGGATACATGACAGCCGCTCCGCGTTTCATGCGTAGCACGTAGTCAGCGAGTCGCGGTCGTAGAGCAACCATCGGTGTGCCGTTGCTCGTCGGGATCACGGATCCCTCCGGTGCGCCGATGATCTCATCGTGCCTGATGGAACCCTTATCTGACTGAAAGGTATCGCGAGACGTGAGCGTGAACAGATGCTGCCGGCCCCTGGCATCGTTGAGCAGGCACACCTCGCCGTCACGGAACGGCGCTCCCGTCGTCATCAGGTCAGTGACGGGAGCAATGCTGCGATGAATGTCAAGACCATCGTGACGACGACGACCCAGATCACGATCCTCACGAACCGGTCCCTGCTCCCCGCCATCAGGTCCTCACCTCTGCCTCGCCCGTCGCGTGAGCTCCTTGGAAGACTCTGATGCGCACGGTCTCTCCGGGTTCAGCGACGTGCGTGTAGATCGGCCGGCTCCGATGGGAGCGACGAAGTAGCAGTCCAGCGCCCATCAACCCGAGACCAACGGCGGTTTGAGTCGCCGGGCGTGTGCGGCCGGCGGTTGCTGTTATCCATCCGATGCGCACGAGAGGGTGAAAACGCTTCCACCCCCAACTGCGAAGGACAGAATTCGGGTTCCGGGTCACTGCGTGTAGACCTCGATCCGGATCCGATTGCGCCGCGACCTCCAGATCGAGAACGCGACGATGCCGATCACGACAACTCCGGCGATCATGCCGATCATGACAGCGTTCGACCGTGCTTCCTGCTCGACGTCTGTCACAACGCCTTCGATCTCACGAAGTTTGGCCTCCAGATCGGCTTTTTGAACGGTCATACATCACCCCGCTCCACAGGGTCGCCGTAGGCGTCGTGCACCCCTCGGTCTGGTACGAACTTTACGAGTATCGCCATGAAGGCGAACAGAACAAGAGCGAAGATGACGTACCCGAGGGCTTCCCAGTATGGACTGTCGGGCAGGGCGTCGTAAAGGGCACGAAGGCCTGCAACGGAGAGGAGCACGACGGCTGCTGACCACAGTGCGCCGGCCGCGAGTGAGAATCCTGCGAAGTGTCCGAGCTTCTTGGCAGGCTCTACTGTCTCCTGGAGGAGGTAGGCCTTGGCGAGCTCGTAGAACTCTCGTATGAGCGCTGGTATGTCCTGGATATCTGCCATCATCCTCATTCCGTCACGCACAGGGTACCGCAGGCAGAAATGATGCGTGAGGCCCATGCAGGCCCCTTGACGACGACTACGATAGTTGCTCGTGAAAGTCGATCCCGTTGGAGCGAGACCAGGCCGCGATGCTCGCCAGGCCAGGCGGAATCTGAAGCCGATAGTAGGGGGCCAGAGTGTTTCCCTGTTCGGTGACTACATCGCGTTCTTCACGTTGCCCTACTTCATGCTCGCTCTCACAGGTAGGGCCGTCGACCTTGGCCTCACGGCGGCCGCCGAAACCTTGCCAATGCTCCTCTTCGGCCTCGCAGCCGGGGTGTTTCTCGATCGGAGGCGTCGGCTGGGCAGGGCCCTCATCGGCGCGGACCTGGTCCGGGCGGCAGCATTCGGATTCCTGGCAATCGCCGTAGGAATGTCGTGGATCTCCCCGTTGATCGTTTTTGGCGTCGCGTTTCTCGTCGGTTCGATGGCTGTGGTATTCGACTCCGGGCTTCAGAGCTACATGACGCAATCCCTCGACGAGGCCGATCTCCTCAAGGCGAACGCGGAGTTGGGCCTTGCTCGGACCATCACCTTGAGCCTTGGTCCCCTCGCCGCGGGTCTCGTCGTAGCCCTTGCAGGGGGGTTCGCGTTAGCGTTCGGCCTCAACGCTGCGACCTTCGTCGTTTCGGCCGGCCTCATGGCGATCGTCCGTCCGATCAAAACGCTTCCGCAACGAAAGCGCGAGCCGTTCCGACGTGCCATCAGCAGCGGGCTGAGTGTGCTATTCGCTGACAAGCGCCTTCGCTGGGGCACCTTGGGCGGTACGCTCACCAATCTCGTGTTCCAGCCACTCGAGGCGCTCTTGGTTCTCTTCGTGGCAACGGAGGTACTCGGGCTCAAGACCTTGGAGCAGGGGTTGACCGAGAAGGGGCTACTCATTGGTCTCTTCTTCGCTCTCCAGGCCGCGATCGGGTCGATCGGTGTTGCATTCGCCGGAAGGGTCGCCAAGCGTCTCCCGCTTGGCTCGATGTACATCGTCGGACTGGCGATGCTGGGCGGAGGCTTCCTCGTCGTAGCGGTCCTCGGGTCGTGGTGGGCCGTCATCCCGGCCGGTGTTGCTATCACCGGAGTGACCTGGGTCAACGTGTCGCTTGTCACGATGCGTCAGAAACTTGCACCGCCCGAGCAGATGGGCCGGGTGATCGCAGCTTCGCGAACGCTCGCCTGGGCTGGTTTGCCAATCGGCGCCGCCGTTGGTGGGATGCTCGCCGGCATTGTCGGCATACTCCCTGTGTACGTCGGCGGCTCGATCGGCGTCCTGGCCGTCGCGGCGTTCCTGACGACGACACCGTTGATGAAAGACCCCCTGATGGGAGTCTCAACATCAGACCAACGTACGAATGGACCGGCAAGCTGACGAACTCGGGGTCCAAGGTCGACGAGGCGAAACCGAGCTTCCGTGAGCGAAGCGATCTGCAAGCCAGGCGAAGCGAGCGGCCCCTGTCAGAATCGGCGACGTTTCTTCGTCTTCTTGCCACGGCGAGAATTCATCATCCAGCCCAGTGCGAATCCGAAGACGATGGCGACGATGATCCACAGGATGATCTGTGACGCGACATATGTCATCGATTAGCCCTCCAGCAAGGCTGTGAACTCGATTCTGCGATTCCGTGCCCTGCCCTCTGCAGTGTTGTTGTCTGCCACTGGTTCAGCCTCACCGTAGCCGACGACGTCGAACCGGTCACGGATCGCGCCGTTCGCCACAAGGTAGTCGAGCACTGCCTGTGCCCGCTGTTCCGAGAGGATCTGGTTGGCCTCATCCGAACCTTGTGAATCTGTATAGCCCGCGATCTCGACTCGTACGTTGGGGACCAGATCGAGCGCAGCGAGGATCTCGTCGAGAAGCACCGTCCCTACGTCCGTCAGGTCGTAGCTCTTCACCTCGAACTCTACGACTTTTCCCTCGATGAGGTCATCGAGGTTGACCTGAAGCTCCTCGACCTGTTGCTGGGTCGGCGCCAGTTCGAGAAGCCTCACCGCCGGGTTCACATCCACGCCCATTGAAGCACCCGCTTCGATCGCGAGTTCATTGAGCTCGTTTCGAAGTGCTCTGTCCTCTGTTTCGCCAGCGACCGTCAATATCTCAGAGTTCGGATCGAGGATGATGCGACCCTCCTCGAGTAGAGAGGCGAAGCGCTTGACGAGACCGAGTGTGGATCCGAGCCACGACGACTCATCCTTCAGTCCTTCAACGACGGCAAGGCCCTCGATGTCGACGCCCCGGCTGAAGCTGTCCGACAAGCTGTCGAGGACGAGCGTGCGTTTGTCTTCGGTGGAAATGGACCCCGAAACGACCGCGGAATCCGAACTCCAGGTGATGTCGATCGCGTCCCCTGTCACCACGATGTCCGTGATTTCGCCGGTGAAAATCGGCCACAACTTGCCATCGACATTCCCAACGCCGCGAAGCTGTGCGACGGTCGCGAATGCGACATCTTCGAACTGGTCGCTCGTCATCGATCCTGACAGACGCACCGATGTGCCGGTCGCCTCTGCCTGAACATCAGGATATCCGGCGGTTACGAGAGCGCCGAGTGATCGGGTCTCGAGATCGGCTTCGATTCGTGCGGTTCCGAACTGAACAGCCAGGAACACGATGACGAGGAAGGCCGCGAAGGCGACCAGTGCGAAGGTGACTCCGGACGTGAGGTCTTCGTCCTCGTACTCGTCGCGCAACGATGGTGGCGCGGTGCTTCGCCCACCCGTGTACCGGGCGATATCGCCGACGCCTCGCTTTTTCTTCTTGACCTTCATCGTTCTCCCAGATCGTGATGAAGGCTATCGCCTCACCGCTCTAGTGAAGGTATCGACTCGCTCGTTGGGTTCCCATATGGCGCGGCCTCACGAAGCTTGCTCCATCGACCCTGTGTCGTCATCTTCGGTGTGAACCTTCGGGTCGATCACGGCAGAGAGTTCTCCCGAATGCGCCGCGCCGTGCTCGAGCATGCCGACCACGGCCGTTTGAAGCGATCGGACGCGGTCGATGAGTTCGGTGTGCTCCGCTTCGAGAGCTGCCCGGACGTCAGAGCTCTCGCGCTGTGCAGCTGCGATCCGGATCGCAGCTTCATGCCGTGCTGCGTCGATCGTTTCCTGGGCTCTTCGATCCGACTCCTCCACCGCCCTGCGTCCACGCTCTGCAGATCCTGCTTCAAGTTCAGCTGCGGTCGCATGCGCACGCTCTTCGATCGCTGCCGCCTCCCTCGTGGCTGCGTCGAGCCGTTCCCTGGCTTCGAGAAGGATCGCTGTGCCTTGCTCCTGCGATTTGCGAGCTGCCTCCTTCGGCATCGAGACGAGTTCGTCGGCTTGCTCGCGCGCTTCGATGATGATCTGACGCGCGCGTTCTTGGGCCTCGTCGATCAATTTCTGCTTCGTTTCGGCTGCGGCAAGGAATGCCGCCTCAACGTTGCCTTCGGCATTTTGGGGTGATTGCACTCGACGCTCCAGCGCGTTGGCACGTACGGTTTCGCGCCTGAGCTCTGCATCGAGGCTCTCGACCTCGTCCGCGATCTCCTCCAGGAATGTCGTAACCTCCTTGAGGTCGAGCCCGCGTCGCGAGCGCGTGAACTCCTTCGCACGTATCTTTTGCGCTAGCGACTGCATGGGCGACCCCGTTTCGTGGTCGCCTTCCCACCTCTGACCTCGAACCCACGCTCACCGTACGATGAACGCTGGACGTGGTCAAGCCCTCCTCTCCCCTGTCGGCAGGCGCGAGCAACGACCCAACCGTTTTCTGGAGCCGGTGGTGTACAGGATCAATGTACCGTGGAGACATGACTGCATTGATCCTGGCTCAAATGGGGGGCTCTGATTGTGAGACGATCGGTTCGGGCGTGTTGGCTCAGCCGGTCAACGCTATATCGAGTCTTGCGTACGCTGTTGTTGGGCTGTTCGTTCTCGCATGGGCGTTGCGGGTGGCAGGCACCGAGAGAATCGTCCGGGTCGTATTCGGGCTATTGATGATCGCTACAGGTACCGGGAGCGTCATGTTCCACGGCACGCAGGGCCCGGCGAGCCAGTTCAGTCACGACATCACCTTCCTCGTCACAGTGTGGTTCCTCGCCGTGCTCAATGTTGCTGAGGCGTACGGATCGAAACGGTGGGTGGGCTGGTCGGCTTTCGGCGCCGGAGCGGGTGTCCTCGCCGTCTCACTTGCTTTGTATCCTGGAATCACGAATGTGCTGATGGTGGGCGTAGTGGTTGCCCTGGTTGGTGCGGATATCGCTCTCCATCGACGAGGCCGCATCCGCTCCGGTTGGTACGTTGGGGCCCTGGTCGCCGTCATCACCGCTGTGGCAATGTTCATCCTCGGGCGCACCGGCGGCCTCGTGTGTGATCCTGGTTCTATTTTCCAGGGTCATGCACTGTGGCATCTGCTCAGTGCCGCAGCGCTCGGCGCGTATTTCGTTGCAACGAGTGATGTCCGTGTCCGGGCGATCTTGGAGGGTTGACGTGATTACACCGACATATGGCGACGTGGTGAGTGCAGCGACGCGCATAGCCCCGTTCGTACATCGGACGCCCGTTTTCACGAATGCGCATCTCGACGAGCTCGTCGGAGGAGACATCTTCCTCAAAGCCGAGAACTTGCAGAAAGTCGGTGCTTTCAAGGCTCGTGGTGCAACGAACGCGGTGCTGTCACTCTCCGACGTGGAAGTTGCGCGCGGCGTCGTCACCCACTCGTCCGGAAATCACGGTCAGGCGGTAGCGTACGCTGCCGCGATCCGGGGCATCCCGGCGACGGTCGTGATGCCGCATCATGCGCCGAAGGTGAAGGTCGAGGCCGTGTCGGGTTACGGCGCAGAAATCGTCTTCTGCAGCCAGGACGAGCGCGAAACCACGCTTCAGACGCTGCAGGAACGCACGGGTGCGGTCATCGTGCATCCGTTCGACGATCCAGCTGTCATAGCAGGACAAGGAACCGCAACGCTCGAACTCGTCGAGCAGGCGCCGGATCTCGATGTGATCGTCGCTCCGATCGGTGGTGGTGGCCTGCTCTCGGGGGCATCACTCGTCGGCGAGCATGAGCACATCGATGTCATCGGCGCGGAGCCGGAGGCCGTCGATGATTCGTACCGATCCTTGCGGGATGGTGTTCGGTATCCCGCAACAGGCGCGATCAGTGTCGGTGACGGACTGCTGACGGGCTTGGGAGAACTCGCCTTCAGGATCCTTTCGGCGGCGTCGCGACGGATTCTCCTCGTGTCCGACGAAGAGATGCTCAGCGCGATGCGACTCATGGCAGTACGGACGAAGCTGCTGATCGAACCGTCTTCGGCAACCGCGATCGCGGCAATCATCCGCTATCGCGAGGAATTCTCCGGTAGACGGACGGGCCTGCTCATCTCCGGAGGAAACGTCGAATTGGGGCGGCTGTCGGATTCAGGCGATCGTCGATAGGTCCGTGAGCGCCTTTGCGAACGCGTTGCGCGCCTCAACGAGGTTCCGGGACGAGCGAACTTCGCGTTCTCTCGCCTCCATCAGCTGCTCGGGCGACGGAGTCGAGGCCTCGGCCGTCCGATACGCGAACCGCGACTCGGCCCGAGCGTCGAGCGCATCGCGCACACCACGCAGCGTGGTCACCGTGTTACGCGCTGCCCCAGCGGATCGCTGATCGGGTGCGGCCGCCTCGAGGGCATAGAGCGCGTCACTGGCAGATACCATGCGGTCGTTGAGTTTCTGCCATGTTTCAGCCTTTGAGGTTGCTGCCGACCTTCCTACTGCCGTGGCGCCATCGAACTGTGCATTCCCCCTCCACACGGCCATGTCCTCCCCCATGGCGTCATAGAGCCACCGGGCTTCGGCGTAGCCGGTGCGAGCGTGGTCCTTCCAGTT
>BTQS01000095.1:0-7151 GCA_036985995.1 Acidimicrobiia bacterium
TACTACATCGACCACCAGCTCGAGGTGATCGAACGCCGTTCGCGGTTCCGCCGTATGAAGGCGGAGGCAAGGGCGCACATCGTACGAGGCCTGCTGATAGCGCTCGACAACATCGACGAGGTAGTCCAAATCATCAGGGCGTCTGCCAATGTGGATGAAGCCCGGGCGGCTTTGATGGAGCGGTTTGAGCTCTCGGATATTCAGGCAAACCACATCCTCGACATGCCGTTGCGCCGGCTCACGGCTCTTGAAACGAACAAGCTTCGCGAGGAGCTCGCTGAGCTGGAGAAGACCATCGGATACCTCGACAGTCTGCTCGCTGACGAGGCGAAGAGGCGCGCGCTGATCGGAGAGGAGATGACCGAGATCCGCGACAAGTTCGCCGACCATCGCAGGAGCCGGATCATCCCTGACAGCGGAGTGATGTCTCTCGAAGATCTCATCGCCGACGAGGAACTCGTTATCAGTATCTCGGCGGCCGGCTACGTCAAGTCGGTGCTTGCGAAGACATACCGAACACAGGCCCGCGGCGGCAGGGGAGTCAAAGGTGCAAGTGTCAGGGACGACGATGTGATCGAGCACCTTTTGCATACGTCTGCGCATTCGTACCTGTTGTTCTTCACGAACAGGGGCAAGGTATACCGTGTCCGAGCCCATGAGATCCCGAGAAAGGACCGTACGGCCAAGGGAGTGCTGATCCAGTCGGTGCTGCCACTCGAACCCGATGAGGTCATAGAGGCCATCATCGACACGAGGGACTACGAGACCAACCGGCACCTCGTCATGTTCACGAAGGCGGGACTTGTCAAGAAGTCGAGATTCGCAGACTACGACTCTCGGAACCAGGTACTCGTAGCCATCAAGCTCCAGGAGGGAGACGAGGTGGTCGCCGTCCGCCAAACGAACGGTGAGTCCGACCTCATGATGTTCACCAAGAACGGGTTAGGGATCCGCTTCTCTGAAAGCGACGTTCGCCCTACCGGCCGTGCATCACAGGGAGTTCGCGGCATCAAGCTCCGGAAGGGCGACGAGGTCGTGTCGGCCGCAGTCGCAGATGAAGCCGAAGAGGTCCTCATTCTCACGTCCGGCGGATACGGCAAGCGGGTGAAGATGGACGAATTCAGGGTCCAGAAGCGGGGTGGCATCGGTGTCATTTCCATGAAGCTCACGAAGGTTCGCGGACTGGTAGCTGCAGCGAGGGCAGTAGCAGCCGGTGACGAGATTGTGGTGACATCGTCCGATGGCATCGTGATGCGTGCTGAAGCCAAGTCGATCTCCCGCCAGAAACGGCCCTCCACCGGTGTCAAGGTCATGAACCTGGCGAACGGTGCAACGCTGTCGGCCGTCGCTATCGCCCCGAGTGACGACGAAATGGGGGAACGATGAGCGTCTTGACGACGTCTGATTGACAGGGGTCGGGGTGTCCCCCGGTACACTGCATGCAAGGAGGGCAACGCATGGCCGTTCGCCGGGTACGCCGCATCATTCGCAAAATCGATCCATGGACCGTGTTGAAGGTGTCGCTCGTGCTCAACGTCATCGGGGCGTTGGTATGGGTGCTCGGCGTGTGGGTCGCCTGGTCCATAGCGGTCCAACGCGGCATTCCCGAGGCATTCGTCGAACTTTTCGCCAGGCTCACGATCGCGGTCACGCCTGACGGCGAGCTCTATTTCCGTGCGGTCGTGATGCTCGCCATCGTTTGGGTCATCTTTGCCACCGCGGCGATGACACTCGCCGCGATCCTCTACAACCTCATCTCTGATGTTGTCGGTGGCGTCGAGCTGATCATGCTCGAGGAGGTTCCCGATATGTCTCAGGTAGTTGAGGCTCCCAGGCCCCGGCCTGTTGTCCACGTGCCGGCGAACGGGCCGGAAACTTCGACGCTCAGTTCAGAGGAGACGGTCGAGTCCCCGCTGTAGTCCCACACCGTTCTTGCGTGACGGTGTGAAGGATTGTCAGGCAGAGGACCGCCAGACTGCGACGTCGAGTTCTAGGTCCATCGCCTTCGCGAGTACCTGCTCGCCGCGCACTGCAGCATCCTGGATGCGGGCCCCATAGCCGCTTTCTGCTGCGACCAACGTGACTGCAGCGAGCGTGAGCGCCTCGAGGTGGGCCGCGTGGTCTGCAACTCCTATGACCCTATCTCCTTGTGGGCCGCTTGCTGTGATGACGGCCCCGCCCCATTCGTCTGTTCGGTGTGCCACGAATTTTCCCACAGATCGTTCGGTCGCCCAAACGACACCGACCGGATCAGGGAAGGCCACAGCCGTACCCTTGCGTCGGGGCGTGCCCGGTTCCGTCCATGCGATCGTGACGGTGTCGGATTCCGTCACGACAGCGGACGGGTGGTGCGTGAGGGCTGGAGCCAGCGTTGACCCGACGTTTGCCCCAGCGATGACGGGAGCTGCCGCCGGACCCCGATGAAGGCCTGGCTCGTCGGACCACAACACGAGAGGAATGCCATACACGGATGAGCGAGCGATGAGGTCATTCGCTGGCGTCGTCCCGTCGGACACGATGACGTCGTAGTTGGAAAGATCGCCAGCAGGCCCTGATCGTGTGCCCGTGCGCTGTCCCGGTGGCTGGATGAGGCCGAGATACGTGACCGAGGACTCAGCAAACAGCACCCTGCCCGTACGGGCCCCTACCTCGGTTGCACTGTCGAGGGCGACCCTCATCGTGCGACGGTGTCGGCAGGCTCCCAGGAGCCGTCGGGGCGTGGTGGAAATGCTGTTGGTTGACGCAGCTTGAGGGCGACGAGGACCGCCACGCCTACAGCAACCGTCACGACGATCAAAGGCTTCATACCGCCACGATACCGCCGGATGCGTCCTGACGACTGTGCCCCACGAGTGACACACCACTAGACTCTCTGTATGCCCCGGAACTATCCGGGTGCCGGTATAGAGCGAAGTCCGGTGAGATCCCGGCGCTGTCCCGCAACTGTGATCCTCGATGTCGAGGTAGCCAGGCCGCCTCTGTGTCGGTGGGTTGCGGTCCTTCGGAGGAGAGGGCTCGGAGCCGCCTCCCGGTCTCCTCCAGTGGAAGGAGACTCTCGTGATCCCCAGGATCATCCCCCTCATAGCAGCGATAGCGCTCGTGGCTGCCGCGTGCTCATCGGCCGGCTCGGCGAACGACACCGTCCCATCTCCAACATTGACGACCACATCGTCGACAGTGGCGAACACAACGACGACGTCAGCACCCGAAGAAACGACCACGACAACGGCGCCCGACGACGGCTTTCCCGTGACAATCGAGGCACCGAACGGCCAGGTCACCATCCAGTCCAAGCCGGAGCGCATCGTGTCCATCTCACCGACGAGCACCGAAGTGCTCTTTGCGATCGGTGCAGGTCCCCAGGTGGTCGCAGTAGATGATCAGTCGAACTTTCCGCAAGAGGCCCCCGTGACGGATATTTCCGGATTCACACCGAACATCGAGGCGATCGCTTCGTACAACCCCGACCTCGTCTTCCTGTCATTCGACCCGGGTGACGTCATCGCCAGCCTCGAGGCGATCGGCATCCCAGTGATCCTTCACCCGACTGCGCTCACCCTCGATGACGCGTATGGTCAATGGGAGCAGACTGGTGTCGCAACGGGCCGCATCGCGGAGTCCGTGGAACTCGTGGAGACTACGACAGCGTCGATCGATGCAGCCGTGCAATCTTTGCCCGAAGGCGCTGGAGCGTTGTCGTATTATCACGAGCTCGATCCGACCTACTTCTCGGTAACGTCCGCGACGTTTGTCGGCAACCTGTATGCGCTCACGGGGATGACGAATATTGCTGATGCTGCGGATCCCGATGGGTACGGCTTTCCTCAGCTGGCGGCCGAATACATCGTCGACTCGGACCCGTCGCTCATCTATCTGGCCGACACGAAATGCTGCGGACAGAACGGCGATGAAGTAGCGGCCAGGCCCGGATGGAATGCGCTGAGCGCCGTAACGAACGGTGCCGTTGTCGAGCTCGATGATGATATTGCCAGCCGCTGGGGCCCGCGAATCACTGACTTCTTCGACGTAGTGGTCGCTTCGATCCTCGAACTCGCGAACGCATGAGCGCCGGCCGCCCTGTCGAGACCCGCCTGCATTGGTGGTGGGTAGGTGGGGCGGTCGTTGTGCTCATCCTGTCTGTGATCCTCGGCGTCATGATCGGCGCTGTGGGCCTTTCGCCGATCGGCATCATCAGGTCGGTACTCGACAAGGTTCCGGGTCTTGACGTTGATTCCGGCTTCACGCAGAGAGACGAAGCGATCCTGTGGCAGATCAGGATGCCGAGGGTGATCCTCGCCGTGATCGTCGGTTCTGTGCTCTCGGCCGCGGGTGCGGCATACCAGGGCGTGTTCAGGAACCCGCTTGCCGATCCGTATCTGCTGGGTGCCGGCGCTGGAGCGGGCCTGGGAGCGATCCTTGCGATCGCCTACGGACCGGATGCGACGGCCTGGATCGTCGATCCACTACCCCTCGCCGCGTTCCTCGGCGCTATAGGCGGAGTTGCGTTGGCATATGTGCTCGGGTACACGGTACGTTCAGGAAGGACTTCGGTAACGTTGATCCTCGCTGGTGTAGCTGTGGCGTCGTTCTTGACCGCCGCTCAGACGTTCATCCAGCAGCGCGAGTCCGACACCCTGCGGGAGGTGTATGGGTGGATCCTCGGCAGCTTGAACACTGCGGGATGGAGCGAGGTGAAGCTTGTACTGCCCTATATCGTCGTCTCGCTCTTGGTGATCATGGGCAGCAGGCGGCTCCTCGATGTGCTTGCGGTCGGCGATACTGAGGCGAGCACCCTCGGGGTTCGGCCGGGTCGGATCAGACTGGTCGTTGTCGTATTCGCGACACTTGCGACCGCTGCTGTGGTTGCCGTCAGCGGACTGATCGGATTCGTCGGGATCATCGTTCCGCACACGGTTCGGTTGCTCACGTCGGCTTCGTACCGGATCGTTGTTCCATTGTCGATCCTGCTCGGCGGCGTCTTCCTGGTATTCGCAGACGTGATAGCACGCACCGCGCTTGCTCCCGCCGAGATCCCGATAGGTGTTGTCACGGCGTTCTTTGGTGCACCCTTCTTCGCCGTCGTTCTTCGCAGGGGCAAGGGGGTGGTCTCGTGAGCGATGTCCGATTCGAGTCCATCACTGTCGACTACGGATCGGGTCCCGTTGTGTCCGATGTGTCGTTCGACGTCACCGACGGTGAGTGGATGGCCGTGGTGGGTCCTAACGGTGCCGGGAAGTCGACGCTTCTCCGCACCCTGGTTTCGGCTGTCGACCACTCCGGGCAGGCAACCGTGGGCGGCGTGCCCGTATCGACGCTACGCGAGCGAGAGCGGGCTCGAGTCGTTTCCTACGTTCCACAGAGGCCGCTCTATCCACAAGGGATGGCCGTGTTCGACTTCGTGCTCCTTGGACGGACACCGTACATGGGACCTCTCGCGTCCGAGTCCGGGGAGGATGTCGCACTCGTGTGGGAAGCGCTCGTATCGCTCCACCTCGAGTCGTTTGCGGGACGCGATGTTGCCACTCTGTCTGGAGGTGAGACGCAACGTGTCTCCCTTGCCAGAGTCCTCGCGCAGCGGGCGCCACTTCTCGTTCTCGACGAGGCGACCGCATCGTTAGATCTCTCAGGACAGCATGAGGTGCTCGAACTGATCGACAGGCTACGGACGTTGCACGGCATGACCGTCATCTCCGCGATCCATGATCTCACTGCTGCGGGGCAGTTCTGTGATCGGGTCGCTCTGCTCGCAGGAGGTTCGCTGGTGCAGTTTGGCCATCCCGCAGAGGTGCTCACCGAGCCCGTTCTTCAGAAGATCTTCGAGCCGGCGATCCGGGTGATAGAGATCGACGGGAATCCTGTCGTAGTCTCACTACGAACCGAGGAATCGACACCGTGAGTGGATCCACACGAAAAGGGATGGTCATCGTCAATACGGGCAATGGCAAGGGCAAGTCCAGTTCTGCGTTCGGCGTCATGCTCCGTGCTGTGGCACGGGACTGGAACGTCATCGTCATCCAGTTCATCAAGTCGGACAAGTGGCAGACGGGCGAAAAGAAGATGGCAGAGCAGTTGGGCGTCACCTGGATCACGGGCGGGGACGGTTTCACCTGGGAGTCCGATGACATGGAAGCAACAGCGCGCGCTGGTAGGGATGCTTGGGAGAAAGCAGTCGAAGCGATCGGGTCGGGAGCGTACGACCTCGTGATCCTCGATGAGGCAACCTACCCTGTCACGTTCGGATGGATACCGGTGGAAGAGGTGGTCGAGACGCTCCAGTCACGACCGGACAAGGTGAATGTGGTGATCACGGGAAGAGATGCGGACCCCAGGCTCATTGAGGTGGCCGACACCGTTACCGAAATGCGAAAGGTGAAGCACGCCTTCGACGAGGGCGCCGTGGCACGGAAAGGCCTCGACTTCTAGTGGTCCACCGTCGAGGCCGGCCCGCCAGGAACTGATGTACCCGTACCTAGGGTTGTAGAGCGGCTATACCACGCTGTACCACGCAGACAGCCCCCAGAATGGGCTCAGAGCAGGAGCTGGGGACGCTACCGCGCGATCAACTGATCGAAGGCCTTCCCAACGAAGAATGCGAGAAGCCCACCTACGAGCCCGAGAGCCAGATTCTCTGCGGCCGATAGCACGGGACTCTTTCTCGTGTGCATCGTCTTGGCGGCTCCGACGACGATGAGCCCGATCCCGGTCAAAGTGCCTGCAACTGCGAGTGCGACTCCGGTGCCATCTAAGAACGCAAATGGCAAGACCGAAGGCAACGCACCTGAGAGAAACAGCAGCCCGGAGTACACCGCCGCAGCGATCGGATTGCGCCGTTCGGTATCGACGATGCCGAACTCGAGTGCAGCGTGCATGCCGAGCATCGCCTCATCGTCCGCATCCACGATCTCGACGACCCGCTCGAGACCGTCTCCTTCGAGACCGATGTCGGCGAGCATGTCCCTCAGTTGATCCTTCTCATGCTGTCGGTGGTGGATGAGGTGCTCGCGTTCGAGGGCGATCTCCGCTTCGAAGACTTCTTCTTGCGACTTTGTGGCGAGGTACTCACCGACCGCCATCGAGATCATGCCGGCGATAGCTCCCGCTGTTGCCGTGAGAAGCACATCGACCGAATCGAGTCCACCACCGACGACCCC
>BTQS01000096.1:0-6903 GCA_036985995.1 Acidimicrobiia bacterium
CCTTGTCCCCCCCGGCGGATCTTCCAGCCACTCCGGGCTCGCAGGCTCACAGGCCCCCCTGGCTCGCAAGCTCGCCTTGTCCCCCCTGCGGATCTTCCAGCCACTCCGGGCTCGCAGGCTCGCAGGCCCCCCTGGCTCGCAAGCTCGCCTTGTCCCCCCTGCGGATCTTCCAGCCACTCCGGGCTCGCAGGCTCGCAGGCCCCCCTGGCTCGCAAGCTCGCCTTGTCCCCCCTGAAGGGGGGACGAGCTAGTGTTTTTGGTATGAACGAGCGATATGACGGCATCGTGGCGCTTCGCGCCATCAGAGAGTTTCAGGACCGATCGATTGCACCGTCGGATCTCGAGGCGGTGCTTCACGCCGCGCGGTGGACAGGCTCTTCGAAGAATCTTCAGAATTGGTCGTTCGTCGTCGTTGATGATCCCGACCAGAAGGACCGGCTGTTGCAGGCCGGAGACTTCACGACACCGATCCGGAACGCTCCTGTGGCGATCTGTCTGGTACAGGAACCGGAGGGGTACGAGTTCGACACCGGCCGGTTGGCCCAGAACATCATGCTGGCGGCTGATGCGATAGGGCTTGCATCCTGCCCGATCACGCTCCACCGCGAGCAGCTCGCTGCGGATGTCCTGGGGTTGCCTGAGGACCGCCGCTGCAGGTATGCGATAGCCATCGGATATCCGGCGCCATCAGCAGGGCCGGCGAAATTCGGAGGACGCAAACCGCTCGACGAGCTCGTGCATCGCAACACCTACGGCGGCTGATCCGCATGTCGGCCCGACGACACGTGAGCCGACCATGATTCCCACGGTCCTGATTGTCGGTGTGGTCTTCGGCTTCGTCTACGGCGTCACTCACCGTATCGGCATCGTTGGCCTCGGTGCTGGGGTCGCCGTCGTCGGCTGGTGGTTGCTGCTGTTCACGGTCGGTGACCTCGACGTGACGCCGGCCATGGTTCTGGGTGCCGGTTTTCTCGTGCTCGTCAACTACGCAGTGGCGGCGCTGGCAGGGTGGGGTCTCGGGCACCTGCTCAGAACCCGATTCGGGATGACGACGGAGTGACGCCGGTCTCGCCCTGCGTTCATTCAGGATCGAGGGCAGGGAGTCCATCGATACTGACACGGTTCTTGTCCTCCCAGTAGGCGGCGATAGCCTCATCGGTGCGCTCTTCGATCCAGGTGTCGAGACGAATCCGATCCTCCACGAAATCCATCAGGGGAACGGCGTAGCCGCATGAGTCTTGCACGCGGTCGAGGTCGGCAGTGATGATCGAACGCACACCTCGACGGCGGGGAAACAAAGTCAGCAAGTCATTGGAGCTTGCTGACCCGGGAAGGTGGATGGTCCCCGTTCCATACAGCCGCACGATCCTGGGAGGACCCGTGAACGCGCAGAACATGAATGTCACGCGGCCGTTGTCGCGGATGTGGGCGATCGTTTCAGCACCGCTTCCGGTGAAGTCCACATACGCTACGAGCGTGCTCGAGAGCACCCTGAACGAGTCCAGTCCCTTCGGCGACAGGTTGACCCTGCCACCGCTTTCGGGAGCGGTTCCGACGAAGAACATGTGCTGGCGAGAAATCCACTCTGCGGTGGCGTCGTCAATGTGATCCAGGACTCTTCCCACCGGGTCAGCGTACCGCGTGTGCCGCGTGGCGATAACCACGTATCATCGCACCCTGATGGCTGCGATAGCGATCTTCGACTCCGGGATCGGCGGCACGACCGTTCTCGACGCGATCCGTGAGCGTGCCCCGTGGGCAGACCTGATCTATGTTGCCGACCATGCGTTCGGTCCATACGGCGAGCGATCTCTCGACGAAGTACGTGATCGAACCGAGTTGCTCGCCACGTACCTTGTCTCATCAGGCGTCGAGGTCATCGTCATCGCCTGCAATTCGGCCTCGGCCGCGGCGCTGCACCATCTCAGGGATGTTCTCCCCGACATAGCGTTCGTCGGAATGGAGCCGGCGGTGAAGCCCGCCGCCTATGGCACGAAGACTGGAGTCGTCGGTGTCATGGCGACCGGGGCGACCTTCCAGGGTGAGCTGTTCCGCTCCCTCGTCGGGAAGCACGGCGAAGGCATCGACATCATCGAACAACCGTGCCCGGGACTCGCGGCCGCGGTCGAGGACGGCGCAGATGTTGGCCCCCTCCTGGATCGGTTCCTGCCTCCCATCGTGGATGCCGGTGCCGACGTTGTGGTCCTCGGATGTACGCACTATCCACTCATCCAGGCCCAGATCGCACAGAGGCTGCCGGAGGGGACGGCGATCATCGACCCTGCACCGTCGGTCGCTCTGCGGGTGATCGACGTGGCACACAACCGCGACGTCGATACGAAGGGGACCGCGTCTGCGAGGTGGTGGACGACCGGTCTCGATGAGCAACGTGGACATGAGCGCGACTGGGAGACGATCGACATTCCGGATGAGGCAGTGGGTGCGGTCCGTGTCGAAGACACAACGATCAGTGCCGTTGCCGGGGACATCACCCGGATGCCGGTCGACGCCATCATCAACGCTGCCAACGTCAGCCTTCAGCACGGGGGCGGGATAGCTCTTGCCATCGCTCGGGCAGGAGGGCCGGTCATCGACGAAGAATCGAGGGAGTGGATCGACACGTACGGTCCCCTCGAGCCAGGTGTTGCCGCGCTCACGTCGGCAGGGCGAATGCCATCGTCGTACGTTATCCACGTTGCAGGCCCGATCTATCGGGAGGGTCAGGAGAACGGAATGTTGCTTGCAGCCGCAGCGCTCGCGGCCTTCGACCTGGCGACCGAGATAGAGGTTCGCACGCTGGCTGTGCCGGCGATCTCAGCCGGCATATACGGATACCCGCCTGATGCTGCAACGGCTGTAATAGCCGAGAGTGCCGCCGAGTACCTCACCGAGGAGAAGACCACGCTTCGAAGCGTCCGCCTCGTTGGCTACGACAATGCGATGGCAAGCCGATTCGCTCGCGCTGTCGCATCGTTGAGGAGAGCGGTATCGCCGTCTAGCGAGTGACGGTGGGACCGAGGTCAGTGTTGGTGACGGTGAGCGGAAGGCCAGACCGTTGCCATCCAGGTGGTCAGCGGCACCGCTGCCACAATGCCGATCGTCCCTACAAGTGATCGGACGATCTCAACCGCGACAACTTCGCTGTTGACGACGGCGCCGAACGATTGTTGCGCTAGTACGAACAGGAGGGTGAGCGGCATCGCTGCACCAAGATATGCAAGAACGAGTGTGTTGACGATCGATCCGACGTGTGCTCTCCCGATCGCCATGCCTCGCTTGAACAGCACTCCCCGTTCGATCGAAGGATCCGCGGATCGGATCTCGGCAATCGCCGAGGCCTGCGTTACGGTCACGTCGTCGAGGGCACCGGCGGCACCGATCACGATCCCGACGATCAGCAACCCTCGAATGTCGAAACCTTTGATGGTGAGCAGCAGCGTGGCCTCCTCGGACGCGAGCCCGGTGAACTGCCCGAGAACCGTTGTGAGCCAGGACAGTCCGGTGATGAGGAGCAACGCGGCAAGCGTTCCGAGCAGTGCGACCGTCGACATTCGGTTGACGCCGTGGGATACATACAACGCGAGGTACGCAACGGCGGCCGCGCCGACCATCGCTGCGGCCACTGCCGAATTGCCGTCGAGGAGTGACGGAATGAGCCAGAACACGATGATCACAACCGACAGACCAAGTCCAGACAAGGCCGCAAGCCCCCTCCACCGTCCGAGCGCGACCACGGCTAGGGCGAAGATCACGGTGATCGCGAAGAGGAACCCGCGACGTTGATAGTCCGCGTAGCGGTACATGGCTTCCATCGTGGTGGGTGCGATTGCAATGATCTCGCCGTCGAAGTCGAACGTGACCATCACCTCGCGGCTTGGGAACAATCCTGATTCCTGCCCTGGGAACAGCAGCACTTTTCCTATGGATCCCGCGTCTGGTCCTGCAGAGAGACGTACAGCAGCTTCCGTGCAGGTTGTTTGCGGGTCGAATTCGCATGGAGCTTCGTTCAGGCCGACGATCTCGCCGCTTGGAGGGATCCGTGACAGCACCACCTTGTCGCCGATCGAGAATTCCGGCACGATGTCGTTCGCCGCGAATTCTTGTCGGTATGACTGCCCGGAGTCGGGACCCTGGGTGAGCTCGAATGAGACGGAAATGCACTCGATGTCGGGTGTGCCGGGACACGGCCCGAGCGTCACATCAGTGACCACTGCCTCGTGGAACTCACTCGGAACTCCCAATACGGCGAAACTCGAAGATGCCGCCTCCTTCGCCGTTCCGGACGGCCAAAGAACGACCAAACCGATCAAGATGAGGACGCCGATCGCCGCGGCGAGATACTCAGGCAAGCCGAAGCGCTTCGGCTTCGGCTCATTGTGCCGCGGCGAAAAGGCTGCCCACTCGTCTGGGGGAAGGTCGTCCACGCTCGAACGATAGGGGAGCCGCTCGGTTCCGCGATAACCTTCCGCTGATGGACAGACCAACGGTTGCGGTTCTCGGCGCGGGTGCGATGGGCGAGATCTTCGCATTGGGCCTACTACGCGCCGGTTGGAATCCCACCGATATCGTGCTCGTCACGAGGCGCGAGGAACGTGCACGCGAGCTCGAACACACCACGGGCATCCCAACGACCCTGTCGCTCACGAAGGGCGCGGAGTCCAAGGATGTCATCCTGATCTCCGTGAAACCGAAGGACGTCAGGACGGTGCTCGATGCGATCGCTCCGACCATGCGGTCCGATCAAACGGTCTTGTCCATTGCCGCCGGCGTGCCGATCGCGACGCTCGAGGACGCTCTCGGCGGTATTGCGGTGATACGAGCGATGCCGAACACGCCGTCGGCTGTGGACCTCGGGATTGCGGCGTTCACCGTGGGTGAAAGCGCCGGCCAAACCGATGTGGAACGTGCTTCTGTCGTTCTCAGTGCAGTCGGTGAAACCCTCCAGCTGTCCGAGGATCTGCTGGACGCGGTGACGGCGGTTTCCGGGACGGGGCCCGCCTACGTGTTCCTCCTTGCCGAGGCCATGATCGAAGCGGCTATCAGGGAAGGTCTTCCCCATCACGGTGCGGAAAAGCTCGTGCACCAGACCTTGTGGGGAGCGGGTGCGCTTCTCGCCGCGTCGGAAAAGTCGGCGTTTCGATTGCGGGGGGAAGTAACGTCGCCAGGCGGAACCACAGCCGCTGCGATGCATGTCCTCGAGGAGGGTGGCTTCCGTGCTCTCATAGAAGACGCCATACAGGCTGCCGCAGGGAGGTCGAGGGAACTCGGAAGGCGAGCATCTGAGTGATCAGGTCCGTGGTACTTGGTGTTACGGAGCGGTCGGTAACGAGAAGGCTCGTCGCCGACACCAGGGTGGGACGCCGTGTAGTGAAGCGATTCGTAGCGGGCGAGAAACTCGAGGCTGCCGTCTGCGCAGCTCGGTCCCTCAACGACAAGGGCCTCAAGGTGTCGCTCGATCATCTCGGTGAGCACGTCACGAACATCGAGGATGCTGTGGCTGCCAAGGACGCGTACATCACATGTCTGGCGGCCATCGACGAAGCCGGGCTCGATGCAAACATCTCGGTGAAGCTCACGCAATTGGGCATGGGCTTCGACGACCGTGCCGCCGAGCGCCACGTCGATGAGATCGCCGCCGCTGCTGGTCGAGTCGGGATGACGGTGACGGTCGACATGGAGGAATCGGCCTACACCGAGACGACCATAGGGATCTACGAGGCCGCGCAGAAACGGCACGGCAATCTCGGGATCGCGATCCAGGCCTATCTGCTTCGGAGCGCAGCGGATCTCGATCGTATCATTCCTCTGGGCGGGCATGTCCGTCTTTGCAAAGGTGCGTACGCCGAGTCCGAGAAGGTTGCGTACCAGTCCCGATCCGAGATCGACCGGTCGTATGACCGCTTGGCCGCATTGCTGATGAGTTCTTCCGATACGAAGCCTGCGATCGCGAGTCATGACGACGGAAGACTCGAGCCCGTGCTCGAGATGGCAGCCAACCGGAAAGAGCCGTGGGAATTCCAGATGCTATACGGCGTGCGGAGGGACCGACAGCATGAGCTCGTACGGCTCGGTTACGACGTTCGTGTATATGTTCCGTACGGTGAAGCCTGGTACCCGTATCTGACCAGAAGGCTCGCTGAGAGACCGGCCAACCTGATGTTCTTCGCCAGGGCGCTCGTCGGGGGGTAGTTCGCTCACGAGCCGGACCTTGCGTACCCTGGATCACCATGAAGGTTCTGTTGTCTCTTGTGGCGGTCGCGTTCGTTGCTGCCGCAACGCCGGCTCAGGTCGCTCCTTTGGTCGCCCAGGACGGGTACTTCATCGAACAGGGGGCCGACGCAACGGATGCCGTCGTTGCAGACGCGGTGGCCGAGGCGAGGTTCGACGGCGGAGCGCTGTCCGTTGTGGTGCTCGCCGACGAGCCCCCGAGCGGAGCTACCACGTTTGCCGACGCTGTGCTCGACGGCTTGCCATCACGCACCGGGACGGTGCTCGTTGTCGGCCCTGAGACCGTTGGCTGGGCCTCATCAGGTGACAAGTGGACCAATGACCAGCTCGACACAGCGCTTGATGCATCATTGGGTGGCGCAACATCGAACGATGTAGTCACGTTGTTCGTCGAAGAGCTCCTCTCGCCGCCAAGTAGCGGCGTATCAGGTGTGTTGGTCTTCTTCGGAATCGTGCTTGCCGTCGGCGGAGCCTTTGCACTTTTCGCGTTCAGGGCATCTCGGGCGCAGCGAACGCGAGCGGCCACCCAAGTCGAGAAGCTCAGAGCTACGGCGCAACTCCAGATCGATGCGATAGCGAACGACATCCTCGATCTCGAAGATGAGGTGAGACTGTCAGGGAACGACGAGGTGCAAGAGCGATTCTCCGCTGCGGTGGATACGTACACGACTGCAA
>BTQS01000097.1:0-6772 GCA_036985995.1 Acidimicrobiia bacterium
TCTTCGGCAACTGGCTACCCTCAGGCGTGCTCGCAGGTGCGGGTGTGTTCGGCTACTCGGATGCCCTCAGGCTGCGCCAGGCTTCTGCCGTGCATGCCCTGTTGTTGCTCCTTGCCGTCGGCTTGGCTGCGTTCGCTCTGTGGAAACTCTGGAAGAAGAGCTATGGGGCCGCCGGCGGCCTGGCGGCGTTCGCTGTGCTGTTCTTTCTGTGGTGGGCCACCACCGACGAGGTCGCTACCGAAATCGTGACGGCAACGCCATACATCGTGACGCTGCTCGTGCTCACCCTCGCTACGCAGCGACTCCGAATGCCGGCAGCAGACGGTCTACCGTACCGCAAGGGCGAGGCGCACTAGCAACGCTGTGGTACGCTCGATCATGGCCACAGGAAGCCTGTCCTCCCTTTAGGGGGGACAAGCGAGCTTGCGAGCGAGGGGGGTCTGGGAGCCTGCGAGCCCGGAGTGGCTGGGAGCACTTTTGGCTTGGTGATCCCCCTGCATCGCTCGTACCTCGCTCTGCCGTCCCCCTTGAAAGGGGGACCGGACCTCCTGGGTTCTGCCGTCCTCCCTTTAGGGGGAGCGTCGTGCTGAGGCTCTTCCCCTCACCTTGACCTTCCAGTCGACTAGAAGTTATATAATGATGGTTTGAGAGGCTGAAGCATCACCTTGGAGGGTTGCGATGACCACCCAACCCGATCTGGCCGGGAGCCGTATTCGTCCCCAGGGTCGAGGACTGAGCCCGTCGACGGTAGGGCGGGCGTGTGTCGAGCCGGGCTGCTCGACCAGGCCCAGCATGCTGCTCGACCAGGCCCAGACCAGGCCGAGACCAGGTCCAGACCGGGTTCGGCGTCTACAACCGTCACGAGACGTGCTTCAGACGTAGCCGGATCCGCTTCCCGCGGATCGAAAAGGTCGAACGGTGTACAGCGTAGGAATTGATGTTGGTTCCACCACAGCGAAGGTTGTGATCCTGGACGACGCCTTCGAGGTCGTCTTCTCGACATACCAGCGGCACAACGCCGAAACCCTTCTCGTGGTACGAGAAGCACTGTCGAACGCACAGCGGGAACTCGGCGACGTACCCATTGCCGTCTCGATCACGGGTTCGGTGGGAATGGGTCTCAGCGAACGATACGACCTGCCCTTCGTGCAGGAGGTGGTCGCCTCTGCTGAAGTGGTACGGCAGCTCTACCCCGACGTGCGCACGCTCATCGACATCGGTGGAGAGGATGCCAAGTTGATCTTTTTCGAAGGAGAGGGGCATCCGCCCGAGATGCGTATGAACGGCGCCTGCGCAGGCGGGACGGGCGCCTTCATCGATCAGATGGCGACTTTGCTGGATGTTGATGTATCTCGGCTCAGTGGGCTGGCCGGGCTGCACACGAACACCTATCCCATCGCCTCGCGATGTGGCGTGTTCGCAAAGACCGATGTCCAGAACCTTCTGGCGCGCGGGATCCCTCGCCAGGACATCGCGGCTTCGATCTTCAGCGCGGTGGCGATGCAGGTCCTCACGTCACTGGCTCGCGGGCGGAAAGCCAAGCCCAAGGTGCTCTTCTGTGGCGGTCCGGTCACGTTCCTTCCTGCCCTGAGGGATGCGTTCGTCGAAGCCCTCGGCGTTGACGAAGAGGGAATCCAGCTCGTCGCGAACCCTGAGCTTCTTCCCGCCATCGGCGCGGCGCTTGTCCCAGACGGACTGTCGAGTTCACTGACGGACCTCGTCGATCTGTTCGCTCGGGGCCCGGTGCAAGCGACCACCGGCAGCCATCGGTTGGATCCCCTCTTTGCGAGCACGGCTGAGCTCGAGCAATGGGAGGCTGCCCGCCGCGTGCACGGCGTGGAGCGCGCCCGCATCTCCGAAATGGCGGACGACACAGCCTGTTTTCTGGGTGTCGACTCCGGATCCACGACCACCAAGATGGTCGTGATGGATGCCCGGGGTCGGATTCTCATGGACAGCTATGCCGGCAATCACGGCGATCCATTGGGAGCTGTGAGCAAGGGGCTTTCCCGCATCGAGGCGGCCTTCACACTCGCCAACAAGGAACCCCGGGTTGTTCGCAGCGTGGTCACCGGTTACGGCGAAGATCTCGTGCGGGCGGCGTTCGGCTTCGACCAAGGTGTCGTGGAAACGTTGGCCCACTTTCGGGCGGCTCGAAAGTTCGACCCGGATGTGTCGTTCATTCTGGACATCGGTGGTCAAGACATGAAGGCCATCTTCGTCGAGAACGAAGACGTCCGAGACATCGAGATCAACGAGGCCTGCTCTTCCGGATCCGGTTCGTTCATCCAAGCCTTCGCGGAGTCGATGGGCTATACGGTCGCGGACTTCGCGGCCAGCGCATGTACGTCGAGAGCTCCGTACGATCTGGGTACTCGCTGTACCGTCTTCATGAACTCGAAGGTGAAGCAGTCATTGCGAGAGGGTGCCTCTGTTGCCGACATCTCCGCAGGGCTTGCCTACTCGGTCATCAAGAACGTGTTGCACAAGGTGCTGAAGATCACCGACTACGACACGTTGGGCGATCATATCGTCGTGCAGGGCGGCACATTCCGAAATCCCTCGATCCACAGGGCACTGGAGAACCTCATCGGTAAACCGGTGGTCTGCCCGAGCGAGTCCGAGCTGATGGGTGCCTATGGGGCGGCGCTCATCGGCCGCGATGAGTATCTCCGGGCCGGGGGGACAGATACGGACACGGCGCGATGCGTGTTCGACTTCGATGGGGCGATGGCCAGGCGCGAGTACAAGAAGCGACAGTTGAACTGTCGGGGTTGTGAGAACACCTGCACCGTGACTCGGCTCACCTTTTCCAACAGGAACGTGTTCTTCACGGGCAATCGTTGTGAGCGCATCTTCTCCAACCACCCGAAACGAGACAGGAAGGGCGTGAGCCTGCCGGACCGGATACTCGAACTCCTTTTCGACCGTCCCACCCGGCCGGAGTCGGAGCCCACATTGACCGTCGGCATCCCACGGGTGCTGAACATCTTTGAGGACTACCCGTTCTGGAACGCACTCTTCGTGAGAAGCGGCATTGCGGTTCGCCTCTCGGATCCCTCCGACCATGCGTTGTACAAGAAGGGTGTGGGCACGATCATGTCGGACAGCATCTGCTTCCCGGCCAAGTTGGTGCACGGCCACATCTACAACCTCATCGAGGCCGGAGTCGACCGCATTTTCTATCCGATGGTCGTCGCAGAAGAGCGAGAATTCGACGATGAACTGAACAGCTACAACTGCCCCATCGTGGCCGGCTACCCCGATGTGATCCGCAGCGCCATCGACCCCGCTCGTGAGCATCGCATCCCCTTCGACACACCAGCGGTCACTTTCGCCGACCGCAAGTTGCTCAAGAAGGTGTGCGTCAACTATCTGGCGAGTCTCGGCGTCGACCACAAGACCGCCAACGTCGCCTTCGCCAAGGCCGTGCACGCACAGGAGATGTATCGAGCCGACGTGAAAGCTGCTGCCGCGACGATTCTCGAGGATGCGCGATCGGACGGACGCAAGGTCGTGCTGCTGATGGGTCGCCCCTATCACCTCGATCCTCTCATCAACCACAAGACACCGGAGATTCTCACGAACTATGGGGTCGACATCATCACCGAGGCCGCGCTTCCCGATGGAAACATCGACAACGAGCACGTACTGACCCAGTGGGCGTACCCCAACCGCTACTACCGCGCCGCCAGCTGGGCCGGGGAACAAGGGGACGTGGAGTTGGTACAGCTGAACTCCTTCGGCTGCGGTCCCGACGCGGTGGCCAGTGACGAAGTCAAAGCGCTGCTCAACGAGTATGGCAAGAGCCCCACCGTCATCCGTGTCGATGAAATCGACAGCACGGGATCCGCCAAGCTACGGCTGCGATCAATGATCGAATCCACCTTTACCGGCAGCCCACCCGGCCGGCACGAGTTCACGCCCAGGAAAGAAAACCGTCTCTTCCTCGACGAGGACCGCGATCGCACGATCCTCGCACCCTGGTTCTCGTTCTTCAACCGGTCCGTACTCACCCGCCCGGCCGTCGACTTGGGCTACAACGTCGAGATGCTGCCGCCCCCTGACCGCCGCTCGGTCACGGAGGGACTGAAGTACGCCAACAACGAAATCTGCTACCCGGCGATCATCTTGATAGGCGACCTGATCAAGGCACTGCAATCGGGCGAATACCGCCGAGAAGACGTCGCCGTCGGCCTCACGCAGACTGGTGGGCAGTGTCGGGCTTCCTGCTACTTGTCGATGCTGAGACGGGCGATGATCTCCGCCGGCTTCGAGGACGTTCCGATCGTCTCCATTTCAGCGCCACAGAGGGGCCTGCATGACCAGCCAGGCTTCAGACTGAACTCCCATAAGTACATCTACCTGGCTGCCTTGGGCGCCATCTACTCCGATGCCCTCTCCATCCTGTACTATGCCACCGCCACTCGGGCGCTCGACCGCGCAGAGCCACGGAGATTGGCAGACAGGTACCTCCGCCTGCTCGACACCGGCGAGTTGCCGCTCAAGAAATCCGCCGTCCTGGACACGCTTCGCCGGGCCGTCGCCGCGTTCAACGACATCGAGATCACCACGGACACCTACCCGAGAGTGGCCATCCTCGGTGAGATCTACGCAAAGTACAACGGCTTCGCCAACAACGAGCTGGTGGAATGGCTCATCGAACGCGACGTTGAGGTGGTCGTCCCCGGACTGGTCGAATTCTTCCTCTCGTGGGTCATCAACGCCGATGTCGCAGTGCGAGCCGACGTCCACCGACGGAGCCTTCTCTCGCTGATGAAATCACCCATGCTTCGCTACGCCAACTCCGTACTCGACGAAGTGGACGAGGTGATGAGCCGGTTCAGCCGTTACGAAAGGACATACCGCGTCGAGGACGTCGCCGACAACGCGCAAGAGGTCCTTTCGTTGACACATCGCTATGGCGAGGCGTGGCTCATCGCCGGTGAGATCGGAGCGTTGGCGAGCGAGGGCGTGCACAACATCATCTGCCTCCAACCCTTCGGCTGCATCGCCAACCATGTAGTCGCAAAGGGCGTGGAACGCCGTATCAAAGAGCTCCACCCACAAGCCAACATACTCTTCCTGGATACCGATCCCGGCGTCAGCGAGGTCAACTACCACAACCGCCTGAGCCTGTTCTTACATCAGGCCACCGCCGGGCGACAGCGCATCCGCCCGCTGCCCCTGACGGTCACCTCTGGACATGCCAGGGTGTAGTTTCCGCTGATCCTCGCTGCTACTTCTCGACTCCGAAGAACCGGACTTCCTGGAGGGCAAGCTCATCGAACGGAGGGTTCGTGCCGACCGGTTCGGCGAGGTGGGTTGTGGTTACGTCGATACGAAGCGTGACCGTCTCGAGGCTCGCGACCTTGACCCGCTGTGGTTGATTGGAGTTCACCAACCTGCCACTGATCGGGACGTTGAGGTCGTTGACGGTGATCGTGTATCCCTGGATCTTGTAGTTGCGTCGGAAGGCTTCGTCGTCTGTGACGTTCTCGAACTCGATTTCGGTGATCTGCACGGGTCTTCGGAACGTGAACTCGAGCCAGGCGCCGACACCA
The DNA here is from genome assembly GCA_036985995.1 of Acidimicrobiia bacterium. Lineage (GTDB taxonomy): Bacteria > Actinomycetota > Acidimicrobiia > Spongiisociales > UBA5794 > JAMBLL01. Next base: position 5,565 of record BTQS01000097.1, read on the forward strand.
TGGAGGCCGTCGTCGTTCCACCTGGTCTCGGGATCGCCGTCGATGAGGTTCTCCGCTCCGAATCGATCTGAGAGCTGGGAGCTCGCCTTCGCTGATGAGGGAAGGATCTCGGTGACGATCACGGGCTGGGTCGTGGTCGTTGTTGATGTGGATGTGTCGGGAAGAGCGGCGTCGTCACCACCTCGAAAGATGTTGATCATGAGGGCGACCAGCGCTACGACCAGTACAACGGCGGCGAGGACGCCGAGCGCCCTCCCCCCAGCCGATGAACGGGATGAGGGGGATGCTGCGATAGGCATCGGATCCAGGCTGAGACGCGAACCGCACCGCTCGCAATGATGATTGAACGCAGGATTCAAAGCACCGCACGACGGGCACGCGACGGTGTTCGCACTCTCAGCTTGGGTGGTGACGTGCTGTTGTGTGGGGACCTCACCGGTGTTTATGGACAGCTCCTCTGTCACCTCTGTACCTGTTTGCGCTGGAGGCACTTTGGTTCTCGGAGGGATCGGAGGTGGTGCATCGTCGAGTTCGAACGGCTCGAAGAGGTCGTCGAATTGATCGCTGCGGTCGTCGCCCTGCATGCTCTTCCTTGTGTCCGATCCCCGCAGAACGGACCTGTTCTGGCTGGCTCCCGGGTATTGTGCCACGGATGCTGCTGTTTATGTCGATACGCGTTGCCGAACCATGGACCGCCGGGTCCATTGTCGCTGCCGCCGGTCTTGGCATAGCCCTCGTGACTCTCATTGTGTGGCTCGTGTACCGATCGTGATCTGTCGTACCGGCTGTGTACGGTCGGTCATATGAAAGGTAGTAGCAGAACCGAAACACCGTCCTACCTGTGTCAGCACTGCCGATACCGCAGCCGCAGATGGATGGGGTTTTGTCCTCAGTGCCGGGCGCAGGAAGCCCTGGCCGAAGCAGTTCCCGCTCTTGGGCGGAGGACGACCGGAACCCTTGAGGTCGTGAGCGCGACCGACGGTCGGTCCGCTGTTCACGACCGGTCGCCGGTCGGAATGGGCGAACTCGATCGGGTTCTCGGTGGGGGAATCGTTCCCGGGGTTGCGATCCTGTTGGGCGGTGAGCCCGGTATCGGAAAGTCGACTTTGCTTCTCCAGGTCGCGGACAGCGTCGCGGAGCCCGACGGCACAGTGCTGTTCGCTACTGCCGAGGAGTCCGTGCACCAGGTTCAGATGCGCGCGAGGCGC
>BTQS01000098.1:0-6624 GCA_036985995.1 Acidimicrobiia bacterium
ACGTCGAGGGCGTTGGCCACGACAGGCTGACCAAGTCTGGCAGCGAGGCGCCCGGCCACGTCCCTGTCGGTGTTGCCCGTGCCGAAGAGGATGAGTCGTGCGTCGGATTCGGCCAACAACCCGGCGAGCGCTCTCGCGGCGGGAGCCGACGGCAAGACATCACCGGTGTCGAGATGATGCACGGTCGTCGCACCATGTTCACCCAACGCTTCGAACGCAACCGGCGAACCCGGCCCTACGTGGAACACCGTGACATCGCCCATCGAGGCAGCCTTCGAGACGAGCTCGAGCGATCCTGTCGATGGTGTGCCGTCGATCTCTTCTGCGAATACCCACGTAACCATTCAGATCACCTTCACTTGCTCGAGGAGTTCGATGATCTTCAGATAGGCCTCGCCCTCGTCTTCGACGATATCGCCGGCTGCTCGCGACGCAACCGGGTCTACCGAGATGATCGCCTGACCGGACATCGGCTCCACACCGAGTTCTGCGGCCGTTGTGGTGTCGACCGGTTTCGACTTGGCGGCCATGATGCCCTTGAAGGTTGGATACCGCGGCTCTTCCGCACCTGCCGTCACGGCAAGGACAGCGGGAAGCGGCGTTGTCACCGTCTCATACCCCGTGGCGGTCTGGCGCTCGATCGTGACGTTGCCGTCACCGGCATCGACATTGCGTGCGAACGAGAGGCAGGGGATGTCGAGAAGTTCAGACATCATCTGAGGCACGACGCCTGTGTATCCGTCTGTCGACTCGGTTCCGGCGATGACGAGATCGAAGCCCTCGCGTTCGACGGCAGCGCTGAGAACGCGTGCGGTGGTGAGTGCATCAGAGCCCTTGAGCGTTTCGTCGTCGATGAGTACCGCCTTGTCTGCTCCCATGGCGAGAGCCTGACGGATCCCCTGGAGGGACCCTGACGGTGACATGGAGAACAGCGTGACCGTTCCCTCTGTAGCTTCGGCGAGTTGCAGACCGACCTCGACACCGATTCGATCGGTGTCGTCGAGGACCTGATCGTTAGGACGGACGACCCAGTGGCTCTCGCTGTCGAGCTCATACGGGGTTGCCGGGTCGGGGATCTGCTTCACACAGACCGCGATGTTCATGGCGTTGCCGCTCCTTGTTTGGGGATCGTTTCTATGTTACGGACTTTGAGTGTTTGCTCAAAAAGCTCACGGATCGTCTTGCGACACGAAGACGGGAAGGAAGTGATCGAGCACCTCGCCGAAGGTCGACTTCGCCCGTGCCGCTATCGCGGTGACTTCGTCGTGAGACAGAGGAGTCGGTGAGATGCCCGCTGCAAGGTTTGTGACGAGCGAGATACCTGCTATCTCAGCCCCCATGTGGGTTGCAGCGATAGCTTCGGGCACGGTCGACATGCCAACGAGGTCGGCCCCCATGATGCGTGCCATGTTGACCTCTGCCGGGGTCTCGTAGCTCGGCCCGAGGAACCACGCATAGGTCCCTTCGTGTGCCGGGATCCCAACCCTCTTGAATATGTCGGCGAGGCTCCTGCGCAGCCGAGGTGTATACACGCTGGTCATGTCGGGGAAGCGCGGACCGAGACGGTCGTCGTTGGGTCCGACCAAGGGATTCCGACCGGTCAGGTTGAGGTGATCGGAGATGATCACGAGATCGCCCGGTGAGTATGCCGGATTGACGCCGCCCGCTGCGTTCGTGAGCAGGACCCGCTTCGCTCCCGTGGTGACGGCGGTTCTCACACCGAAGACGACGTCGCTCATCTCCCACCCTTCGTACGCGTGGACACGGCCCGACAGCAGCAAAAGTCGCTGCTCTCCGATCGTTACGCTGACGAGCGTGCCACCGTGGCCTGCCACCTTTGGAACAGGGAAGCCAGGGACGGCCTCGTACGGGATCGCGATCGCGTCCGGAAACGATGTCCCGTAGTCACCAACCCCCGAGCCGAGCACAACGACCGCATCGTGATGCGGAACGCCGGTACGTGCGGCGAGGAAAGCGGCGGCTGCGGCGATGCTGTGGTAGTTCATCGCACGGTTCCCAGCACGAGGGTGGGGAGGGGAGGTTTCTCGTCGGTGATGGACCATGCGCCGCTCGCAGCGACCAGAGCGCTGTCGAGCTTGCGCGAATCCCGATACGAGACGATTGCCAGGGGCTGACCCTCGACCACAGGGTCTCCGATCTTTGCCTGGATCAAGAATCCGACACCGGGATCGATCGTGTCCTCCTTGGTCGCCCTTCCTGCACCGAGCCGCACAGCGGCGGTCCCGATCGCATACGCATCGCATGCCGTGACCCACCCGCTCCTGTCGGCTTTGATGACGTGTTCCGTGGGAGCGATCTCGAGTAGCGACGGTTCTTCTATACAGGCCGGGTCGCCTCCCTGGAGCTCGGTGACACGGGCCATGACCTCGAGTGCGCGCCCCGACGTGATCGCTGCCTCGGCCCGGGACCTGGCCACTTCGATGTCGGCTTCACCGGCCAGCATGAGCATCTCGGAAGCGAACAGCAGCGTCAGCTCCCTGATGTCTTCCGGCCCTTCGCCCTTGAGAATGGCAATGGACTCCTGGATCTCGTTGGCGTTGCCGACGGCCGATCCAAGCGGCTGATCCATGTTCGTGAGGAACGCCGTCACAGGTGTGCCGCCGATGTCGCCGATGCCGACCATCGTTTCCGCCAGATCGGTGGCGTCTGCCTCGGTCTCCATGAACGCTCCGTTTCCGACCTTCACGTCGAGCAGGAGCCCGTCGAGGTCTTCCGCGAGTTTCTTGGACATGATCGATGACGAGATGAGCGGTATGGAAGGCACGGTGCCCGTGGCGTCCCTGAGTGCATAGATTCGGCGATCTGCAGGTACCAGTGTTTCGGTCTGACCCACCATCACCATACCGACGTCGTTGAGCTGTTCGATGAGAGCATCCGGAGCTATATCGACCGAGAACCCCGGAATGGACTCGAGTTTGTCGAGTGTCCCTCCGGTGTGTCCGAGACCCCGCCCCGACATCATGGGGACGGCGACGCCACAGGAAGCAACGACGGGGGCGAGCGAGATCGAGATCTTGTCGCCAACACCCCCTGTGGAGTGCTTGTCGACTTTCGGCTTGTCGACTGCCGCGAGATCAAGAACGTCGCCCGAATGCAACATGGCGTCGGTCCACGCCGTGAGCTCGGCAGAGGACATCCCGTTGAGAACGAAGGCCATCAAGAGAGCGGAAAGCTGATAGTCGGGGAGCGCGTCGGCCGTGTACTCGCGGATGATCCACGCGAGCTCATCTGCGGACAGTTCGCCGTTGTCGCGCTTGGTTCGAATGAGCTCGACCATGGAGTAGGTCATCGTCGTTTCCGCATCACGACCGCCCCATTGTCGATCTCGATGCGCTCAGCTCGTAACAGCTCGGCGTGGTCCGCTTCCATCCCAGGCACGAGGCGCCCGTTCGCTGCGATCACGCGCCACCATGGCAATCCGGGCGTCGTGGCAAGGAGGTTGCCAACGGCCCGTGCAGCACCGGGATACCCGGCCTCCTCGGCGACCTCTCCGTAAGTGCAGATCTCTCCGCGAGGGATCGCCGAAACCGTTGCGATGACGGCGTCCGTGAACCCGTCGGGCTGATCGATCGTCACAGCGTTCCGAACAGTCTGTCTCCCATGTCGCCCAATCCAGGGACGATGTAGAAGTCGTCGTTGAGCTCTCTGTCATGGGCAGCGGCGATGATTCGAGTGTCCGGGTGGTCCTCGTACATCCTCCTCACGCCGTCGGGCGCCGTCACGATGCACAGCGCTGTGATCGACCGGGCACCGGACCCTTTGACCTTGCCAACGGCCCACGAGAGTGACCCGCCGGTCGCGAGCATCGGTTCACAGATGAGCACCGAAGCGTTCGAGAGGTCCGGGAGCTTCGCATAATATTCCTGGGGAAGCGCAGTTTCCTCGTCGCGGGCGACACCGGCGAACCCCACCTTGACGTTGGGGATCGTCTCGAGGACCGCGTCGAGCATCCCGAGACCCGCACGCAACACAGGGACGGCGACCACGTCGTCGATGGCGTAGCCTGTGGTCTTTTCCATGGGCGTTTCGATCTCGAACCGTCGTAGCGGCAGACGTTTGGTCGCCTCGATGACGAGTGGGTACGTGAGGCCCCGGGCTGCAGCCCGAAACTGCTGGGGATCTGTGTTCTTGTCGCGAAGGACCGTGAGGTAGTGGCGTGCCAGGGGATGGTCGATGACAGTGAGATTCATATCCCGGGAATCTATCAGATGGATGACCGTTCGGCCCTGGCATGATCGTTGCGGCCGGTATGTAGCGCCCGGGCGCGGTTGGTGCGATCTCAGATGCGTGGCGGTCAACCACCCGTAGACTCCTCACCATGTTCGATGCCCTTTCAACGCGCCTCGGTGGCGTGTTCGATCGACTCCGAAGCAAGGGTCGATTGGATGAAGACGACGTGAATGCAGCGCTGCGCGAGGTGCGTATCGCCTTGCTCGAGGCGGACGTCAACCTTGCCGTCGTCAAGTCGTTCGTTGCCCGAGTGAAGGAACGTGCCCTGGGAGTCGAGGTTGCGAAGAGCCTCACGCCGGGCCAGCAGGTCATCAAGATCGTGCATGAGGAACTGATCGTCACGCTGGGCGAGGAGCAGGCTCCGCTTGTCCGCCCTGCCGCGCCACCCCTCGTGATCCTGATGGTCGGGTTGCAGGGCTCGGGGAAGACGACAACTGCAGCGAAGCTCGCGAAGTACGTCAAAGGCAAGGGAAAACGCCCGATGCTCATCGCAGCCGACCTCCAGAGGCCCGCTGCGATCGACCAGCTCGAGACCCTCGGCAGATCGATCGGCGTACCCGTGTATGCGGATCGCAAAGGTAAGGCTCCCAAGGTCGTCAAGGCCGGTCTCGATGCGGCCAGAGATGAGAGCGCGAACGTGGTCATCGTCGACACCGCCGGGCGACTTCAGATCGACAAGGAGATGATGAAAGAACTGGCGGCTGTCGAGAAGGTGGCAGACCCGGATGAGACGCTGCTCGTTGTGGATGCCATGACAGGTCAAGAAGCGGTGAACGTTGCCGAGGGTTTCGCCGAATATACCGACATCACAGGTCTCGTCATGACGAAAATCGACGGTGACGCCCGAGGAGGTGCTGCCATCTCCGCCCGCGAGGTCACAGGCGTACCGATCAAGTTCATCGGAACGGGTGAGACAATCGGTGATCTCGATGCGTTCTACCCGGACCGCATGGCATCGCGGATTCTCGGCATGGGTGATGTGCTGTCGCTCATCGAAAAGGTCGAGGCGAACTTCGATGAGAAAGAGGCGGAACGTGCCACGAAGAAGTTGCTCGACGCCACGTTCGACCTCGAGGACTTCCTGGAGCAGTTCCAACAGCTCAAGAAGATGGGCCCATTGCAGCAGCTCGTTGGTATGCTCCCTGGCGCAGGGTCGGCCCTGCGCGACGTCCAGGTGGATGAGAACCAGCTCGCCCGCGTGGAAGCGATCATCAGGTCTATGACCCCGGGGGAGCGCCGAAACCCGAAGATGATCAACGGCAGTCGCAAGCGCCGCATCGCTGCCGGGTCGGGAACCCGTCCTCAGGACGTCAACGGCGTCCTCAAGCAGTTCTCGCAAGCACAGAAGATGATGAAGGCAATGGCCGGCGGTAAGAGTCCGATACCTGGGCTCAACATGCCGGGTATGCCCCGCCAACACAAGAAGAGGTGACCTGATGGCAGTCAAGATCCGCCTGACGCGGCTTGGCAAGAAGAAGCAGCCGACGTATCGCGTCGTCGTGATGGATTCGCGCAAGCCTCGTGACGGCAGGTACATCGAGCAGCTCGGGATCTACGATCCGCGGCAAGACCCCTCGCTCATAGAGATCGACAACGAACGAGCGCTGCACTGGCTCCGCACGGGTGCACAACCAACCGAGCGTGCTCAGAAGCTCCTCGAGATCTCCGGTGCGTGGACTCAGTTCAGAGTCGCAAGAGGCGACATCCACACTGTTGGTAGCGAAGAGACCGACACCGCAGAGAAATCGGACGAATCATGAGCCAGGGTGAGATCGTCGAGAAGGTCGTCACCTACGTCGTGTCCGAGATCGTTGATGATGCCGACGCCATCGAGGTCGACGTCGTGACGGATGGTTCGGATGCGGTCGTCGCGGAGGTACGAACGGCGAAGGGCGACATGGGTCGCGTCATCGGAAAGCGGGGGAGGGTTGCGCGTGCAATCCGCACCGTCGCCGGCGCGGCAGGCGACGAAGAGGGCCTCGCCGTAGAGGTCGACTTCCTGGACTGACACGGTTCCGACGTGGGTTCGTCCCAATCCGACCACAGTCAGACTGATCACATCCCTGTCGGATACGTGCGCAAGGCGCACGGCATCCGCGGGGATGTTGTCGTTCGTGGCCTTGTCGACGACGCATCGGAGCGTTTCGTCGAGGGCATGATGTTGACGACAGGCGAATCGCCTGGCGGGACGTTCCGCATCGGCTCCCTCCGAATGACAGGCGACGATTACCTCCTACACCTCGAAGGCATCGAGTCTCGCGACGAGGCAGAGGCGTTGGTGGGCAGCCAGTTCGTGATCGAGCGGTCCCAGCGCCGCGAACTCGAGCAGGGCGAGTGGTGGGTGGAGGACATGGTTGGGTGCGAGGTCGTCGA
>BTQS01000099.1:0-6557 GCA_036985995.1 Acidimicrobiia bacterium
GGCTACGCGCCGGGAATCGTGAACAACCTCATTCGAACGGGTGGTCTCCTGCACGACGACGACGAGCTGCTCGTGTCTCTCACGGGATCGATCCCTGTCATCGGTGGTCTCGGCGAGGTCGCCATTGCCGCGCCGCCGCTTGTCGGCGCACCGAAGCCTGTCGCGACACGGGCGATCAGATCCGCGCTTCGACGATGCGTCGACGTGTATCCGGGGTCCATGAGCGACGTTGAGACGGTACTGACGGTGGCTCGTAGCGGTGAAACAGCGTTCGTCTCAGGGCACCTCGAGGTACGCAGCGAGCCGCCGTTCGTGGTGCTCGGTACCGCCACGACCAAAGAATGCGACGCCGCCATCGAACTCGATGGTGCAACGTCGTTCTCCTGGAACGGGGTTCGCTACCACGTGTCCAGTGCCACCTACCCGACCCCCGTCCGTACCGCAGGGCGGTTCACGGTCGTCGCAACCACATCTGGCGACAGACCGCTTGGTGTTCGTGGTCTACGTGAAGGAGATCGCCTCGACATCGGCTCCGGCTCGACGCCGGTGACGGAGCTGCTCCGCGACCATGGTGCGCCGGCCGCATCCCGCCCGTGTTGGCCCATGGTCATTGTTGGTGGCAAGATTGCCGCTGTCCACGGTGTGCGAACCGCGTCCTGGGCGAAGGCTCGCAACGGAAACACGGTCACCATCATCGAACGGGAAGTGCATTTGTGAAGATCGGAAGGGTGCTGATCTCTGCTGAGGAGATCGACCAGAAGCTCACCGAAATGGGTGCAGCGATAACCAGGGACTATCGGGGGGAGGATCTGCTTCTCATCGGCATCCTCAAAGGGGCGTTCGTCGTGATGGCGGATCTCGCGCGCCATATCGACCTGCCCGTGGAGTTCGACTTCATGGCGGTTTCGTCATACGGGTCTGCGACGAGGAGTTCCGGTGTCGTCCGCATTCTCAAGGACCTCGATCAGGAGATCGCCGGTCGTCACGTCCTCATCGTCGAGGACATCGTCGACACCGGGTTGACACTGCAATACCTCATCAAGAACCTGCAGGTACGTAAGCCTCAAAGCCTGTCACTCGCCGCCCTTCTGATAAAAGATGGTGTGGACCGGCCACCGCTCGATATCAAGTACGAGGGGTTCCGCATACCTCCGAAGTTCGTGATCGGATACGGCCTCGATTACGAAGGAAAGTACAGAAACCTGCCGTATGTTGCCGAAGTAGAAGGTGTCGACTGAGGGCGATCACCGACAAACTTGACAGACGTTCGGCGTACCATGTACTAACTGGACTTGGAACTGGTGTTCAGGTCCCCGAGAACCTCAGAGGAGCACCGTGAACCGCACTGCGAGAACAATTCTCGTATATCTCGCTGTCATCTTCGTTGTGGTGATGGCGTTCCAGGTGATGTTCAACCAGGCGACGGAGCCGAACGAGCTCACGCTCAACGAGTTCACCAAGAATCTCGAATCGGGTGACATCAAGGGTGAAGTGTTGCTTCGAGACCGATCGAACGAGCTGACGGGCACCATCGAAACTGGTAGCGAGACGTTCGACTTCATCGTCCGGTACCCAGCCGAGTACGCGCCCGAGATCACTACGCAGCTTCAGGAGGCTGGCATCGAGTTCCGGGTCGACGCTGAGAACCCGACCCTCATCCAGTGGTTCCTAACGTCGATCCTTCCATATCTGCTCATCTTCGGGTTGTTCATCTTCATCATCATGCAGATGCAGGGCGGCGGGAACCGTGTCATGCAGTTCGGGAAGTCCAAGGCCAAGTTGGTCAGCAAGGACACGCCGAAGGTGTCGTTCTCCGATGTCGCGGGCGTCGCAGAGGCTGTGGAGGAACTCGAGGAGATCAAAGAATTCCTCGCCCATCCGCAGAAATTCCGTGCGATGGGGGCGAAGATCCCGAAGGGTGTGCTCCTCTACGGCCCTCCCGGCACCGGGAAGACGCTACTCGCCCGCGCCGTCGCAGGTGAGGCCGATGTGCCGTTCTACTCGATCTCTGGTTCCGACTTCGTCGAGATGTTCGTGGGCGTCGGTGCATCCCGGGTACGCGACCTGTTCGACCAGGCGAAGCAGAACGCCCCTGCGATCGTGTTCATCGACGAGATCGATGCCGTCGGTCGGCACCGCGGCGCCGGTCTCGGCGGAGGCCACGACGAACGTGAGCAGACGCTGAACCAGTTGCTCGTGGAACTCGACGGCTTCGACGTCAAGTCCGGCGTGATCGTCATCGCATCCACGAACCGTCCAGATATCCTCGATCCTGCGTTGCTGCGTCCCGGACGTTTCGACCGCCAGGTAGTCGTCGATAGGCCGGACCTCAGGGGACGCCAGCAGATCCTCAAGGTGCACGCGAAGGGCAAGCCGATCGCCAACGACGCAGATCTCGACGTGCTCGCACGCCAAACGCCGGGGTTCACAGGCGCCGATCTGGCCAATCTCATCAACGAGGCAGCGCTGCTGTCTGCCCGAAACGGATACGACGAGATCCCGATGAAGGCTCTCGAAGAGGCTATCGAGCGCGTCATCGCCGGCCCGGAACGCAAGTCGAGGATCATGTCCGATGCCGAGAAGAAGATCACGGCCTATCACGAGGGCGGACACGCGCTCGTCGGCTACGCCTTGCCGAATGCCGACCCGATCCACAAGGTCACGATCATCCCTCGCGGCCGTGCAGGCGGGTACACGATGGCGCTCCCGCTCGAGGACAAGTACTACGTACGCCGCTCGGAACTCATCGACCAGTTGGCGATGTTGCTCGGTGGGCGCACCGCCGAGGAGTTGATTTTCATCGATCCCACCACGGGTGCTTCGAACGACATCGAAAAGGCAACGTCGATCGCCCGCAAGATGGTGATGGAGTACGGCATGAGCGACAAGCTCGGGCCATTGCAGTACGGAAAGCCGGACGCCGAAGTGTTCCTCGGTCGCGATTATTCCAAGAACCAGGACCTCTCCAACGAGGTCGCGTCCGCTGTCGACGAAGAGATTCGATTCCTCATCACGCAAGCACACGACGAGGCTCGTACGATCCTCATGGCCCACGAGGCAGCGTTACATCGCATCGCCGACGCCCTTTTGGACAAGGAATCGGTCGGCGCGAAGGAAGTCGCAGAGATCTTCCACGACGTCCCGAAATGGGAGCACGCTGAGGACGGCAGGATTCGCCTGAAGCCTCCCGACGGTGTGACGTCGATCACTCGTGGTTACGCGGCACGTACCGACGGGCTGCCATAGCGACGTGAAAAGGACCCCCTGGTCGGTCCGGGGCAGGCAACTGCCGCTCGAGACCCCCGCGGTGATGGGCATTCTCAACACGACGCCCGATTCGTTTTCAGACGGTGGTGAACATCTCGACCCCGATACCGCGATCGCGATAGGGTTGCAGATGGTGCAAGACGGTGCTCGCATCGTCGATGTCGGAGGCGAGTCCACGAGACCGGGAGGTGTGGCCGTCCCGGCAGATCTCGAGATCGACAGGGTGGTGCCGGTCGTCGAAGGACTCGCAGCCGAAGGAGTGACGGTATCGGTCGATACCTCGAAAGCGCAGGTCGCCGCCCGTTGTATCGAAGCGGGCGCAGCGATCGTCAATGACGTCACCGCTTTCGCCGATCCGGCCATGGCCGCCGTATGCGCCGACGGAGGCGTCGGCGTCGTGCTGATGCACATGTTGGGTACCCCGCGGACGATGCAGTCAGACCCAACGTACGACGATGTCGTCGGTGAGGTCGCTGCGTTCCTAGACCAGCGTGCCGCCCTGGCGGTTGCAGCCGGTGTCGAAGGTTCGGCGATATCCGTCGATCCCGGCATCGGCTTTGGGAAGACCTTCGGCCATAACATCGAGCTGATGTCGCACCTGGGCAGGTTCGTCGCGCTCGGCTATCCCGTGACGGTGGGTGCGAGCCGGAAACGGTTCCTAGGTTCGATTCTCGAGCCGGTGCGGCGAGCGACCGTCCCCCAAGAGCGCGACGGCGCGACAGCAGCGACTGTCGCTCTCGCCGTTGCTCAAGGTGTCTCCATCCTTCGCGTCCACAATGTTCGCACTGCGGTAGATGTAGCGCTAACGGCCGACGCTATGGTGCCTGTGGAGGAACATGAGCAAGAAATCGACCGGACTTGAACCACGAGGGTTCCATTGGGTGATCAAGGATCGTCTCGCCGTGTCCGAGCGAATCGGTGGCCACGGGTTTCAGCATCGCCGCGTGCGACGTGAAGAAGAGATCATCTGGCTTCAGGACCGTGGGATCAATTCCGTGCTGAGTCTTCTCGGAGCCAGCCAGAACTCGAACGCATACGAATCAGCAGGCCTCGCGTTCTCCGCGCATCCCGTCGACCCAAACCTCGAACCCGAAGATGCACTCCCCGTGTTCGAGGCTCTGGCGGCAGCCCTCGAACCGGAAAGTGCCGTCGTCCTCGTGCACAGGGACACCATCGATGACACCCTCGCGGGTCTCCTCGCGGGCTACCTGATTCATGCCGGCATGCTCGAAGACCCCATCCTCGCCACCGACGTGATCCAGCGAATCCTCGGACGCGCGATCGGCCCCGAAGGGCGACGTCTCATCCCTGCATCCTGAGCGACCGTGACACTTGCATACGTCGGGATAGGGTCGAATCTCGGGGATCGCCATGCCTACCTCGATGCCGCGCTTGACGGTCTGAGCGGTATCGGAAGGATCGTCTCGGGCTCACCCGTGTACGAGACCGATCCCGTCGGCGGAACAGACCAGGGCGCTTACCTCAACGCGGTCGTCGCACTGGACACGGATCTGGCGCCGGCAGACCTTCTCGATGCGTTGCTCGCCATCGAACGGACGCAAGGCAGGGTCCGCGATGTCCGTTGGGGCCCTCGGACACTCGATCTCGACATCCTGCTGTACGACGGGGCAACGATCGACCTCCCGCGCCTGACGGTGCCGCATCGAGAGATCCGCAATCGGCGTTTCGTCCTTGCTCCGCTCACCGACATCGACCCGACGCTTTGTGATGCGATCGGTCCGTATGCCGCGGCCCTACCGAGCGTGGCAGACCAGCCGATCACCAGACGGACGGGACCGTTGCATGCAACCGAAGGTCGCTGGCTCGTTGGCCTCGAGGAAGCGATCGCGCTGGCGCGAGAGGGTGAGGGATACGTCTTCGAATCACATCCAGATTGGGCCAACAGCATGGGACAGATGTTTGGGGCCTACCTGAGCGCCGTCTCCTTGCTCGCGACGCGAGATATCGCTGGAGGTATGTTCCCGGTATCGCTCACGCACCGGTTCCTTCACGGCGTTCCGATTGGAACTGGCGGAACGGCCCACATCCACGTAGATCGACGGTCGGATCGGTCGGTTGATGCAACGGTGTCGCTCGCCGTCGACGGCAAAGGCATAGGTCACACGACTATCACCGTTGTTGCTGAACTGCCCCAGGTCACGTCGTTCCCCATCGCACCCGACGTCGGCGGCATCGAGACCGCGGTGCCTATAGGTCGACTCATCGAGAACCTCGGCATGGGTGTCGGTGCTTCAGCACTCAACTGGGGGCCGTTCGAGAACTGGTCGGTCCCGGATCTCGCCGGCGGAACCAGCTCCGCTGTGCGCATCTGGAGTCCGAACGTCGCCGTTGGCTCAGGCGATCCATATCTGACCGCGGCCTCGATGCTGATGCCGATCGACGCAACCATCTGGCCGGCAACGATGTTAGATATGGGCCTGCTGCCAGACGGGCCGCTGATCCCGACGCCAACGACCGAGTTCACGGTCCGGTTCGCCCGCCCCGATACCGATGATCTGTACCACCTGGCAGAGGCTGTTATCGACCACCGGACGAGGTCGTCCGTGGCGGGAACGGTTCGTCTCTGGGGCACCGACGGTGAGTACCGTGCGATCGGCCATTCGCAGAACCTCGTCAGACAGCCCAACGGAGTAGGTGGGGTTGGGTGGGGCTAACCTTGGGACGACGGACCGATACCCGACCAAGGATCGGAGCCTTGTGAACATCGCACTCCACGGTACCGGCCGGGCAGCAGGCGCTCTCGGTCTCGCCTTCAGCAACGCCGGCCACGCCATCGTATCCATCGACGGTCGAACACAATCGAACGTGGACGCGCTCGCGGCGTTGATTCAAGTCGCATCAGGGATTCCGGATCTACGCGTTATCGCCGTATCCGACGACGCGATAGGTGCTGTTGCCCAACAACTTGCAGGTGACACGGAACCCGTTGCCAGCGTGCATGTGTCGGGAGCGGTCACCGTTGACGCCCTCGATCCGATCGCAGCAACCGGTGCGCAGACAGGATCTTTTCATCCGCTCCAGACGTTGCCCAACGCCATGGCGGGCGCCGAGCAGTTGCCTGGTTCCTGGGTCGGGCTCACCGCAGGCGAACCGCTCCACGGGCTACTGGTTTCACTGGCAACCTCCATCGGCTGTCGTGTCTTCGACCTCGACGATGCAGCGAAGCCGTTGTACCACGCAGCGGCCGCTGCCTCAGCGAGCTTCACGTTGTCGGTGCTCGCGCTCGCGGAGGACCTGTTCGAAGGGGCGGAGGTTCCCTTCGCGACTGC
>BTQS01000100.1:0-6548 GCA_036985995.1 Acidimicrobiia bacterium
CGGAGAGACCGAGGTCACGTCTGTTCAACGCATGTACAACCGCGAAGACCTCGATGCGCTCCTCGAGGGATGGGTGATCGACACGTTCCGCGTAGCGGTACCCGCCGCACAGGGCTGGGCCATCGCCGATGAGAACCCCGAACCGGCGCCCACTGCGGACCCGCCCGTGACGCGCCAGGTAGCGCTCATCACCGCACACCCGGATGCCTGACCACCGACGCATCGCGATCGATCTCCAACCCCTACAGGGTTACTCGTCGCGACGCCGCGGCATCGGACGCTACGTGCTCGAACTCGTCACAGCGATTGTCGAGCGTCATCGGGATCGAGTCCATTCGTTGCTGATCAATCCCAACCGTGGCATCCCACCGGAGATCGAACGCTTCCTCGGCACAGGGTTGGTGCAGACACACTCGGCACAGCCCCCCGTCGTCGATGGTGCCCCACCCGACATTTACTACGTCACGTCGCCGTTCGAACTGGACCTCACACTCGATGAGATCTGGCCGAGATGGGCACGGGACCCCTGCGTCGATACGGTCGTCACGCTCTACGACCTCATCCCGACGCTCTTTCCCGACCACTACCTCGCCGACCCGATCTGGCAAGCCATCCATTGGGCGCGTCTCGAGTTCGTGAAACAGGCAGACCTCGTCCTGTGCATCTCACAAGCCACCGCTGAGGACGCACTCGAGCACCTGGGGTTCCCGCCACATCGCGTCACGAACATCTGCACGGGAGTCTCCGACCACTTCTTCCCACCGGAGAATCCAACGCAAGCCATGACGCAAGCTCGTGAACTGGTCGAGGGTCTGCGACCGGGGTTCCTGATGTACACCGGTGGCATCGACTTCCGCAAGAACCTCCCAGGCCTTCTCGAGGCGTACGCACTTCTCCCCGACCGCATACGCGGAAAGCGGCAGCTCGTGATCGTGTGCCGCGTCCTTGAGAGCGAACGTGACGCCCTCATGAACCACGCCCGTGCCCTGGGCATCGAGGATGATGTCTTGCTCACCGGCTTCGTGCCGGATGCAACCCTTGCGATTCTGTATCAAAGCGCCGACCTGTTTGTGTTCCCATCCATATACGAAGGTTTCGGTCTCCCCATCGCTGAGGCGGTGCTCTCAGGGACGCTCGCCATCGCCTCCGATTCGTCGTCCATGGTCGAGCTGGTCACGGACCCTGACCTTCGATTCGACCCGAACGACCCGGCCGACATCGCCCGCTGTATCACCGCCGCCCTCGACATGCCGGACGCGCATCTACGTCGTGACCTCCAGCACACCTACGTCGCTGAGAACTTTCACTGGCGGGGGGTCGCCGACCGTGCGATCGAAGCGATGGATGCCCTGGTCCCCCGCCCTCACACGGAGCCAGTCCGTCGTCGTGCACGGATTGCGATGGTCACGCCCGTCCCACCGGCGGAGTCCGGCGTCGCGGATTATTCGTGGCGCCTGGCACACGCCCTCGCCGAGTACGTGGACGTCGACC
Organism: Acidimicrobiia bacterium; assembly: GCA_036985995.1. GTDB lineage: Bacteria > Actinomycetota > Acidimicrobiia > Spongiisociales > UBA5794 > JAMBLL01. The sequence continues at coordinate 1,492 of BTQS01000100.1, forward strand.
TCGTTGCTGAGGACCCAGAGACACAGCCAACTCCTACCTCCCCCAACGTCAGCCTCATCTCCGGGCCGGGCCTCGTTGCGCGAGACGACATACTCACCTACGACGAGGTGATCTACGTCATGGGCAACAGCTCCCACCATTCCAAGGCATACGATCTCATGGGCCAAAGGCACGGGACGGTGATGATCCACGAGGCCCGTTTCACCGGGTTCTTCGAGTGGTACGGCCGGGCCCAGGGACACGAACCCGGCTGGTTCCACTGGTTCCTCCGACAGGAGTACGAGGGCGTCGAACCGACGCTCGGCGAGGTCGGGTGGCTCACGTACCGCGAGGCTGCCGACGAGGGCCTCTACCTGCTCGGTCCCCTCATCGACAGGGCCGACCGTGTCCTCACCACCAGTGCCTTCACCGCGGAACTCGCCAGGCTCCAACGTCCCGACAGGGCAGGTGACATCGTCGACGTCGGTTTCGCCTATCCGGAACCCGAGCCGTCGCAAACCGATGGAGACGTACGGTGGCTGGCAACGTTCGGCTATCAGCACGAGATCAAAGCGACCGACCTCATCGTTGAAGCGTTCTCACTGCTCGCCGCTCAAAACCCGGATCTGCAACTTGCGATCGTCGGTCAGGTCGCAGTCGAGTTCGCTCCCGTCATCGAAGGAATGATCAAGGACAAGGGTCTGACAGATCGCGTCGTCGTGACCTCGCGGATCGATCCCGACGAATACGCATCCTGGCTCCGACGCACCGACGTTGCCGTGCAGTTGCGCCGCGCCACCAACGGGGAGGTGTCGGCGGCGATCGGTGACTGTCTCCGCTTCGGGACCCCGACGATCGTCACGGCACTCGGACCTGCCGCCGATCTTCCGGACGACGTAGTCCACAAGGTCGCATCCGACGCAGACGCACCGGCAGTAGCCGCTGCCATACAAGAACTGACATCCGATGCAACTTCGCGGTCGAGCCTCGGCGCCAATGCGTACACCTATATAGAGGAGCGCGGTTTCGACGCAGCAGCCGTCCGACTGCTCGAAGCCGTTGGCCTGGGCACCGGGTGAGCTCTCGCTTTGAGTCTCAATCCCCGGTTAGGAGGACAGGCCCCACATGAAATCGGTCCTCCCTTTAGGGGGGACAAGCGAGCTTGCGAGCAAGGGGGGTCTGCGAGCCCGGAGCGGCTGGGAGCCTCGTTGGCTTCGCAATCCCCCTGCATCGTCGCTGACGCTCCTCTGCCGTCCCCCTTCAAAGGGGGACAGAAGCACACGCAGCACTGTATCGAAAGGGTCCGGCTCCCAAGCACGGGCAGATCGCCCGGCACCACCCGCCGGGCCTCTGTCCACGTGGCTCCCTAACCTGATGCATCCACTAGCACCGGTGCGAGCATGTCCACACTGATCACCCTCGGCGTCGTCGCTGCGCTCGCCGTGGCGTTGGCGATCCCAGGGATCCCGGCCGCGATCCTGATGGGCCGCAGACGGACGCTGCACATCGCACCGACCATCGCGCTCGGGCTGTTCCTCGGTCTCGGGATCGTGCTGGTGATCGTTGTCGGCCTTGTGCATCTCGACGCATACACGACGCCGATCTTTGTCGTCGTGTTGGCGGCCGTAAGTGCCGGGCTGTGGTTGGGCGCGCTGGTGACCCGCCCAACGATTCGCCGCCCGAAGTTCACGCCCGCCGGCGCAGTGTTAGGCATCGTCGTCACCGCAGGGATGTTCCTCCGCACGGATCCGATCTACTTCATCTACCAAACCGCCGATTTCGGCGAATACGTCAATCGTGCCAATTCGGTCGCAGCGGGAGGCTCCTTCGGTGAATGGTTCCTCAACCTCTTCCCCGCGGCGTTGTCCGTGCCGAGTCTGATCTTCGGAAGCATCCACACGGTCGACGCTATGCCCCTCCTCGGGTTGCTGCTCGTGATAGGTATCGCCGCCATCTCGCACCGTCTCGGTTTTCCTCCATGGGCCACAGTGGTCGCGGCCTTCATCGCTTCGTTCCACATCGTGCCGGTGTGGTTCTCCGAGTTCCCCGCCTCAGAGATGCTTTCCGCCGTTCTCTTGACGGGCATGCTGGTAGTCCTGGCCGCCGCGATCACCGAGCGTTCCACCGCGGCGGCCGTAGCTGCTGGAAGCTTCGGGTTTCTCCTCGCCATAGCGCGGGCCAATGCGATGCTGCTCGCTCCCATCGTCGTCCTTGCAAGCATCACCGCGATCATGCTCATCGACAAAGAAGCCCTGAAGACCACGACCCGGTTCATCTGGGCGTTCTTCGCAGCATCGATCGTGGGGTTCTTCTACGACATCACGTTCAACTTTCCGTATTTCGTCGAATTTCAACTCGGCCTCTTTTTCCCCGATTCGATGATCCGGGCCGTTGCTCGGCTTCGCGACCCGCTGGTCGCCATCGCGGTCGGGATCATTCTCGGGGCGGCCGTTTGGGGCTTGATCGTGGCGGCACGCTGGATCTCCGACCGGCAGAACCTGGCACGGTGGCTCTCGACGTATCTGCCATTGGGCCTTCTCGCCGGTGTCTTCGTGTTCATCGCCGTGCGTGCACTGTCCGGGAACTACACGTCACCGGGCGGCAAGATACTGATCCTCGGCCCGGTGCTCCTTGTGCTCGCTATCGCCGGGGTCGTCATGGGCGCCTTCGCGCGTCATCGGATGCCTCCCGAGCGTTGGGTCGTGTACTGGATCGCGACCGTAGCGGCCGTCGCCTTTGCCGGTCTCCAGGCTGTTCGACTCGGTCTTCCCGTCAACGAGGCCGCCCCATATTTCCTGTACTGGCAGCGCTACTACGTAAGTGAGGTTTTCCCGATCGCCGTGGTTCTTGCGCTCTGGCCTCTCGAACTCCTGATAGCCGGAGCAGGGAGATTCGTCCATGCGCAGCGGTGGCGCCGCCTCGCTCCGGTAGCCGCTGCCGTCTTCGTCATGGCCCTCGTCGGAGTCGAAGCTCTGGGACCGAATGTCACAGTGGCTTCGGGCACGATGTTCAAAGACTCGTACGAGACGATCGCCGAACTCGACCGACTCACCTCAGATCCGCCGAACGCTCCGATCATCTACATCGGTTCCAACAACCTTCCCGAGGGTTGGTTCTGGGTGAACACGTCACGGCTCATCGCGTTGCCGCTCGCTGAAACCTTCGGCCGCCGGCTGGTGGCCAACGATGAGCCACGGGAACCTGATCTCCAACCGACCGACATCGGGCTCGTCGACATCCTCACCATGTTGGACACCGATACCGTGTACCTGATCACCGATCTCGAAGCTGTGCCCGACGGTACCGTGCTCGCCGCCAACGGCTGGGAGATGAGCGAGGCCGGTGCGGTGAATGTGACGATCGAGCGCCTCCCATGGGAGCGCGACAAGACGGCAAGTGAGCAACGTTACGTCTCGACGACTCTCGAACTCCAGGTGTACAAGCTGACCCGGACGTCTTCGGGCGGATGATGACGTCGGGAAGCATCGATCGAAACCTTCCGCTCGCAACATCCTGTGGTGACGACAGCGCCGACACGATCCCGGCATGGATAGGCTGTCACCAGCCGGCATCGTTCGGCCGTATCCGTTCCGCTCGACAACCGGCATCGCCGGGCCCTGAAGAAAGCCCCACATACCATGCCTCGCATCCTCGTCTCAGGTTGGGTCGGAGCGGCCAACGTCGGAGACGAGCTCATCTTTCGCTCCCTCGCTCAGAAGCTCCATCGACGAGACGTGCAGGTTCAGGTGATGTCGACCAATCCCGACGAGACCTGTCGGCTTCACGGTGTCGATGCCGTCGGCTGGTATGACTTCCCTGATGTCTTTCGCGCGATAGCGCGATGTGACGGAGTCGTTCTCGGCCCGGGGGGCCTGCTCCAGGACGAGACGTCGATCTGGAACCTACCCGCCCATCTGCACCGCATCTTCGCTGCGAAGATGGCCCGCAAACCGATCCTCGGGATCGGTCTCGGGGTTGGCCCGCTGAACTCGAAGCTGAATCGGCGCCTGGTCCGGGTTGCGCTCGGCTCAACGCCGATCACCGTGCGCGACGAGGAGTCTGCGGCGTTGGCTACCGAGATCGGTCTGGCAGATGTAACCGTGACGGCAGACCTCGCATATGGTCTGCCGATCGCTGAGGCCGAGCCGAGTGATCGCATCGTCGCCTCGTTCCGACCGTTCTCCGGAGGGGGCGGCATCGTTCCCGCAAGGCGGTCCGACCTGCGGTCTCTCGCACCCAACGACCGCGTGTTCGCCGCGGCAAAAGCGCTCGACGACCTCTCCCAACGCACGTCGCTCCCGGTCCATCTCCTCAGCTTCGAGGCCGAACGAGACGTCCGCTACCACGACCTCATCGCCGAGCGGATGACCGCCAGGGTCAGCACCGCCGTCGCCACTGTGGATTCGGTGTTCGAGGAGGTTGCCCGCAGCCGACTCGTCGTCGCGATGAGATACCACGCCGTCGTGTCGGCGATCATGGCTTCTCGTCCGACCGTCATCGTCGCCTACTCACCGAAGGTGCGTGCCGCTGCGAACCTCATAGGTCCCGCCGGCTTGCTCGTCGCAAACGATCCGGTCGCTTACAGCGACATCGCAAACGGGGCGACACTCCTCGATCGGGATCATGAAGTCGCCGCCGTCCGGGGCGAGTGCCGGATCGCCGAACGCGGAAACGACGACGCTCTCGATCGCTTCCTCTCCCGTCTCTAACGACGGCGGGCAGGGCCGAAACAGGCCACGAGGTACCATGCCCGTGTCACCTTCGCCGAGAACGGGACCTCAGCCACACAATGAAAGCTGCCGAGACAGACACCGGTTCCGGCGACGACCTGAACTCGTCTCGTTCTCGTGCCCGATGGTGGGTTGTTGTTGCGTTCGTCGTCACAAGCGTCGCGACAGTGCACCTCGTAGCCTTGATCGGGAACCAGGGACCCGTCCTCTACAGTGACGCGCTCGGATACTTGGGCAACGCCCGGTTCCTCGCAGGCGGCGCGTCTCCCACGTTCGACGGCTCGTTCTCGTACTCCCCCGGCTACTCGGTTCTGCTTGTTCCTCTCTACTGGTTCACCGAGCGTTCAG
>BTQS01000101.1:0-6379 GCA_036985995.1 Acidimicrobiia bacterium
GGATCGTCCTCGTACACGGGTGGACGGGCGAGGAGGTAGGACAGCCATACGATCGTTGCGCCACCGACCAAACCGCTGATGCACGTGAGGATGGTCATCCCTACAACCGTGATGGTGGCGGTGCCCTCCGCGATCGTTCCCAACACGGTCACACCGAGCGGGAAGACCACCATGCCGACGACTGCGCCGACGACCGCGCCGAGTGGTGCGATGATCAGTAGTGACACCGAAGGTGAAGCGGGATCGATGACCCTGGCGATCCCTTTGGTGATAGTCGCGAGAAGCGCCCCACCCGCAAGACCGCCGATCATCGTCATCGACCAGAGTGCGGATGCCGAGATGGAGAACACCGGAGTGGCAGTTTCAGTTTCGATCGCCGGTCTCAGCGCCGAAACCGCGCCGAGCGACGCAATGAAGAGGAAAAGTGCGATCGCGACGATGAGGCCTGTCACAGCTCCGATGATGAGCGATGTACCGTAGCTGGGCTTCATGGCGACGAGTGTACCCGCATCGTGAGATCCAACATGGCCCTACCGGCCACACACATCCGACGCGTAGATGCCGATGACTCTGTCATCGTCCGAGCTGCCCTCGACCGGCCCCCAGAGGAGCAAGTTCCCTGAGGACAAGCCGATCACCTGATAGATGTCTCCGAGTTTCGGATCCGTGGAGAACTCGACCTTCTCGCCCCCGTAGATCTCCTTGAGAGTCGAGACCTTGTCCCCGATCTTGAGGCCGCTGAGCGTTTCGAGGTTTGCAGCCGGGTTGGTGAGATCACCGAACGTGAGGTCATTCCGGAACCCGTTGAATATCTCTTGGCCGCCGGCCTTCGTCGCGATCGCCGCGAACGGCCCGAAGAACACCACGCGCTCCAGGTCGTCAGCACAGACTCCATACTGGTTCGTCGACACCTGCCAGCCCGTGTCCTGCGTCGGATCACCGAAACTCGCCACCAGCCTGCCGATGGCTTCATCGGCGGTCGCTCCGAAGACGATGTCCTTGATGTCATTGTCGTTGACTCGAAGGCCGTTCGCCTTCATCTTCAGTTTCTCGACCGGGATCGGAGGATCCACGGGCGGATAGGGATCAATGTTTGGAGGCGTGGTGGTCGTTCCACCCGCGGGAGCAGTGGTCGTTGCACCCGCGGGAGCAGTGGTCGTTGTACCCGCGGGAGCAGTGGTCGTTGTTGCCTCGATAGCAGTCCCATCGTCTTCAGGCCTCAGCAACTGGAATACGGCAACAGACAAAGCCACGAGCAAGAGACCGATGATGAGGCCTGTGAGCAGTGGTGAACCAGGAGGCTGCGCCGGCGGCGTCGTCGGTGGCTCCATCTGCGGCAGAGGATCATCGCCTGATAGATCCGTCAGATCTTCATACGGATCGGTCCAACCCGGGGGGTTCGCGTATGGTTCCTGTGGGTCGCTCATGATCGGTTCCTGGTTGATGGTCGATCCATTGTACGGCCTACTCGCCCTGGGTCGATGCCTCTTGAACGACAGGATCCTCATTCGGGAGACTTCCGCCATATGCCTTGATGAGAATCTCATCGAATGGTGCAGTCGCAACGAGGATGGATTGTCCTGTCTTGGACCGTGTGAGTCGCACCGGAATCTCGAGCCGCTTGATGGTCCCAAGATCGATGTTTCGCATGCTCCACGCAAGGTTCACCGCGTCCGTCAGACCAAGTCTGTCGTCTAGGACAAACGTGTCGGCGAGGCTCGCGACTGTCGCCGTGAGCTCGGTTGGAGAGTCGAACTGCTTCAGGTTCTTGAACAGCTCGAGGATCACATCCTGTTGATGCTGATTCCGTTGCAGGTCTCCGGCACCGGGCACGGACCGCCACGTACCATTGACCTTTTGCTGCGTTTTTCGCGAGCGTACCCATGCCAGCGCCTGCGCACCGCTTGCGTTCGTACAACCTTGTGGGAGTGAGAGCTGTGCCTTCTCGTCCCGAACCTCGTAGTCGATGCAGATCTCGACACCCCCGACCGCATCGATGATGTCTTCGAAACCATCGAAGTCGAACATGGCGAAATGATCGACCTCGATACCTGTGAACTGACCTACCTGGTAGGAAAGCAGGGATGGACCGTTGATGTCCTTGGAAGCGCATCCGCGTATCAACGTATTGATGCGCCCCTGGCCACCGGTACACGGGTTGTTGACGTACAAGTCTCGTGGCAGGGACACCATGAACGGGTCGGCGCTGTTGGTTGGAAGCACGAGGTACAGGATCACATCTGCGGCTCCGGAAACCTGGTCACTTCCAATGAGTAGGAACGTGTCAAATGCCTGTTCGGGCGCCGTCGTGTTCGGCGTGTTGTCCTCGGCGTCCTTGGCGTCTGCAGCATCGACCTCATCGTCTGCGGCGGGCGGATCTACTGCCTGTGCGTCATCGGCAGCGAGTGCCTGAACAGCCTCCGGCGAAAACGTCTCCGTCTCCACGCTCCGCCACGAGTTCCAGAGGTTGAACCCCGTGAACAGGCCGTACAGGAGCAACAATCCGAGCACCATGGTCGCGGCTCGTAGTGATCCGGACCGGCGCCACGCGGGTGAGAGTGTCGCCCTTCCATCCGACCGGTTGCGCACATACCCTACGACGGGTGCGCCGGCTGCTTCGAGGTTGGCGTTCGCGTTGGCGACGAGCTGGGCGTCTGTGCTGTCGGAGAGAACCAGGATCGTGCCGTCGGCATGGCGGCCGAGTTCCGGCGTTGCATCAGACCACAGGATCGGCGGTACGTCGATCAAGATGAGATCTGCACGCTCGGAAACGCTGTCGAGAGCGTCGGCGATGAGAAGACCCGACAGTGCGCTCGCGTCGGAAACGCCTTCTCCGGATGGAAGCATGGGGAAGCGGGTGCCATCGTCGAGCGTCCACATTCGGGTTGCCTCGCTCAAGGTTGCAGAGCCAGACGCGACATCTGACAATCCGGGTGTGGTGCCACTCGAGAGGAATCGTCCGAGACCGTGTGGTGACGCGTCAGCGTCGATGAGCATGACCCGTCTTCCCGCCCTCGATGCGGCGATCGCGAGGTTGAGCGATACCGTTGACGCGCCCTGCCCGGGGGCAGGTGAGCTCACGAGCAGGACTCTGCCTGTCGTTCGTCCTTCGATCTCACGGAGCAGGCCGGTGTATCGATGCGCCGTATCGGATTCCGTGAGTGCTGGAGCAGGTCCGGACTCATCCGGGGGAATTGACCCCAGCATGGGCAGCCCCTCGAGAGCGGATCTGAGATCGAGACCTGATCGTGCCTTGGCAACGAGAAACCACACGGTGCCGGAGCTGATGCCGGCACCGATGGCAGCCAGCACGACGCCGATATTCGTGTTCATCAACGACAGCAAGAGCCCGAACGCGACGAACCCGGTGACAACGGACACCATGTTCTCCACGCTCAATAGGCGGTGCGAACCGCTCGCGCCTCGTTGATCGGCTGGTACGTCTTTCAAGAATCCCCCACTAGATCGGACTGCTGCGGAAGACTCATTATGGTACTTCGCGTCACCGGTATCGGCATCGTCTCTACGACGAGGGTTGGCATGGGCTTGGTGAGTATATGCCTTCGACCACTCCGGTGGGTTCAGTGTTCGTCACCGGACCCCATAACAGCAACTCGCCGCCGTCGCTGAGGCGAAAGTGGTCCTTGGAAGCGATGAGCTCGAACGAAATCGTGTAGAAGGTATAGGTGCTCTGTAGGTCAGCGACGGTGTCGCCAAGCGCTATTCCCGAAAGCGTCGTGAGTCCCAGATCTGAGTTTGGTGCGTCGGCTTCTTCATACCGGTAGGAGACGAACTTCGAATCAGCACCAGAGCCGTCGAAGATGGCTGTCAGTTGGCCCCACTGGAGCCAGTATGACTCGTCGGGCGGGCACAGACCGTCGATCCCAGCCGCCTCGGCCTCGCCGAAGCTAGCAGTGAGAATACCCGCCGCTTCTCCGATTGGAGCTCCGATGTCGATGGGGCCTATGCCCGCTGCTTTCAGCATCAGCTCAGACGGATCGACGGGCGAGCCCTGAGGTGGCCAGGCCGAAGGGGGGGGAAATAAAGCAGCTGCTGGAGCAGACGTCGACGTCGTCGTGATCGGCTGCGTTGAGGTCGAGGTCTGCGGCGATGACGTCGAAGTCGTGACCGGCGGCAATGTGTTGCCAGATGCGGCAACCGTTGTCGTTGAGGGCACAGAGCCTGCATCGAGGAAGACGACTGCCCATAGCCCGGCAGCAACGACCAGGATCAGGAGCGGTGCCAGCCAGACCATGACGCTGCGGTGCCGCTCCGGTGGCATGGTCCAGTCGTCGAAGGAGAACTCTCCCGTGTCGTCGTCGAGCGGCGGTGGTGGCACTACCGGTGGTACTGGAGAACGCCCCGCTTCTGCATCAACCACCGTGGCTGCTGGTGGCGTCGGGGCGGATGCCTCCTCGATCGACGTGTCGATCCATGGCTTTCCGCAGGTAGGGCACAGGGTCTCGTCTGCCGGACGAGGTGTTCCGCAATGAACGCAGATAGGGAGGTGGGATGATGTCGTGTTCATTGCCGCGCAAGGATAAGAACGCCTTCCGGATATAGGGTGTCTTTGGCCCTGCTGCGTTCGAAAGATGACAGCCGACAGATGACGGTCGACGCGAACCTTCGGTCTGCGCGGTTGACCGGACTTCTAGTCGCGGGGCACTAAATGTCCTTGCACGGTCGGACGTTGTCTTCGACCGTGGCCGCCGCGAGCTCCTTGAGCATGGCGTCTCTGGCCTTTTGCCATGGTGCGTGGAGAGCGCACAGGTCGTTTTCAGGGCATGGGATCCCACGCTGGACGCAGCCCTGGTCCTCGATCCGTCCCTCGATCGATTCGATGACCTCGAGCACACTGATGTCCTTCAACTCGACGAGGAGTCGGTATCCACCCCTCGGCCCAGGCGTGGACGTCACCCATCCGGCCTTGACGAGAGGCGAGATGACTTGAGGCAGATAGTGCGTTGTGATCGCGAGCTTGTCCGCAAGCCACTTCCCTGCAACAACCTCACCCTCGGAATCGCCGATGCATCTCAGCGACTTCAACGCGAGGTCCGACTTCTTGGTCATTTCTAGTCGCACGGGACGTTCCTTAGACTATAGGTGAGCAATATACCGCCGCGTGACCGGTTGCGTGGCGCAAACGGCAAAGTACCCGTGAGGCTCGATAGCTCACCCGATTGGGGCGATGATCCGACGAATCTGTCGCTGTCCACCAATGTGCGTGTGAGTGTGCGCAACATCGGCGATGTCCCGGTCACTGACCGACGGGTCATCTCCCTCGGAGGTGCGCGGTGCGCGCGGTCATGGTGTCACCCGGTAAAAGGAGCTGAAGGGGTTGTCGATCGGGAGTTCCTCAAAGGCCGAGAAGCCGGCGGAACGACACAATTGTTCAGCCTGGTAAGGGCCCCACGCCGCTCCGAGCCCAGCTCCACCTCGTGCGAGCGACTGTGTCAGGCAATAGAACGTCGAGACCCCATAGAGCAGCGCAGCTCGTTCGTTGAGGTTGTCCTCGAGGGCGGGGGAACATCGGGGCTCCATCAAGAAATACGTTCCGTCGTTGTGGATGCTGCTGCGTATCGCCGCGACGGCGTCGTGCGGCGACGCGAGATCGTGGACCACATCGAATGTGGTGATGAGGTCGAACGGGGCACGATCAGGCAGCGCATCCCATCCACGGCATTCGAAACGAGCGTTGTCGAGGTCCTGCGTGCGAAGCTTCGCACGCTCGATCGATAGCTCATCGATGTCGTATCCGATGAACTCACTGTTGGGGTAGGCGTGGGCCATGGCAGCGATCGCGGCACCGGAACCGCAGCCGATATCAGCGACCAGTGCGCCCTGTTCCAGTTTCTCGACGACATCGGGCATCGCCGCAAGCCACCGGCGAGTCAACAGAAACGTCATCGACGGACCGTTCGCCCGGTCGATGCCGATCGTCATCCGCTCGCTGAACTCCTCGAAGGAAACGCCACCCCCGGACCGGGTCGCTTCGGCGATCTCGTCGAGGTGTGTGATCGCCTCGGGGATCATGTCGAACCATCCGGACATGGAATACGGAGAGCGATCGTCTGCCACCACCGCTGCATGCTCGTCGGGAAGGAGGAAGGTCTTGTCCGCGGCGTCGTAGTCCACGACACCAGCCGCAACCAGGCCGGACAGGATCTCGCGGGTGTAGCGCTCGTCGGTGCCGGCACGCAGTGCCGTTTCGGTTGCCGTGCGGGGCTCCGCTCCGTTCATGGATTGGAGAAGACCCGTCCGATCGGCGATCGCGAGGAGACCAATCGTGGTCGCTCCCGCTGCGAAACGTGTGACCTGTTCGACGAACGCCGTCGCCTTGTCGCGATCCAAAGGCATGGGAATACGGTACTCGCTGTGA
>BTQS01000102.1:0-6344 GCA_036985995.1 Acidimicrobiia bacterium
CGCCGACGTTGGAACGATGAGCCATGTGACGATTCTGAGGATCTGATTGATCGAAGTTCGAAGCTCACTGGTAGACAGCGTGAACCGCTTCGCCTCTGCAGCGAGCTTGTTGGCGTAGGCATCGGCGCCGACTGCCGTCACACCGACGATCCCGCTTCCGGAAACGACGAAGCTCCCGCTCATCACTCGCGCACCGCGGGGTTTCGACATCGGATCCGCCTCCCCGGTGAGCAACGCCTCAGAGACCTCCAACCCTTCGCTCGAAATGATGGTGCCGTCAACCGGGATCTGCTGGCCTCTGCCGACCACGAGTACGTCGTCGATGACGATCTGGGCGGCGGGAATCTCAACGTCGCCGGTGGCTCTACGAACAGTGGCCACCGGAGCGACCAGAACCGTCAACTTGTCGAGTGTCGCCTTCGCTCGTAACTCCTGCACGATGCCGATGAGCGCGTTCGCGACCATGACCACACCGAACATCGCGTCGGCCGGATGACCGAAGATGAGGATCACGACGAGGAGAACCGCGATGATCGCGTTGAAACGTGTGAGCACGTTCGCACGCAGGATGCTGGCAACGGATCGGGATTCTGTTGCCTCGACGACGTTCACCGACCCGGAGCGAACGCGTTGCGCGACTTCCTCAACCGTGAGCGGTCTGAACACGTTTTCCGCGTCCAAGGATCCGTCAGCGATCACCAAAGGTATCTCCGTAGTCGTCCATCGCTGCGATCACCACAGCATGTGCGTGCTCGGCACCGTAGATCGACGGAATCGAGACTGTGCCGGGCTCACCGGGGAGCGACTTGTAGGACAAGAAGTAGTGCTCCATCCGCGTCACGAGCGTTGGATGAATGTCCGAGATGTCGCTCACGTCGGCAAATACTGGATCCGCATCGAGCACGGCGACGATCTTGTCGTCGGCTTCTCCTCCATCGATCATCTGGAGCCCACCGACTACTCGCGCAACCATGAGAATCTCGACGCGATCGATCGGCCGTTCCGATATGACGCAGATATCCAGCGGATCGCCGTCGGACTCCTCGACGCCATCACAGAGTTCCGCAACGCGGCGCCCGCAGAAGGTTCGGGGGATGAAGCCGTAGAGCACCGGCGGTGACGAGGACCCGGCCTGCGGGCGATCTACCTTGAGGTAGCCGGTTTCTTTGTCCACCTCGTATTTGACGACGTCATATGGCGTGATCTCGATGAACGCGTTGACGCGCCCCGGTGCGTCATCACCTGCGGTGAGGCCGTGCCATGGGTGGGGCCTCCACCGATAGAAGGGTGCAGGAAATGCCATGGGCACTGTCTACCACAAGGCGCGACCCTTCGCTGGGAAGGATCGGCGTACCCGGCTAGTTCTCCAATGAATCCCGTGCCGTCGAGTGCACGGTCTTCCCGAACGAAACCACAGTCGCATCCGCCGATGCAGGGTCGAGGTTCACTACATCGAGCTTTGCGCCGTACCAGCCCTCGGTGTTCCATACGGCCCCGGTTGGGAGGTCGGCCTCGGTGAAACTGTCGTCGAATGGCCACGGGTTCGCGTAGAAGTAGGCGTCGCCTGCCGGGTACCAACCGATCGCGATCTGGGCGCTGGTCGGGGTCCCTTCGTAGTCGACGAGCTTCGAGCTATACCACTCGGTCGCGATGTCGAATCCATGAGGCCACAGATGTGGTCCGGTGATCTCGCCTTCGACAGACTCGTTGATGGTGTTGAACGCGGCTACAACAGACGTTGCAGCCGACAGGAACGCTGATGCCGCACCCTTGTCATAGTCCTGTGACGAGTCGTCCTCATAGCGAGCAGGGTCCGCCTCGATCGACGACCCGTGGGCGGAGGCGACCGCCAGTACGGCTTCACCTACCGACTTGGGCGACGGTCCTGGGGTCATGTCGATCGAGTCGGTCGTATCACCGGCCGTGATCACGATCCGATGGTCGACCAGGTCGATGGTGCTGACGAGCTCAGTGCCGTCGGCGAGAGGCGTACCGGCAGATACAAGGCCGGTCGGCCCGAAGTCCATTGCCACCTGTGCCCACCGCGGATGTGAGGGTGCGGCCGCACGCGGGGCGGCTGTCACCGCATGTGCGTATCTCTGCAGAGTGACTCGTGTAGCTTCCCAATCGCTCGGCAATTCTTCGATACTCATCGTCAACCCTTCGTTCGGCTCCTCTGTACAACCAGGTTGACGCGCTCGGATTCCTGCCTTATGCGTCTGAGCTTGCGGACGGTCGATTCTCGACATCCTCGGGCGAAAGCGTGTCGGTCCAATCGTCGTGGTCATTGCGGCCGAGGGCCCGCACGATGGTCAGTCCAACGAGGAGGATGATGCCGATAGAGAAACCGAATCCGAACGTCGAGTATGCGATGAGCGAGAAGTCGAAACTGCGTGGCTCGATCTCGAGAGTGATGCCTCCGGATGGATGCAGGCTCGTCGGAAGAGTGCCGCGGTCGGCGAGTCGAAACTCGATCTGGCTCGTTCCCCCGGGCGAAACAGACCACTCACCGAGTATGTGGGGCGAGGCGTCCCTGTTGTCGAGAATCAGCGTGTCGTCTGCAAAGAAGGTCCACGTCGGAGGGATCTCCAATGGATTCTCACCGTCCTGGATCAGTTCAGATGATCCCGGAGGTATCTCCAATGTCTGGATGGTCGGAGCACGTGTTCCACCCGTATACATAAGCAAGGCGATCGTCGAAAGGATGAACATGGCGAGGGTCGATCCGGCGATGAGGGCGAACGCCTCGACCAGCTTCCTGCGTCCAGATATCGGTGGCTTGATCTCCCGAGGTCCGTCGGTCCCCACTAAAAGAGGTAGAGAGTCGGGTAGATCAACACCCACGCGAGGTCCACGAAGTGCCAGTACTTCACAACGCCCTCGACGCCCCAGTAGTCATCAGAGCCGAAGTGGCCCTTGAGACCGAGCAACAGAACGATGACAAGAGCTATCAGACCGCTGATCACGTGGAAGGCGTGAAGCCCGATCAGCATGAAATACGACGTGCCGTAGGGCGTTTCAGGCGGGTACGACTCGATCGCTTCCCTCAACTCGATGGCGACGCCTCCCAAGAAGATGAGACCCAGAACAATGGTGAGCAGCGTGAAGATGATGAAGTTGCGCCGGTGGTTGAACTTGATGTAGGTCTCGGCCAGATAAGCGCTGATCGACGATGCGAGGAGCACGATCGTGAGCCCGAGTGCGAGTACCTGGTTCAGCTCTTCGGGTTTGAAGGTTCCCGTTGTGAAATACCGCGCCGATAGGAACGCACCGAACAAGAAGACCTCTGAGACGATGAACAGCCAGAGGCCTATCCGGTTCGCCCTCGGCTGAAAGGACATGTCCTGGTGATACTCGGTGTGGGACTCACCTTCGTGAGTCGTCTCGGTCGTATTGAGCGTCATCAGTGATCCTCGCCAAAGACCGCGCGGACGTGCATGAAGGTGTCCAGGATGATCCACCCCTTCACGGCTATGAACGGCAGCAGCGGATAGAGTGGGTTCTCGAGACTGATAGCTACATAGAAGTCGAACACCGTCAGGATCGCGAGCGCCACAGCAGCGATGACGCCCCTCCTCACGGCCTTCTTCAGAGCTTCGCTATCGATAGAGACCTGCTGGGTTGTCATACGAGCACCTCCTCACCTTCGGGACTCGGTGGTTGCCCTGGATCATCGACCTCGTCTGGGAAGAAGGCATGTACGGAGCCCTTGACGCCGTATGCATACGGGTGGCCGACGACCCTCGGTTGAGACGAGAAGTTGTGCTGACTCGGAGGTGACGAGACGAGCCACTCGAGCGTCCTGGCGTTCCAGGGGTTCGGTCCAACCTTCGGGCCCCATATGGCGGACCACACGAGGTTGCCAACGAAAAGTAGGAAACTGGCACCGAGGATCAGCGCAGAAACCGATGCGATCTTGTTCGCCGTCTCGAACACTGGCTGGTAGTCACCGATCCGTCTGTTCATCCCGTTCATGCCGGCCCAGAAGAGCGGAATGAAGGTGAAGTTGAACGCGACCGTCACCCAGATGGCGAAGATGATCCCGGCGGCCTCGTTGTACATCCGGCCGGTGATCTTCGGGAACCAGTAGTACATGGCGGCCATGAGCGCGAAGATCGAGCCTCCGACGATCGTGTAGTGGAAGTGCGCTACAACGAAGTACGTGTCGTGGAGATGGATGTCCGTCGCGACGTCCGCAAGGAAGATGCCTGTGATGCCGCCAATCGTGAAGTTGAACAACCAACCGAACGCAAGCACGAGCGGTGTTCGGAACCACAGCTTTCCCATCCAGAGCGTGCCGATTATCGACAGGAAGATCACGCCTGTGGGAATCGAGATTGCTTCAGTGAGGATCATGAACGGACCGTGGAGGTAGTTCGGCATACCCGATGTGAACATGTGATGCGCCCACACCACAACGGACAGTCCGACGATGCCGAATATCGAAGCGACTGTGGCCTTATAGGCGAACAGGGGCTTGCGAGCGAATGTCGTCACGAGCTCGAGGATCACGCCGAACCCGGGGATCACCATGATGTAGACCGCCGGATGGGAATAGAACCAAAAGATGTGCTCGTAGAGAAGGGCGCTGCCGACTTCCGGCGAGAAGAAACTCGTTCCCGCAACCCTGTCCATGGTGACGAGGATCATTGCCGCTGCGAAGAACTGCGTAACTGAGAAAGCGAGTATGGCCGTCGCGAACCCTGCCCATGTGAAGATCGGAAGACGACCCCACGTCATGCCCGGAGCACGCATCGTGATAACCGTCACGATGATGTTGATAGCACCGAGGATCGACGCCAATCCGAAGGTCACGATGGCCAGGTTGAAGAGGATCTGGCCGGAACCGTTGGTCACAGAGAGCGGGGCGTACGAGGTCCATCCGGCGTTGAACGCACCGAGGAGCGGCGACGCGAGGAGCGCTATCGCCACGGGTGGGATGAGCCAGAACCCGACAGCATTGATGCGGGGGAACGCCATGTCGGCCGCACCGACCTGGATCGGGATGATGTAGTTCCCGAAAGCACCGAGTATCCCGGCCACGGCAACGGCGACCATCAGGATGCCGTGCATAGAAACGATCTTGTTGAAGGCGTCGAGATCGACGATGCCCATGCCGGGGGATGCAAGCTCGATCCGAATGATCATCGCCGAGAGGCCGCCGATGAGAAACACCGCGAGCAAGGTCACGCCGTACTGGATACCGATGACTTTGTGGTCGACGCTGAACTGGAAGTAACGCCGCCATCCGCGATCGGTCGAGACCTGGGCCTTCTTGCCGATCCACTGGCGGCCGAAGGCTTCGAGACCGCCGATGCCACCGAGCCAACCCATGAGGGCGAGCACATAGCCAACGATGACGGCCAGCTCGTCGGTCGGACTCCCACCGCGGAGCGCAACGGTCAGCCAGATACCCGCAACGTATCCGACGGTCGCCATGACGATGGCCCGTACGAGGTACTTCATGTAGTTGCTCCGTGGTTTGGTCGGCTATCCATCGTGGTCCAGGCCTTCGATGTACTCGCTCCATTGCGTATCCGAAACGACCCTGATCGGGAGAGCCATCCGCGCATGGCCGGCACCGCAGAGCTCGGCACATTGGATACGAAGATTCACGTCATCGTCTTCGAACGTGCCCTCACGTTCGGCTGTCGTGTACAGCGTCGTTGTGATGCCAGGGATCGCGTCGATCTTGACGCGGAAGGCAGGTATCCAGAATGAGTGAAGGACATCCGTGCTGATGACGTCGTATCGAACACGCTTTTCGACGGGGATCACGAGCTCATCGAGCGCCGATGCGCCGTTCGGATAGGTGACCTCCCAGAAGAACTGCTGGGCTCGGATGTTGATGACGTAGTCAGATTCTGGTTCGCCGCGAATCTCGGCAAGCCCGACGAAGCCCGGATTGATGACGACGAAGATCGCGAGGGCCGAGGTGATGACGAGCCAGGTCGTGACGACGGTTCGATTGTTCCGCTGAGGAGGCCCATCGTCGCGCTGTGCACCGCTCGAACGCCAACCGATCAGAGACCATGTCATGACTGCGAGCACAAGCGCCATCACAGGAGCAGCGAGGTACTGGAGGAGAAGCATCGCGTCGTCGACGACTTTCGCCTCTGCGGCCCACTGCTGCGGGAACCAGTTGATCTGTCGGACGAGAACAATGAGCAGCACGCTATAGGCCAGCCACAGAATCCCGACTGGTATCCACGATTTACGCACGAAGCCCCCTGGCAACCGTCCCGTATTGTCCTTGCGGGCGAGATAGTACCCACATTTCGATGCGTCGCACCAGAACAAAGACGCTGTGGGCCCGGCAGGACTTGAACCTAAAGTCTCGAACC
>BTQS01000103.1:0-6280 GCA_036985995.1 Acidimicrobiia bacterium
TTGGCGATTCGGAACGATCAGGGGATTGTGCTGCGCGGTTACCCGTTCGGTGAATCTCATCGTGTTGTCGTCCTTGTGAGTCCGAACCACGGGAAGCTACGAACGGTTGCCAAAGGCGTGAGGAAGACGAAGAGCAGGTTCGGAGGCAGACTCGAGCCGTTGACCCACGTCGACCTGGTTCTCTACGAGGGCAAGAACCTCGACACGATCACCCAGGTGTCGATCATCAACGCCTTCCCGCATCTGCGCAACGATCTCGACAGGGTGCTCGCCGCTGGGACGATGGTCGAGGTCGTCGATGCCGTCGTGCAGGAAGACGAGCCGTCGCAACGCATGTTCCTGCTACTCCAACGGGGGCTCACAGTCCTCGACAGTGGCCCTGCGCACCCCGACCTCGTGACGTCGTTCCTTTTGAAGGCAGCCGCGATCATCGGGGTCGCGCCCGCCCTCGACACCTGTGCCGGATGCGGTACCACAGAGCATCTTCGAAGGTTCAGCTTCAGCGCAGGTGGTTCGCTGTGCGAAGCGTGTAGGACTCCCGGTTCCTACGCCCTTCGTGAAGGGCTCGTCCCGTACCTTGCAACCGTTGCGGCGGCCGACCTCTCAGCTCTCCCCGAAGCCGACGAATCGATGTCCCGTGAGGCTCTGGGCGTGACGAAGCGCTTCGTTGAATACCACCTTGAACGGCAGATCACCAGCCTGACGGTGCTTTATGATTGAGTGGCTCACCACGGACATCGACCTCGACACGGTGCCCGCCCACGTTGGGATCATCATGGACGGGAACGGCCGCTGGGCGAACGCAAGGGGCCTGCACCGCACACAGGGACACGCTGCCGGGGAGCCTGCGTTGTTCGATGTCGTCCATGGTGCGCTCGATCTCGGTGTGCAGTGGCTGACCGTGTACACGTTCTCTACTGAGAACTGGAACAGGGACACCTATGAGGTCGACTTCCTCATGGAGTTCAACGTCGATCTGCTCGAACGCAGGCGCGACGAGCTGAACGACCTCGGCGTTCGAGTTCTTTTCATGGGGGATGTCGACGATGCCAGGGTTCCTCCGGTGTTGCAGGACCGGATCCGTGCTGCCGAGGAGCTGACCGCCGGCAACAGGACGATGACGATGGTATTCGCCTTTAACTACGGGGGCAGGATCGAGATCGCAGAGGCGATGCGGTCCATCGCCGCCGACGTTGCAGACGGGCATATCGATCCCGCCGAGATCGATCCCGAGACCATCCGAGCGCATCTCTATGTGCCCGACATGCCAGATCCCGATCTCGTGATTCGGACGAGTGGGGAGCAGCGGACGTCCAACTTCCTGCTGTGGGAAGCCGCCTACAGCGAATACGTGTTCACACCCGTTCTGTGGCCGGATTTCGATAGGCATGAGCTCGCAAGATGTATTGCCGAGTATCAGGCGCGGGATCGCCGGTTCGGCGGTGCCGTCGATGGTCCGTTGACCGACAGTTAGCGGTAGCATCCTGGCACTCCGCAACCAGGATCTGTGATGCCAGCCGACTTCGACACGATCGTCAATCTCTCCAAGAAACGTGGCTTCGTTTTCCAGTCGTCTGAGATCTACGGCGGTCTGCGCTCTGCGTACGACTACGGGCCGCTCGGTGTTGAGCTGCTGCGCAACGTCAAGGAGCAGTGGTGGCGCTCGATGGTGCGTATGCGCGACGACGTGGTCGGTATCGACTCTGCGATCTTGCAGTCTCCGCAGGTGTGGATCGCGTCGGGCCATGTTGCCTCGTTCTCTGATCCGCTCGTGGAGTGTCGCGAATGCAACAGCCGGCATCGCCTCGACAAGCTCGCGGATCCGAACAAGTGCCCTACCTGCGGCAATACCGGCACATTCACGGAGCCGAGAGACTTCAACCTCATGTTCAAGACCCACATGGGGTCCGTGGAGAACGACGACAACGAGGTGTACCTGCGACCAGAAACGGCACAGGGGATCTTCATCAACTTCGAGAACGTTCGCCGCACCGCACGCATGAAGCTTCCGTTCGGTATCGCCCAGATCGGCAAATCGTTCCGCAACGAGATCACCCCTGGCCAGTTCGTGTTCCGCACCCGTGAGTTCGAACAGATGGAGATGGAGTACTTCTGCCACCCAGACGAGGCTGGGGACACCTTCCAGGAGTGGGTCGATATTCGCCACAACTGGTACCTCGACCTCGGCATGAACCCGGACAATCTCAGGCTCCGAGAGCACGATGTCGCTGAACTCGCGCACTACGCAGCAGCTACCTTCGACGTCGAGTACCTCTTCCCGTGGGGCTGGGATGAACTCGAAGGTATCGCCAACCGGACGGACTTCGACCTCAAGGCCCACCAGGAGCTCTCGGGGGAGGACCTCACCTACTTCGACCAGGAGACCAATGAGCGATTCGTGCCACACGTGATCGAGCCGGCGGGAGGAGCGACACGCACCACGTTCGCGTTCCTCATCGACGCGTACACCGAGGAAGAAGTGAATGGGGAGACCCGCACCGTTCTCAAACTCGATCCGAGGCTTGCTCCTGTGAAGGTTGCTGTGCTGCCCCTTTCGAAGAAGCCGGACCTCGTCGAGGTGACGAACAGGGTCGCCGACGCTCTCAGGGAGACGTGGCAGATCGAGGTCGACGTGACTCAGTCGATCGGTCGTCGGTACCGCAGGCAGGACGAGATCGGGACGCCGTACTGTGTCACCGTCGATTTCGACTCACTCGAGGACAACCAGGTGACGGTGCGTGACCGGGACTCGATGGCTCAGGACCGTATCGCCATCGATCAGGTGGGCGGCTACCTCTCGGAGCGGTTGCCGGCATAGCGCGTCGGCTTTCGGTTCTACGATCTCGCCTCGACAGATGCTGACTGTGGGCCCTCGTTCGTTGTCTGCCTGATGTTGTGTGACGCTCTACTCTGACACCGTGGCCTATTCGCGAGATGACATCGACACCATCAGGGAGAAAACGGACCTCGTGGAGCTTGCAGCCGAGGTGACCAAGGTTCGTCGCTCCGGGCGCTCCACCATGGCGGTGTGCCCGTTCCACTCGGAGAAGACGCCATCGTTGTCTATCGACAGTGCACGAGGCTTGTACCACTGCTTCGGTTGTGGCAAGAGTGGCGACGTGTATCGATGGGTCCAAGAGACACAAGGCCTCGACTTCACCGGGGCCGTCGAGTTCCTTGCACGACGGGCAGGTGTCACGCTCAGGGTGGATCCGGAGGCAGCGAAGCGACGTAGCCAGAGGGAGAGCCTCATCGATGCAACGGCGGCAGCTGTGGACTTCTATACAGAGAGGTTGAAGTCCGCTCCCGATGCCGGCACAGCCCGCAGCTATCTTCGCTCGAGAGGCTACGACGGCGATGTCGTCGACAAATTCTCGCTCGGCTATTCACCTGACGAATGGGAAGCACTCGTCGGCCATCTACGCGACCTGGGTATCCGGGACGACAGCATGGTCAAGGCCGGGCTTGCCTCGCGCAGTAGACGCAACACGCTGGTCGACCGGTTCCGGGGGCGAGTGATGTTCCCGATCTTCGATGTCCGGGGCGATGCTGTCGGGTTCGGAGCCCGGATTCTGGAGGGTGACGGCCCCAAGTACCTCAACTCCTCTGAGTCGCCCATCTACCACAAGTCACGGCTGCTGTACGGCCTGAACTGGGCTAAATCGGACATTGTCCGTGCCGACACGTCGGTGGTCGTGGAGGGGTATACGGATGTCATAGCGATGCATCTCGGTGGTATGCCGATCGCGGTTGCCACCTGCGGTACTGCGCTCGGCGAAGACCATCTCGATCTCTTGAGGAGGTTCTCCGAGCGGGTCGTTTTTGCGTTCGATGCCGATGAGGCGGGAGCAGGTGCAGCGTTGCGGAGCTTCGACCGGTCGGTGCCGGGCGACCTCGACCTGCGTGTCGCGACGCTGCCCGAAGGCAAGGACCCTGCTGACGTCGTTGCCGATGGCAACACCGATGAGCTCCGAACCGCGGTGGATGCATCTGTGCCCTTGCTCCAGTTCAGGATCGATTCTGAACTTGCGAAGTTCGACCTCTCGGAACCCGAGGCGAGAGCCAGGGCGGTTCGGGGAGCGGCTGCCGTGATCGCACTCCATCCCGACCCTGTTACAAGGCACGAGTACGCCGTGATGGTCACGCGCCGGACGGGCGTCGACGTGCCATACGTCGAACAGGCGATGCGCATGGCGAAGAGGACCCTATCGAAAGATCAGGGCGTCGCTTCATCACCGTCGGATGAAGACGTTCAAGGTCAAGCGCCATTGCGATCACCGCTGTACCGCACCGAACTCGAGTTGATCCGGGTGATGCTCGCCAATGACGCCCGCCTCGCCGACGTGGAGATCGATGCGGATCTGTTCGTGAGCGACGAGACAGCTGTTCTGTATCGCCGTATCCTCGATATCGCAGCCGGAGTGCGTCCGGGTGACCTGTTGGAACTAGGCGCCGCGATCGGATCGGACGATTCCGCGGAGGCCAGGGAGATGCGTGAGCTCGCGCTCGTCGAGCGACCGTTGGCGGATCCCGCCGAGCTGGTTGCTAGGTTGGAGATCGGAAAGATCGACGCGGAGATCGACGTACTGCGCCGAAACCTCCAGATCGTCGATGAGGATGCCGATGCAGAAGGGCATTCGGAACTATGGCGGCGCTTGATAGCGTTGGAGCAGGAGAAGCGGAACCGAAGGAGTGACCGATGACCGATGTAGAGGCGCAGGTCGTGCAGGTGCTGACAGACCGCGGTCACCAGCGCGGGTTCCTTCTTGTCGGGGAGATCCAGCAGGAACTCGAAGATGCGGATACACCAATCGATTCGTTTGAGCATGTGTTCGCGGAACTGCTGGCGATCGGCATAGACATCCGCGAAGAATCTGAGGATGCTCTGTCGGACACCGAGATCTCCGGCGATGAGCTCGTCCACGTGTCTGACCCCGTGCGGATGTACCTCCAGGAGATCGGGCGATACCCGCTGCTGACGGCACAGCAGGAGGTTGAGCTGGCCATGCAGGTGGAGGCCGGTATCCGCGCGGAGGAGCGGCTGGACGAGAATGTGCCACGGACGGCGGCTGAACGTGTCATCCTCGAGCGTCAGGCAAGGATCGCCGACCGGGCCCGTAAGCGCCTTGTTGTCTCGAACCTTCGCCTCGTCGTGTCGATCGCCAAGAAGTATGTCGGCCGTGGCCTCGGTCTTCTCGACCTGATCCAGGAAGGAAATCTCGGTTTGATCAGGGCTGTCGAAAAGTTCGATTACCGGAAGGGTTTCAAGTTCTCTACGTATGCGACCTGGTGGATCCGGCAAGCTGTGACGAGGGCGTTAGCCGACCAGGCCCGGACGATTCGTGTGCCGGTCCACATGGTCGAGACGATCAACAAGCTTGCGATGGTACAGCGGATGCTCCATCAGGATCTTGGCCGAGAGCCGACCATCGCAGAAATTGCAAGCGAGCTCGATATTGAGTCAGGCAAGGTCACGGAGCTGCGGCGTATCGCCCAGGATCCGCTGTCGCTGGAGACTCCGATCGGGGAGGAGGACGACGCCACGATCGGCGACGTCGTTCCGGATCTCGGCGCAGATGTTCCCGTCGAGGCGGCGTCGTTCAGGCTTCTGCAGGAGTACCTGTCCCTTGCACTCGAGTCGTTGAACGAGCGCGAGCGTCAGGTGCTCGTCATGCGATTCGGTCTGGACGATGGCACGGTTCGGACGCTCGAGCAGGTCGGAGCACACTTCGAGGTGACTCGGGAGCGAATCCGTCAGATCGAGAACAAGGCCCTCGCGAAACTACGACAACCGGCTAGGGCAAAGCAACTGGACGGCTATCTCGAGAACGGCTGATCAACGAGCGACGCGGTCCCGTATCGTGTCCGCTGTGCTCACGAGCGTGTTTCCGGCGGCAGCGCGTGTTTTGCGTGTTGAACGCTCGGCAAGATCTGCAGCCTGGTGGACCTGGTCGTTCGATCGCACCTTGTTGAACGCAGCGACGATCTGGTCGTAGCGTTTGCGGCCGGCCCGTGCGCCGAGGACGAAGCCTGTGATGAGACCGACGAATAGCCCGAATCTGAACTTCATGGGACGATTGTGCCACAGCTGTAGCGCTTGTGTGCTGTCGGACGGAGAGTTTTGCAAGATAAGTTGGGTGCTTGCTCTGGTAACCTCGGCGCCGTTCACCACAGCGTTGAACGACCTTCCGGGGTAGCTCAGTTGGCAGAGCAGCGGACTGTTAATCCGCGTGTCGTGGGTTCAAGTCCCACCCCCGGAGCCGAGAAATCCCTTGTGCCA
>BTQS01000104.1:0-6225 GCA_036985995.1 Acidimicrobiia bacterium
TCGTCGATGTCGACATCGAGACTGCTCGGGCAGCTGTTGCCCGCACGGCGGAGACGCTGCGAACCGCTGCTGATCGAGGAAAGCTCTCGACCGACGAGGCGCTTCGGGCGATCGCGAACCTTGCTGCTGTCGGGTCGATCGAAGAGTTGGATGAGGGGCTCGACGTGATCGTCGAGGCCGTCATCGAAAAGGCTGAGCTCAAGACCACCGTTCTCGCAGCCGCAGAGAGTCGATGTCCCCGCGTCCTCGCGTCGAACACCTCGAGCATCTCGATCAATTCGCTCGCAGCTCTCCTACAGCGGCCCGACTGCTTTGCAGGTATGCATTTCTTCAACCCGGTGTGGGCGATGCCGCTCATCGAGGTGGTCAGGGGTGCAGAAACCAGCGAGGAAACCCTCCAATCGATCAGCGATCTCGTGGCGTTCCTGGGGATGGAGGAGGCCGTCATCAACGACGCGCCTGGTTTCGCTACCAGTCGGCTCGGAGTTCTCGTGGGCATCGAGGCGATCCGTATGGTCGAAGAAGGTGTGGCCGCACCGAGCGATATCGACCGGGCCATGTCGCTCGGTTACCGGCACCCTATGGGCCCGCTCATGCTCGGCGACCTCGTAGGGCTCGACGTACGCCTCGAGATCGCAGATCATCTCGCATCGGTGTACGGCGACCGATTTTCACCTCCCGACCTGCTCCGGTCGATGGTGGACCATGGCCACCTCGGTAAGAAGTCGGGCAGGGGGTTCTACGACTGGTCGACCGGATCAGCGAGGCCGATCGAGGAAAGCTGATACCGTCTCGTAGGTCGCGTCGGGAGCATCGAGGAGGGGGTTGTGTCCCGCCGCCGCTATCGAGATGACTGTGCAGTCGGGTATCGATCGTGCCATTCGAGAGGCGATGGCGGCGTACTTCGCATCCGTAGAGCCATGGATCAGGAGAACAGGCATCGACAGTTCGTACAGTTGATCCCACACCGGAGCCTGCGAGCCCTGGCCCATGCCCACCAGTGCCGCGGCAAGACCGGAGGGTGTGTTCTCCAGGCGAACTGCTCGGTCGCCTTGTCGATCATGTGACGGGAGGTGCAATGTGGACGTGATGCCG
This sequence comes from Acidimicrobiia bacterium, assembly GCA_036985995.1. Lineage (GTDB taxonomy): Bacteria > Actinomycetota > Acidimicrobiia > Spongiisociales > UBA5794 > JAMBLL01. The sequence continues at coordinate 1,096 of BTQS01000104.1, forward strand.
TGAGACGTCCAGGTGTCAACGAACTCCTCTACAGACCCGGCGCGGATCCTGTTCGCTGTTTCGGCATCGGCCCTTGCTCGAGCCTCCCTCTGGCCCGGGTCTTCGATACCCGGTGTCGCGGAGACCAGCACGAGCTGTGCCACGAGATGCGGACGGCTGAGCGCCGTCATGAGGGCGAGACGGCCCCCCTGGCTGTACCCAAGGAGCGGCACGGGTGTGCCGATCGATTCGATCACTCGACATATCGCCGTCACCGCTGCATCGATGGAAGTCGGCTTGTTCAGGCTCGAACCGTGGCCGGGCAGATCCGGGGCGACGATAGTGCGGTTGAGACGACCTACCGTATCCGCGAATTGAGCGCCGGTCAGCGTGAACCCGTGGAGTGCAACGACAGGGGATCCGGAGCCGAACCGACGGACATGGAGCACTGTCCAGCTCTAGGTCTCGTCGATGGATATCTCGGTTGTGAGCACCTTGTAGATGATGCCGGCGATCGCAGCGAGTACCACGAGCACGATGAGTTTCTTCATGAGGTAATGGTACCGAGTACCCGGCACTTCGTTTCCCCCCTCCATGCGGGACTCAGTTACGCAAGAACGGAGGTGGGGCTGCGGTACCCTGCCCGCCATGAGCGAACTGACGCAGGGCCGTCGGCGTGTTTTCGCCGCTGTTGCATGGATCACCCTGGTGTTCAACGTCTTCGTGATCCTCGGGGGCACGATCGTCCGCGCTACCGGCTCCGGCGACGGTTGTGGCGACACCTGGCCGAAGTGTGGCGACCGGTTGGTACCACCGAACGCCACCATCGAAACGCTCATCGAGTTCTCGCATCGGGCGTCGTCGTTTCTTGCAGGACTGGGTGTCGCTGCGGTCGTGATACTTGCACTGTGGTTGTTCCCCAAGGGTCACATCGTGAAGAAGGCAGCCACCGTGTCCGGCTCCTTGCTCGTGGTCGAGGCGCTGCTTGGGGCTGCACTTGTGCTGTACGGATGGGTCGACGCAGATATCTCTGTCGGTCGCATGATCGTGGTACCTCTCCACCTCACGAACACTTTCCTGCTGCTCGGGGCCCTTGCCGTCACAGCGTGGTGGGGAACCGGACTCCCTGCGCCGCGAGAACGGTCCGATCCCGGACCCGTTCGGTGGCTTGCTATCGGAGCGATCGTCATCGTGGTGCTTGGTGCCACGGGTGCACTCAACGCGCTCGCCGACACGATCTTTCCCTCAGACTCCGTCACCGGCGGCCTCGCCGAGAAGTTCGGATCGACCGCTCCTCTCTTGAGCAAGCTTCGCATCGTGCATCCCGTGGTGGCGGTGGCCGGAGGTATGTTCGTCGCCTGGATCGCCGCTGGTCAGGCTCGCTTCGGATCTGTCAACTCGAAGCGGCTCTCCGCAGCGGTCAGCATCATCGTGCTGAGCCAATTCTTCATCGGGATAGCCAACATCTTCCTGCTGACACCGCTCGCCGTCCAGGTGATCCATCTGATGGTGGCCGACCTACTGTGGGTCGTGTACGTGTTGTTCTCCGCATCGAGGCTCGGTGACGCGGTTCGCGCGCCGAATCGACAGGCCGTACTCGCGTGAGCGGTCGATCTTCCACCGATGCGCGCAAGAGGTCGACGTTGGCAACGTACATCGAGCTCACAAAGCCGAGGATCGTCGAGCTGCTCCTGATCACGACTATCCCCGCCATGGCAGTCGCGGCGGGCGGATGGCCGGACACGCTGCTGGTCATCGCCGCGGTGATCGGCGGGTCGCTGTCCGCAGGTGGAGCGAACGCGATCAACCAGGTCTACGACAGCGACATCGATAGCGTCATGGCACGTACAAAGGGCAGGCCGCTTCCCACAGGCCGTGTATCAGCAACGGCGGCGACGATCTTCGGCATCAGCCTCGGCATTGCCGGGTTCGTGGTGTTGTGGCTGGGGACGACCCTGCTCGCCGGCATCCTGTCTCTCGTCGCGTTCGCGTTCTACGTGTTCATCTACACGATGTTGTTGAAGCGCTCCAGCACCCAGAACATCGTCATCGGAGGCGCAGCGGGGGCTGTTCCTGCACTCATCGGATGGGCCGCGGTTACCGGTGATCTCTCAGTTGCTTCGTGGAGCATGTTCGCCGTCATCTTCTTCTGGACGCCTCCACACTTCTGGGCACTGTCGTTGAAATACGAAGACGACTACCGCGCCGCAGGCGTGCCGATGCTTCCCGTCGTTGCCGGTGCGCGCTCGACCTACGATCAGATCCTCTGGTACTCGATCGTCACCGTCGGTATCACGTTTCTGGTCGTGCCCGTCGCCGGTCTCAGCTGGATCTACGCAGGTACCGCAGTCGTGTTCGCCGTGCCGATGGTGGTGCTCCCGTTGCGGCTTCGTACCGGAAAGATGCATCCGATGCAGTTCTTCGGCTACACGAACCTGTACCTTGCCGCCGTCTTCCTGTCGATGATGGTGGATCGCTTCGTATTCGATACAGGATTCGGCGGGGCGTGGTCATGGGCCCTTGTTGGAACCGGATTCGTTGTCTTGAGTCTCATCGGGGTTGCGATGGTCGAAGCGAGGCCCCAGGCACGCGCCGAAGGGGTCTCACCAGCCAGGCATATCATCGAGGTAGGCGTCACGATGGCGTTCGCCGTTGCCCTCCTCGTCGCCACCTGGGGTGCGATAGCGGCGTGACCTTCGCTGAACCGCCGTTCTCGCGTAGCCGGGTCCCACCCGGGTGGGAGCTATATACGCCAGAGCGGATCATCGGCATCGCGATTCTCCTAGGCTCGCCGCGATGAGCGACACGGCACCTATTCGACCAGAAGAACGCTTCGATGAGTCGCGGGTGTCGAACTACCTCCGAAAGCACCTCCCCGAACTGTTCCCATGTGACGAAGTGCTGTTCGACCAGTTCCCCGGCGGCGCAGCGAACCTGACGTATCGCGCCCGATGCGTCGATGGGGCGGAGTATGTATTGCGCAGGGCACCGCTGGGGCCGGTTGCGCGGGGTGGTCACGACATGGAGAGGGAGCACCGTGTCTTGTCCCGGTTGTGGAGGAGCTTCGATCTCGCACCGAGGGCGTACCACTACTGTCAAGACCCGGATGTGATGGGGAAGCCGTTCTTCGTCATGGAGCGGCGGCATGGCTATGTCGTTCGCAAAACGTGGCCAAGCACATTCGTTGACGACCGGGTGAAACAGAGAACCGTCGCGGAATCGTTGGTGGATGCCCTTGCCGACCTCCACGGAGTCAATCCGTCGTCGGTGGGACTCGAGACCCTTGGCAGGCCCGTTGGGTTCATAGACCGACAGATCGCAGGGTGGACAGACCGATGGTTCGCTGCTGCTACACGACCGGTTGGCGACATGGAAGCCGTGAGCTCGTTGCTGGCCGAGGGAGTACCCGATCCCCAACGCGTCGCCATACTGCACAATGATTACAAGCTCGACAACGCGATGATCGATGAAGACGGCTCGCTCGTTGCCGTCTTCGACTGGGACATGGCCACGCTCGGTGATCCACTGGTGGATGTGGGCACTCTTCTGGCCTACTGGGTACAGCCCGACGACCCGACCTATCTCGTGTTCGGCGCGAACGCGGTTGCCATCGGCGAGGTCATGCCAAAGGAAGCAGTGAGGGAGCGGTACGCGAGCCGATCAGGCTTGGAACTCGCGAACATCAACTATCACGAGGCACTGGCACTCTTCCGGATCGCCGTCATCATCGAGCAGATCTACGCGCGATATGTTGCAGGACAAACGTCGGATTCGAGATTCGGAGAATTCGAAACGATCGCCCCGCTCCTTGCTGCTGCGGCGCTGGTGATCCTCGACTACTAACGTCAGCGTTGCCGGGGCGCTAGGTTGTCCGCTCATGGCCGAGCATGTCGGTCGATGACTTGCATGGAACGAAGGTGCGAGGGGGTCATGACGATGGGTGAGGAGCGAATCGCGCAGCTTCGTGAAGAGATCGACGCGATCAATGCCGAGCTTCTGGATCTCATCGCCCGCAGGCTCGATGTTTCCGTCCAGATCGGTGCGGTCAAGCAGAAGGCGGGACTTCCCCTGTACTCCGAGGATCGTGAGCGGGACCTTCTCGAGCGGTTCCGCGCTGCTGCCATCGAGCGCGATATCGATCCGGACTACGTCGAGGAACTGATGGCGGTGGTGTTGACGCATTCTCGTGCTGCCCAGCGAGAGGAAATTCGCAGCGCCAGCCCACGCCCCCCGAATGATGCCGGGCGGGTAGATGGCTGAATTTCACGTCGCAGCGGGATCGGACGGAAGAGCTAGGTGCTGGTGGGGTGTCGGTGACGCCGACTACGAGATCTATCACGACTCCGAGTGGGGATTCCCTCAGGGCGACGATCGCCGTCTCTTTGAGAAGGTGTGTTTAGAAGGGTTCCAGTCCGGCTTGAGCTGGCTCACCATCCTGCGTAAGCGAGAGAACTTCCGAGCCGCATTCGCCGACTTCGATCCTGAGGTCGTCGCCACCTATGCGGAGGAAGACACCGAGCGACTCGTACAGGATGCAGGCATCGTCCGGCACCGCGGCAAGATCGAGGCAACGATCAACAACGCTGAGCGTTCGCTCGAGATGATCGATGAGTTCGGCTCGTTGGCAGCGTACTTCTGGGCATACGAGCCTGAACGGAGTGGGCCGCCCGTCGACATACCCGCCTCGACGAATGTGTCGGCAGCAATATCTTCGGATCTCAAGCGTCGCGGATGGCGATTCGTCGGACCCACGACTATCTACGCCTTCATGCAGGCGATGGGCCTCGTGAACGATCACCTGGATGGGTGCTACGTGCGAGATGAAGCCGAACTCGCTCGCGCTCGGTTCGTGATACCCGCTACGTAGTGCGCGCTACGAGTTGCGGGATCGCCTGGTGGCAGTATCACAGCTCATGTGAACTCGTTCTTGGCCTCTCGCGTCATGAGTTGGTGGAGCGCTTCGGCGACGTCGAGACCGTCGTAGAGCACCTCACCCACCTTTTCAGCTATCGGCATCTCGACATCGAATCTCTGCGCAAGGGCGAGGACTCCGCTCGTCGACTTGACACCTTCGGCGACCATGTTCATGTCATCGATGATCGACTGGAGGTCGCGTCCCTGACCGAGGCCGAATCCAACACGGTGGTTGCG
>BTQS01000105.1:0-6207 GCA_036985995.1 Acidimicrobiia bacterium
AACCCCGGAGCATGGACGTCCTTCCCCATCTCGTGACGGAACTGGATGCCGACATTCGTCTTGTACGGAGTCTTGTCCTTGCTGAACCGAGCGTCGCGATAGGGTCGCATCAAAGAGCCACCGTTCGTCCGCGTGTCCGCTAGGAAGCGATCCGACATGTTGTGTATACGCGGCTCGAAATCCGCAATGAACTCCTTGGCGGGATCGCGGATGAGATGGATGTATCGATCCTTGTTCTCTTCCCACCACATCTTGTTGTTGTTGGCTTCGAGTTCCTTCAGGAACTCGAACACACCAGGGGTGAAGTACGACTGACGCATGTGACCTTCCTTCCCGACTTCTTGTAGCCAACCTACGACACCGCGGTAACAGAATCTACGGTGTCGATCCGATCTGCAGGCAAACGCACCGATCGTTCTACGCTCACAGCGAATCGGAGGCTCCATGGAATTCGCATTGCAGGCCGCGGGGACGTACGGCCATCTCCTCGAGGCTGCCGCGTTTGCCAGGGGCCGGGGACTCGTCGCCCTGGCGCTCCCCGACCACTATCTCCTCGCGTTGAGTGACGGAGAGGCGAAGACGAAGCCGGCGCCCGATGCCTTCGTCCAGCTCGGCGGCCTGACCAGAGACACCGAAGACATCGACCTCGTCATGCTTGTTTCACCCATCACGTTCAGACATCCCGCGGTCCTGGCGAAGATGTCGGTGACTCTCGACAATATGTCTGGCGGCCGTTTCACGCTCGGTGTCGGGACCGGGTGGATGGATCGCGAACACGAGGTGTTCGGATTCCCCTATCCGGAGATGAAGGAACGATTCGCACTCCTCGAAGAGGCGCTCGGCTACCTCGCCGCTGCGTTCGATCCTTCGTACCCAGGGTACGAGGGCGAGCGATTCCGACTCGAGCCGTTCCCGCTTGCTCCGGCACCTCTCGGCAAGATCCCCCTGCTCGTCGGCGGCACGGGAAAGCACAAGACCCCTCGCCTCGCAGGAATGTACGCGGACGAGTTCAATGTGTATCCGGGCCCCGATATGGAACGGCGAATCGAACGATTCAAGGCCGCAGCGAGCGGAGTGGGCCGCGACCCTGAAGCCATCCGGCTGTCGTCGAGTGGTCAGGTGATCGCCGCAGCGACACGGGACGAGTTCGAGGACCGTATGGGCGAGGACGCCGACGCGGCTGGGCTGTCCAGGGAGGAACTCGAAGCGCACTACGAGAAGCGGCAGACACCGCGTGGCACCTACGAGCAGGTTCGAGAGCAGCTCGACGAGTTCGAACGCCTCGGGATCACGCGTTTCTATTTCCAGGGAGTGTTCACCCCGTCGGATACGGGAAGATTACTCGACGGTCTCGGTGTTTCCTGATCATGGAGCGAACAACCATCGACGCGGGCGGCAAGGTCAGCGTCCTCGATCACGGGGGCGAGGGACCGCTGATCGTGTGTGTCCACGGCCTCGAAGGCTCGGCCTACAACTGGAACCTGGTCGCGCCCGAACTGACCAGACATCACCGTGTCGTCGCTCCGGACCTGTCGGGCTTCGGGCATACCGAGCCGCTCGATGGTGATTCGACGGTTGAACGAAACACAGAGCTGGTTGTCGATGTGATCAACCACTACGGAGACGAAGCGATCCTCATGGGAAACTCGATGGGAGGCCTCATCTCCATTCTCACCGCCGAGCGTCATCCAGAGAAAGTGACGGCGCTCGTGCTCATCGATACAGCCGCGCCGGTGTCCTCATGGTTCTCTCTGAGCCCGAGTGCCACAGCAAAGCTGTCTATCCCGCTCATCCCCTTCCTCGGAAAACGACTCATCAACGCGTATCGCGCGTCGGTCACACCTGAGGAAGGTGTCCGCGAGGCGCTCGACTTCGTTGCCGCCGACGCGGACGGCCTCGACCCTCAGGTGTGGGAGAACGCCCTCGAGATGGCTGAGCTGCGAAGAACCCAACCATGGTCGACCGATGCGCTCGTCGAGGCGACGAACTCGATCGCTCCTTACGTCCTGCGAAAGGGCAGGTTCGCAAAGCTCATCCATCGGATCACCCAGCCCACGCTCCTGGTCCACGGCACCGAGGATGCCGTGATCCAGGTACAGGCTGCGAGCTGGACCGCCCGACAGCGACCTGATTGGACGGTCGCATTCCTCGAGGGTCTCGGGCACATACCGATGCTGGAGGACCCGGACAGGTTCCTTGCCGTCTTCAATTCGTGGGAATCTACGATGATCTCACGGAACTGACACCGACCTTTCCAAACACTACATACGCGGGAATGGACTCATAGCCAGCACCTAGTATTTGTGTCATGGCGAGCGTTATCGCAGTGGCAAACCAAAAGGGTGGCGTAGCGAAAACGACGACTGTCCACACGCTCGCGGAAGCGTTGACCGATCGCGGTAAGCGTGTCCTGATGATCGACCTCGACCCGCAGGCATGCCTCACGTACGCAACGGACTCAGACGCCGACGGGCTGGGTCAGACAGTGCACGACGTGTTCCTCGGAAGGGTTAGTGCAAAAGACGTGCTTGTCGAACGCGAAGGTCCCGATCTGCTTCCGTCATCGATCGATCTCGCCGGTTCCGAGATCCATCTCCTCACCAAAACGGGCCGCGAGTTCGTACTCAAGCGAGCACTCGCCGAGGTCAAGGACCGTTACGACATCGTGCTCATCGACTGCGGCCCGTCGCTCGGCATCCTCACCGTGAATGCCCTCACTGCGGCAGACACGGTGTTGATCCCATTCCAGGCCGAGACACTGAGCGATCGCGGTGTCGGCCAGTTGCTCGAGACCATCGACGATGTGCGGCACTACACCAACGAACACCTCACCGTTCTCGGAGGCGTCGCCACGATGTTCGATTCACGGACGAACCTCGGCAAACGCGTCCTCGTTGACGTGACCGAAACGCACGGGCTCAACGTCATCGAGCCTCCAATACCGCGGTCGGTGCGCGTTGCGGAGGCACCGGGCGAAGGAGTGTCGGTCCTCCAACATGCACGCCGATCACGCTCGGCCGAGGCGTACAGGGAGCTTGCTGCGAACATCGAGGCGATGCTGTGACAACTCGAAAGGATCCCAACGGCAAGCGTGCGCTCTTCGAGGTACCCCCGATCGAGATCGATGACACGCTGAGGGGCGATCCGCTGGTCGACCGCCACGACACGGATGGACACGACGCGCTGTACTCGGCAGGACACCGGGAACCCGGCACAACGGTCATCACATGCTCGTCGTGCGAGGTCAGGTCGAGGACCACCGTCATCGAGACCGTCGTACGCATCCTGTCGATCTCGCTTTGGGACCCGAGACGAGACCACAGCCGGTGGATGCAATGCCCATCGTGTCAGACGCGCACCTGGTGCAAAGTGGAGTGGCTCAGCTAAAGCTGAGCGGTGCTACGTAGTACGCACTACGGCTTCTTCGAATCGGTTTCGGTCTACCACGACACGGGTGTGTGAGCCTCTGGCAACCACCTTGTCACCTTCGCTCACCGTTGCCGAGAACATCACATTGCGCCCGTCGGTTTCGGTGACGGTTGCCCTCGCCGCGACGGAACTGCCCACGGCCGTGGGAGCGAGGTGGTCGACGGCAATGTGGGTACCCACCGTCGTGGAACCATCCGGAAGGCATCCACTGAGCGCAGCCACTGCGGCCTCCTCGATGAGTGCGACGATCTTCGGGGTTCCCAGCACGGGAACATCGCCCGATCGAAGTGCGATCGCTGTCGTGGACTCGTCTGCGATATAGGAGACGGATGCGGAAGTACCCGGTTCGACCATGATCCTTGGAGCATAGATCCGTTGCGGTTAGCCGCCGAGGCCGTCCACAATCAGCTGCGCGTCGGCCCTGATCATCCCCACGTAGGTTTCAGCGCCCGATCCTTCGGGGCCAAGCGATCCCGTGTAGAGCTCGATCACGGCTACGTCTCGCCCTGCTTCGCGAGCTACCGCCTCTGCGAGGGCCTTCGAACTCTGGGTTTCTGCGAACACGGCGGGGACGCCGAGGCCGTCGATCAGCGTCACAAGGTTCTCGAGCTCGGACGAACTGGGATCTGCGAGCGTCGACCCACCAGGGATCACTGTGCCTACGATCTCGAACCCGTAGCGCGCAGCAAAATAGCCAAGAGCGTCGTGGTTGCTCACGAGCAGCCGCTTCTGTTGCGGTATCGTCGCGACGATCGCTTCGACCTCAGCATCTAGCTGCTCGAGTACATCGACATAGGCGTCGACGCCCGTGGCCCAGTCGGTCGTCGGATCGATGCTCGCGAGCGCACCACCGATGCCGACCGAAGCATCGAGCATCCGCAGAGGATCCATCCATGCATGTGGATCGCAATCACCCACCGCACTCGACCCGTCGGCAGGGACTGTGCACGATCCACCTTTGCGGTCGAACGGCAGAGGATCAACGAGCTCACCGATGCGAAGTACGCGCGTGCCGTCGCTTTCGGCGGACGAAACAACATCCAGAAGCCCTTCCTCGAGACCAAGGCCGTTGACGATTACGAGGTCGGCTGTGGCAATCGCAGCGACCTGGCGCGAAGACGGCTGGAATTCGTGGGGATCGACTCCGTTCGGAATGATCGTCTCCACGCTCGCCTGGTCTCCGACGATCTGTGACACGATGTCGCCGAGAACGGTTGTCGTCACGACGATCTGAAGCGGTTGGTCCGGGGGGTCGTCGGTCGAAACGCCACTGCAGGCTCCCACGACGAGTGCGAACGCAACGAGCGTGCCGCCGAGCACTTTCGCCGTCTTTCGATCCATCAGATGAGCTCCTAAATGAGAATGATTATCAGTTCTATCATAGTGAACCCTACCGCAACCGATCCTCTTCCCACATAGAGGTACCGTGTGCCGCGATGCACGACTGGACCCTCACCACAGATGGCAGCGTTTCCGTGCTGACGATGACGAGCGGCGAGAACCGGCTGTCTGCCACGACGCTCGGCTCGTGGTCGTCAGCCCTAGAGACGATGGAAGCTACATCCCCGTCCCAGGCGCTCGTGATCACAGGGCAAGAGCAGTACTGGTCGACGGGGCTCGACCTCGACCAGGTCGATGCGATGTCCCGACAGCGCCAGACGACGTTCATCCAGGACTTCGACCGGCTGCTTGGTCGACTCCTCACAGCACCGTTTGTGACCGTCGCCGCTCTGAACGGCCACACGTATGCCGGTGGGGCACTCCTGGCGCTGGCGTGCGACTATCGCGTCATGCGCATCGACCGCGGGTACTTCTGCCTGCCATCGGTCGACATCGGTATTCCCTTCTCACGTGGCATGGCCGCGCTCATCGCTGCCAAGCTCCCCCAGCCGGCCGCTCACGATCTCGTGATCTCGTGCCGCCGGGTCACAGCGCGCGAGGCCCTGTCGCTCGGAGCCATCGACCGAGCAGAGGAGCACGCCAACGTGCTCCCCGTCGCGATGGAACTCGCCCACGCGTACGCCGACAAGGATCCCAAGACCTTGGCGACGGTGAAGCGGCGCATGTACGAACAGGCGTCGACCCTGCTTTCAAGCCCGCGATGATCCACCCGCTCGACCGTGCGGCGGGCTTCGCGATGAGCTGCGGGCCGGACCACCTGAAATTCTTCTCCGACGGCTGGGGTGATGAGTCCCTCGTCGATCCTTCGGACGTGCTCGCGTCGGCACCAGACCTGGTCGAGATCTCGTGGCTGTCCCAGTCGATCAACACCACAGGCCACACCGTCGCCCACGGCACCTTCACAAGTGCTGCTCCCCACCTTCCGTCTCGCTCGAGGGTTGCGAGCGTCATGTCGATAGCGCCACGGGACGGAGCACACAGGGTCGTCGTGTTGATGCCCGCGTGGAACGAACACGACCCCAGGGTGCGGGTTGCCATTGCGAACCTCCTCGCCGCCAGGGGCATCCGGTCGATCATCCTCGAGAACCCGTACTACGGGTCGAGAAACCCCGACCCGACAGGAGGCCAACCGATCCGTACCGTTGCCGACTTCATGGTCATGGGAGGCGCAGCCGTGAACGAAGCACGCGGAATCCTCACATCGTTCCATCGATCGGGAACAACCGTCGGTGTCTCCGGCTACTCGATGGGCGGCAATACAGCGGCTCTGGTATCCGCGACTCTGGATTTCCCAACGGCAACCGCACCACTCGCCGCGTCACATTCACCGGGCCCGGTGTTTCTCGACGGAGTGCTAAACCGGGGCATCGACTGGGC
>BTQS01000106.1:0-6145 GCA_036985995.1 Acidimicrobiia bacterium
GATGCTCCGTGCCCGTGTGGACGGACGTTCACACGTTTCGACGGAGGGGTCATCGGGAGGGCTGATGACATGGTTGTCGTCCGTGGTGTCAACATCTACCCCGCTGCGGTGGAGAACCTTCTGCGACGCCACGACGCGGTCGACGAGTTCCGGGTCACGATCACCGAACATCGACAGATGGCGGTGATGTTCATCGAGGTCGAGTGCCGCGACGGCGCCGACGCTGAGGGAACGGTGCGAGAAGTGGGAAGAACGTTCGAGTCCTCGCTCGGGTTGCGGCCGGAGGTCGCAACGGTGCCGCGAGGCACTCTCCCCCGATTCGAACTGAAGGCGCAGCGCTTCTTCGTCACGTGACCAGCGGCTCATCCACCCCGTTCTTGTGAAACCAAGCCCTCCATGCGGGACTCAGTTACGCAAGAACGGGGTGAACGGCATCCATGCGTGTCAGCCCTACATCGGCAAGGGGTGGTCGCTATGGTAATCCTCACTTCTCGGCCGGTCTCTTCGGGGCAGTCGGGAGCGGAGACGGGATCTCGTGGTCACGTCGACGAAGCGTATATCAAGGTATGGGAGGGCATCCACCATGAAAAGTTCCTGGCTCATCAAAGTCGCCTTGCTCCTGGCACTCGCGCTCGTTTTCAGCGCATGCAGCGCTACGGACGAGTCCGCCGGCACAACAGCTGCCGCGGAGCAAACGACCACAACAGCTGCCGCGGAGGAAACGTCCACAACAGCTGCCGCGGAGGAAACGACCACGACGAAACCGGCTAATACCGAGCCGATCAAGATCGGTCTTCTCACTTCGCTGACCGCGACCTTCGCTCCGTGGGGCGTATCGGCTCGCGACGGAATGCGGCTCGCTGTGGAAGAGATCAACGCGGCCGGAGGCGTGGATGGACGACCGCTTGAACTGCTCGAACGCGACGACCAGTCGAACCCTGAGGAAGGGGCGAGCGGCTTCGAACGGCTCATCGAAGATGGTGTTGTCGCAGCCGGCGGTGTGATCTCGAGTTCCGTGGGTCTGTCGACGGCTCGGATCGCGGAAGAGTTGAAGGTTCCCCTGTTCCTCGTCAAGGCCGGCTCTGACGCCATCCTCACGACGGACAGCCGCTATACGTTCCGGACCTGCCTGCCTGCTGCGCCCATGATCGCTGGTCCCATTGACCAGTTTGTCGAGGCGAACGGGATCACGAAGGTCGGTGCCATCGTTGCAGACTACGCGTGGGGGCAAGCCGTGAAGTCGGCCCTCGAGACAGAATTCGAGGGCGTTGCAGGGGTCGATCTCCAGATCGAGGTGGCTCCGGTCCCAGAGAAAGACTTTTCGGCTTACCTCAGGCGGCTCGACGATTTCGGTACCCAGATCATCGTTGCCACAGGTCATCCGCCGGGAGGGGTGTCGATCGTGAAACAGTCCGCCGACTTCGGGATGGATGTAACGGTCACCGGTTCATGGAACCCATTGGGGCTCATCGTGGGCGCGGCCGGGGAGCAAGCGTTCGATCGATACGCTGACTTCGCTTGCGTCGACTATGACAGCGCCGGATATCAGGATCTCGCTCGCAAGTACCTCGCGTTCTCCGACAACACGTTCATGGAGGATGACGCCGTTGCTGCATATGGCATGGTGTATGCGATCGCCGAGGCGGTCGGTGAGGTCGGAGACGACCCCGTGGCCGTGGCCGAGTACCTGCACGCCAACACGTTCGATATCCCCGGGTACTCATTCCCGTTGAGTTGGACCGAGTGGGGCGAGATTGCCGCTGCCCAGCCAACGTTCGTGGTGATCCGTGAGCAGGAGCCGCCCGAAGGTGTCAATCCTGGCGCCAACTGGTATCCAGAGCTCCTCGTGCTGTCGGATCCTCTCGAGCCATATGTTCCATAATCAAGGGAGTGGCGCTTCTCGAGATTGACGACGTACACAAGAACTTCGGCGGCCTCCCAGCCGTTGATGGGGTGACGCTGGGGGTCGACGATGGCGAGATTCTCGCCATCGTCGGCCCCAACGGCGCGGGGAAGAGCACCCTGCTCAAGTCGATCATCGGGTTGTTGAGACCGACGAGTGGTGCGATCAGGATCGAGAACGTCGACATCACCAATATGTCAACACATCGGATTCGCCAGTCCGGCATTGCGATGGTGCTGCAGACCCCAAGGGTCTTCCCGTCTCTCACTGTGGAAGAGAACGTGGTCGTTGGAGCCATGTTCGGAAAGAAGGCCGAGCGATTGCCGGAGTCCGCGGCCTACGACGAGGCCGGTGCGATGCTCGACTTCGTGGGACTGTCGGACAAGAGCAAGTTTGCGATCGACCAGTTGAATCTGCACGAACAGCGCTATGTCGATCTCGCCAGAGCGCTGGCGGGCCGGCCACGGCTGCTCCTACTCGATGAGGTGATGGCAGGCTTGAACGACACGGAAACCCGTTCCTCGATCGACATGGTCCGAACTGCCCGCGACCGCCTGGGCATCACGGTCATCTGGGTCGAACACGTGATGAAGGCCGTGATGGACCTCGCCGAGCGTGTGGCAGTGCTGAATTTCGGGAAGCTTCTCGCCGAAGGGGATCCCGAGACGGTGATGCGTGACCCGGCTGTGATCGAGGCATATATTGGGAGGGAGACGTTGCCGGATGCTTGAGGTGTCAAACCTTTCGGCGGGGTACGACTCCAAAGCCGTGGTTCTCGGTGTGTCGGTCGACGTACGAGAAGGAGAGGTCGTTGCCATCATCGGTTCCAACGGGGCGGGAAAGACAACCTTCTTGAGGGCCGTTTGCGGGCTCCTTCCTGTGTCTGAAGGCGAGGTGCGATACGAAGGTAGACCGATCACCAACCTGGCCGTCCACAAGATCGCGCGCGCCGGTATCTCATTCGTGCCTGCGGAGCGGCACCTCTTCCCGGAAATGACCGTCGCCGAGAACCTCGCCCTCGGGGCGTTTCCCCTCCGACCCGACCCCGGTCAGCAGTCGCTGGTGTTCGAACTCTTCCCCAGGCTCGCGGAGCGCCGTCGCCAAGCGGCTGGGACGATGAGCGGTGGCGAGCAGCAGATGCTCGCGGTAGGGCGCGCCCTGATGTCTCGTCCGCGACTGCTCATTCTCGACGAACCCACCACGGGTCTCGCCCCGAGACTCGCCGCGCAAGCATACGAATCGCTCGCCGCCCTTCGCGCCCAGGGTATGACGATCCTGGTCGCCGAACAGCAAGTTCCGATCGTTCTCAGCCTCGCCGACCGGGGATATGTGTTGGAGAATGGCGCGATACAGATCGAAGGTCTGGCTACCGAACTGAGAAACAACCCAACTGTGCGACGCGCCTATCTAGGAGTCGTATGACTGCGGTAATCCTCGACGGAATCCTGCTCGGCCTCCAGTTCGGTCTCCTGGGCGTTGGGCTCACCGTGGTCTACGGCATGGGTGGCGTGCTCAATCTGGCATACGGACAGATGGCCGTAGTTGCGGCTGTTGTCGTGTCACTCAGCATGAGTTCGGGGTTGCCTGCCGGTCCGGCCGTGATGCTCGGCATCCTCGCTGCGGCAGGGATCGGGCTGGCGCTCGACCTCACGATCCTCAAGCCCGTCTATCGACGACGGGGTGAGGCTCGAGTTCTCCTCAGCCTGCTCTTGACCATCGGTGTTGCCTTCATCATCGACGGATTGCTCGTCTGGCGTTTTCCCATCGAGGCCCTGAGTCTGAGCATAGGAGGTGAACCGATCTTGGTCCTCGGCGTGCCGATGCGCACGGGCAGCCTATTGGCCTCGGCGATCACGATACTGGCAGGTGGAGCTCTCATCCTCTTCTTTCGATCTACCACGATCGGCAAGGCCGTGCGATCGGTGATCCAGGACGAGGTGGGTGCCCGACTGTGCGGAGTGAATCCTTCCGCGGTGCGCACACTGATCCTCACATTGAGCGGGGCTCTCGCCGGTCTCGTGGCTGCCACACAATCGATGACCAGCCCCGTTCCCATCAGCGCCGGATTCGACATCACGATCCTGGCGCTCCTTGTCACGGTCGTTGGAGGCCTCGGCAGTGTCCGCGGCGCCTTCTTGGCCGGTCTTCTCCTGGGCGTGGTCAACGCGATGAGCTCGTTTTACATCGGTGCCTACATCACGACGATCATCCTGCTGGTCGCTGCTGCCCTCACGATCCTGATTCGTCCATCCGGACTCTTCGGTGAGCACGCATGACGACCGAAGACTTCGATACTGCGTCTGAAACCTCTGATCTCCTGGGCGGAGGTGGGGGAGTTCGGCAGGTCTCGAGTCTGACCGCCTTCGCCGCCATCGCCGTCATGGGGATTGCGCTGGCTCTCGTTCCGATCTGGATCGGCGACTCGCGCACGCTCATGGGTGTCGCTGTCACCGGGTTGCTCTTCGCCTGTTACACCATCGCGTTCAACCTGATCTTCGGGAGCACAGGGCAGCTCTTTCTGGCCGTCGGGGCGTTTGCAGGGGTCGGGGCCTACGCCTCGGCCATCACAAGCGATCGCTTTGGCATACCCTTCCCGTTCACAATGATTCTCGCCACCGGATTGGCGATGCTCGTTGGCGGTGTGTTCAGCTGGATCGCGGTGCGCCGGTCGCTCGGCATCATCTTCACCGGAATCGTCACGCTGACATTTTCGCTGGCCTTCGACAACGTCCTTCTCGGCCTGCGAGACATCACAGGGGGAGAGACAGGGCTCGTCGTCGATGCGGGATCCGACACGTTCCTCAGCCGGCAGATTCCTCCGTACTACGTGTTCCTCAGTCTCGTGCTCGTCTATCTCGTTGGTTACGTTCTGCTCCACCGCTCGCACATCGGGTGGGCCTTCCGAGCGCTCCGAGACGATGAGATCGCAGCAGAGCTGTCGGGTGTCGACATCGCTAGATACCGGATCTACGCGGGTGCGATCGGCGGTGGGATGCTCGGTTTCGCGGGGGCCTTGTGGGCCCACGCCGAAGGCTTCATCAGTCCTGCGACATTCACCTTCGTCCACGTCGACGTTCCCGTGCTCGTGATGCTGGTATTCGGGGGAATCGGGACGTTGATGGGCCCCATCGTCGGTGCGGCCGTCTTCACCTATATCGGTGAGGTGCTGGCCTCGTTCAGCCAGCTGCGCCTCATTGCCGAGGGAGCGCTGCTCATCGTGCTGTTTCTCCTGTTCCCCCAAGGGGTCGTCCGCGCTCTGCGCTCCGGCGCCAGCGAGCTATGGAGGAAGCTACGGATATCGAAGCCGTAGCCGCGACTGCGCTCGCCGCGGCAGCGGCCGGGCGACATCGCTTCCCTTGCAGACTCCTAAGACGTACGGTGCGTCGCCGTCGGGCGAGGCCACCCAGGCCGCACGACGGCAAGTATGAACCTCTACTGAGCCTTCACGCAGAGCACCGGGACGGGGGAGTCGTGGAGGATGTCCAGAGCGTTCGACCCCAGGAGCATCTTCCCGGTGGCCGATCGCTCGCGAATGCCGATGACAATCATCTCAGCGTTGTGATCTGTAACGGCCTGGATGAGGTCCTTGGCTGGCTTGTCGCCCCTCACATACTCGTGAACATCATGGTCGACCCCGGCTTCCGCCAAGCGATCGGTCAGATGGCTGAGTGCCTTGGCCATTGCAACGTAGTCTCCCGTCTTGTCGTGGCGCCCGCCGAGCTTCGAATTGACGATGACCAGGCTCCCGTTTCGAAGTTTCGCCTCCTCGATTGCTCGGTTGATGGCGGCATTGCCCTCAGGAGTGTCGATGAATCCGACGACAATCTTCATACCTGCTCCGTTCTATCTCGAATCGACATGGCGCGGGTCCGCCCCCGACCGGCGGGCTACCGCGCCAGTCTAGAGAACCGCTGCAGCACGGTTCAGGTCCCGGCCGAGGCAGATCGATC
This sequence comes from Acidimicrobiia bacterium, assembly GCA_036985995.1. Classification (GTDB taxonomy): domain Bacteria; phylum Actinomycetota; class Acidimicrobiia; order Spongiisociales; family UBA5794; genus JAMBLL01. Next base: position 5,854 of record BTQS01000106.1, read on the forward strand.
GTGGGGCGAGTATGCGGTGCCTTTCGACAGCGAGGACCTCGATGACTTCAAGAACCAGGAGGTGCTCGCTAGGAGGTTGCTCCCGCTCATCGAGTGAACCTCAGGGAAGCGAAATCTCGTCGCGGTGTCCGAAGCCCTGCGCGTTGTCGACGAAGAAGCAACGTTCGGGGACGAGTTCGTACCAGGCCACCCGTTCCAACGCTGCACGGATCGAGGCCGGTGCCTGATCCGGTCGGACCACAGGGAATTTCTCTGCGTATCGTGCAATGGCGAGGATCTTGCTCGATCCTGA
>BTQS01000107.1:0-6075 GCA_036985995.1 Acidimicrobiia bacterium
AGTACGACTGCGGCGTGGCGGGCCTCGACGGCGTGTCGCCGTTCACGAACGAGGCGACAGCGATAGGAACAGGTCCCGACGGCACCGAGGTCACCGACACGGATGACGCCGTCGTCTTGCCGCCCGTTATCGCGACCACGATCACCCAACCGCCGCCCACAACAGTGCCGTCGCCCACATTGCCCGTAACGGGTGTCTCATACGAACAGGTCAGAGGCACCAGCGTTGCCGGGTTCGCCTTCCTGATGGGCGGCATCGCCCTGCTCAGTGCCGCCGCGCTGATCGGGCGTGTCCGGGTGCTACAGACCGGCGCTTCCGCGCTCGGGCAGCACCAGGCCTGGCTTACGATCGAGATCAGGCCCCATGGCGACATCATCTACATCCCGCTACGTCCCGCGGGTTCGGACCAAGGGTCGTAGATCAACGGAACAGGTGATCGCGGCCGCGTGCAGTCGGCGGTCCTCGAGGTGGGATCTCGTTGACCGTGGCGACTTCGAACGCGAATCCATGAGCCACGCGCGCCAGCGCGAATGAATCCGTACCTGCCCAATTCGCTCTCATGTCGCTTCGCGGGATCTGCTCAGCGCTTGAGTGCGAATTGAGCTTCGCTTGAAGGCCTCATGGTCATATCTCACCACAAGGGCGGGCTCGAATGGAGGAGGAGACATGAGCCTCTACAGATCACGATCACGGAAATCGCGGAGCGACATGAGCTGGACCCAGGCACACCGGCCTCCCGGTGCATCCGATGATCCGTTGTATTGCCACGCTCTTCGTCACCAACGGTCGAGGCGGCGGTGGACTCGTGTCCGGCGATTCCTGGCAGGATCGACCTTCATGCTCACCCTGCGCTCTGCGCCGAAACCAGCAATGCAGCATGTCACCCACACTGGGCGGCAAGACTGTCGCTGTGCTGGACGGAACGGCCGACGAGGCTGTGCTGCGAGACGCCCTCGATGCCGCCAATGTCAAGGCAGCTATAACCACGATGGGCGCTTTTGCGCAAGTCGAAGACGCAGTCGTTACCGGGACAACCGATGCCGGAACTATGTCGTACCCCACCGCAATCATCGTTCAGTCCCGCTCACCTGTGCCGCTCGCCATCGTACCGATCGATCTCCTGCGGAATCCGATCGCCATCGTTACGCCGCGCGGTGACGTGACATTCCAACAAGCCGTGAACGAAGCTCTGCAGACTGTCATCGACGACGGTACATGGCTCGCCCTCTTCGAGGAGTGGATCGGATCGCCGCCACCGTTCACCGTCGAAGAGATGTCGGCTGTGCCCGCTTCATAGCGCCGGCAGACCGGGCGAGAAGCCGCGAGCGAGACCGGGACCGCAGCGAGAATCCTGACGCGCGACGTGTCTCCCTGCCACATCGTGAACCCTCGATGCGTTGGAGATCCTCGGGTTGGAGATCCTCGGTGGCTCACGACCGCCGCTCGACGATCGGCCACTCGAACTCTCGATACACCCCGAAGTTCGGCTGATATGGTTGGAGTCACCGGCGACAGGGAAGGCGTCAATGCAGGTTCGACTTCTTGGACCGGTCGACGCGATCGATGGCGGCGGGCTGATCGACCTCGGCGGCCGCAAGCAACGAACGCTGGTAGCTCTGCTCGCCGCTCACGACCATCAACGTGTCTCGATCGACAGATGTATCGATGCCTTGTGGGGGGATTCACCCCCGGGGGCAGCCGCTCACTCCCTCCAGACATATGTCTCCAACCTGAGGCGTCTGATCGACCCCGACCGGTCGGGACTGCTCGAGAGCGGCGGGGACGGCTATCGGCTCCTGATCGAGACGGATGTCGAGAGGTTCGAGTCGGCGATCACAAGCGACGAACAGGACGCGATAACTCTCGTGGAGGCCCTGGATCTTTGGCGCGGTCGACCTCTCGGGGACGTTGCAGACGACGAGTGGGCGCGAGGATTCGTGGCACGGTGGGAACAGCTCAGAATTCAGGCGATCGGCGATCTCGCGCGCTCGCGACTCGCCGCTGGTGATGCAGAAGCGGTCGTACTCAATATGGAGCGAGCTGTCGCCGATCACCCGTACCACGAGACCTTCTGGGCCCACTACATGACGGCTCTCTACCAGACCGGGAGACAGACCGAGGCGTTGAGGGCCTTCACGCGGTTGAGAACCGTACTCGGCGAGGAACTCGGAATCGAACCGAGTAAGGCCCTCAACGCTCTCGAAGAGCGGATACTGCTTCACGACCCGTCCCTCTCCCGCCCGGTGACCACACCGAACAACCTCCCGGCCGAGATGTCGTCACTCGTCGGGAGAACGGCACACATCGCTGAGGTCCTGGACCTTCTGGAGGAATCGCGGCTCGTGACGTTGACCGGGTCCGGTGGCGTCGGCAAGACCAGACTCGGCATCGCAGCGGCGCGTTCTGCGCTGCCGGCCTATCCCGAAGGTGTGTGGTTCATCGATCTCTCGCGCCTCGAACACGGACAGCTCGTCCTACCTGCGATCGCTGCGACACTCGGAGTCGAGCCTCCGGCTCTCCGCCCTCTCGAGGACGCACTGACAGAGGCGATCGGAACCAAGCGACTTCTCTTCGTCCTCGACAACTGCGATCACGTCATCGATGCGGCAGCAGCAGCGACGGGTCTGCTGCTCTCTCGGAGCTCCGGTGCGAGAATCGTCGCAACGAGCCGTGAAGTGCTCCGGATCGAGGGCGAGATCGCGTGGCGCGTACCGTCACTCACGATTCCCGAGGTAGCAGCGACCTTGACCGAGATCGCGTCATCGGAGTCCGGCGAGCTGTTCGTACAGCGAGCGACCGCGACCGACCCCTTATTCCGAATGACCGAGGAGAACGCGGGGGACGTCGCGTCGGTATGCCGGCACCTCGACGGCATACCACTCGCCATCGAACTTGCCGCTGCCCGATCGCGAGCCCACTCACCGAGGGAACTCGATCGACGTTTGAGTAAGACGTTCGATGTTCTCACGACCGGGGGCAGAGACGCGCTCCCCCGTCACCGCACGCTTCGAGCGACGATCGAGTGGAGCTACGAGCACCTCGACGAGGCCATGCGGACCTTCTTCGACCAGCTCGGTGTTTTCGTGGGGGGATTCACGGTCGATGCGGCCGCTGACGTGACGGGGCTCGAGGTCGATGAGGTGCTCGACCTCGTCGACAGCCTCGTTGGTCGATCGATGGTCCAGCCGAGCGCTGAAGTCAAGCAACGATTCCGCCTGCTCGAGACGCTTCGCCAGTTCGCCTGGGCACGGTTGATCGCATCCGGTCGCCTCGAGGAGCTCCGGACTTGTCACCTCGTTTGGGCGACGAACTACTGCGTCTCCGAGTCACCCAGGCTCATGGGTGATGGTCAGATCGAAGCGGTGGAGAACCTCGCGTTCGCGCTCGACGACATCCGCGCTGCCATGGATTGGTCGCTCGAAAGCGGACAACCTGAGGGTGGGCTGAAGATCGCTACTGCCCTGGCCCGATTCTGGTATCTGAACGCAATGCACTTCGAGGGCGCAGCCTGGCTTGATCGCCTCCTAGTCGCAGAGCCCGTATTGAGCGATCTACAGATGGGACGAGCGCTGACGGCCAGAGCGACAACGCTTGTCAGGATCGGACGACTCGGCGATGCTGCCGACTCTGCCAGGCAAGCAGTCGAACTGCTGGAACCGCTCGATGAACCGGTCGCTCTCGGATGGGCCTACTACTACTTCGCCATCGCGTCCGTTTCGGGTACTTACGACAATCTGGGTGAGATCCTGGCCCTGTGGACACACGCCAGAGAGCTGATGCGCCTGGCCAACTACGCGCCCGGCATCGCCCTCACGACGATGCTGATCGCTGCTGTGGTGGCGATGGACAATCCAGATGACGGGATTGCGACTCTGAGCAAGTTGATCGATGCCGCTGGACCGAAGGGGAATCCAACGCTCGTGGGCCATTGTCTCGAGATTCGCGCCAATGTGCACGTCCAATCGGGTCGAATCAAGCATGCAAACGGTGACCTCGCCGGTGCGATACAGGCGCATCACTCAACAGGAAATTGGGCCTGCCTCGCCCACACGTTCGAAGGGGTCGCCGGATACCTTGTAGCCGCCGATCAGGAGAATGATGCAGCATTGATATCGGGGGGTATCGATGCACTACGACTCAACATCTCGACCATTCAGGCTCCCTATGAGCGTTTCCTCGTCGGATTCTATCCATGGGTCGACGCGCTGCCAGATCGAGGGGATCTCATCCCCGCGAGGGACGAGGGTCGACTCTGGGATCGTGAACAACTCATGAGACAGGCAATGGCCTACCTCGAAGCGGATGAGGTTTCCTTGAGCCAGCGTTGAGCGGCGGTCGGCACACTGTAATCGATGCCACAGATCCGCACCTACACGCTAGTCGTCGGCCAAGAGGCGGTCGAGATCACCGAGGCCGGACCCTCACGGTGCGCGGACACGGTCCTGATCGTCGGTGCTTGCGACGACGTGGCACATGGGTTGCTCGTCCAGCTCGGACGCTTCACACGCGTGATATCGATCCCCGAGTGGTCCCCCAACATCGTCGATGTACTCAACCTCTCGAACATACACATCGTGCTCAACTTGGACACCGATGCTGTCAACGAGGTCGTGGACCTGCTTCAGCGGACCATCGCCATCGATTGACAGGGTTTGAGCCTCGTTTGAGCGATCGTTGAACCTGCTGAGGTCCCATGGCGCTAACCAACGACGGTGCGAACCCGTCATCAGCACCAGGGAGAGACACAATGAACACGCGCCGCCCGATGGTCACCTGGTCCAGTACCTCCCTTCGTCTGATGTCGGCGCTGTTCCTCGGAGCTCTCCTCGCCATAGTTGCGCTGGCCATACCGCGACCAGCTACAGCGGCCACGTGCCCCTCAGGCGCAGTTCAGTGGACGGGATCAGGCGATGGCACATCTTGGGGAGACGCCTCAAACTGGGGCGGCAGTCTCCCCGGAGCGAGCGACGATGTGTGCATCGAACCAATATCTCCTGCGGTCATCACACACAGTGCCGGAACGACGTCGGTTCTCAGCATCACCACCAACGGGAACGCCTCGATCCAGGTATCTGGTGGTTACCTCGAAGCGACGAGCACATCGCAAACGTCTGCTCTCGGCGCTGATCTGTCGATGCCGTCCAGTGGGACGATCGGGTTTGCGAACGATGTGACGGTGTCGGGTGATGTGTCGATCACGGGTGGTGCGTCTGGTGACCTGTTGGTCGGTGGTGTGACCACTATCAACGGCACACTGTTGATGCAGCCCACAAGTGTTTCGGGGGGGATCGGGTCGTTCGATGGCACCTTTGCAGGTGCAGGCACTGTGATCCTCAACGGTGCGTTGGACTGGAACGGCGGCGTGTTCTCCCAGATCGACGTCACCGCAAACGGTGCCACCACCATGGCGACCACCGGTTGGAAAGAGCTCGATGCCGGCGCCGTGCTGAACCTCAACGGGCCAACCACGTGGAGCGGCGGACCGTTACGTCTCGGCGTCAACTGGATGGGCGGATCAGGTGCCACCATCAACAACAACACCACATGGACGATCACCCACGACAACTTCACCACCGTGAACCTCGGCTACACCCGAACCATCAACAACAACGGCACCATCGACATAGACATCGCCACAACAACCGACGGAGTACGCAGCGGCTACATCGACGCCACCATCAACAACAACAACACGCTGCTGTTGTCGAACGTCGACACGTTGACGTTCAACGGTGACGGAACGTGGACGACAACGGTCGACATCCCGACGGGCACGACACTGGATCTGGGGTCGGTACACACATGGACGGCAACATCGAACCTGACCGGTGCCGGGTCGCTATCCACGACATGGAACACAACATTCGACGGAGCGTTCGATTTCACAGGTGACATCACATCAACCAACGGAACAGTGGCGATCAACGCCCCCGCACTGGTGACCGTGTCGTCGTTGTCGATGCCGTCCAGTGGGACGATCGGGTTTGCGAACGATGTGACGGTGTCGGGTGATGTGTCGATCACGGGTGGTGCGTCTGGTGACCTGTTGGTCGGTGGTGTGACCACTATCAACGG
>BTQS01000108.1:0-6007 GCA_036985995.1 Acidimicrobiia bacterium
ACGCCCGTCCGTGGCGGAACTCTTCCTTGATCCGCTCGAAATACACGATGTACGAATCCGATGTGATCCCGACAGACACGATCACACCGGTCACACCTGCAAGCGTCAGCGTCGTGCCCTGGGTCTCGCCGAGGAGGATGATCGTTCCGACGAGAAGTGAGCCGAACACCGAGAGACCAACGATCGAGATGACGCCGAGCGAGCGGTAGTACACCAGCATGTACCCGGCGACGAGCAGGAGGCCGGCCAGGCCGGCCAGGAGCCCTGCCTGCAGGGAATCGGCGCCAAGTGAAGCGGAGATGGATTCGACACGCTCGCGCTCGAACGTTGTCGGGAGAGCACCGTAGCGCAGGATGGCTGCGAGATTCTCGGCCTCCTGCTGTGCTTCTTCACCGCCACCGACCGTGATCACGACGGCGTTCGGATCCAGACCTACCCCCGGTGAGACCTCCGGCGCAACGGCCGGTGCTGAGAACACGACGCCGTCAACGACGATCGCAAGCTGCCGCTGCGGGCTCCCGACCGGGAAATTGGCGAGATATCCGGTGGCCTCACGGAACTTCTGGCCGCCGTCACCTGTAAAGCTCGGGACGACAACCCACTCGCCGTTGAACTGCACTCTCGCATCGGTGATATCTGCCCCGGTGGGGAACTCGACCGTTGTCCCTCCACCCGTGTCAACGACTATGCCGGAGACGTCGTACACCACCCGCTCATCCTGGCTCGGGAGATACGAACGTTTCGCGGTGTCGTCAACCGCCGTCAGGCCTGTATTCGGATCGAGCCCGTCCGGGTGATCCCCTTCCGGGGCTGTGAGATAGGGGGATTCTCGGAACTCGCCAAGCACGGCCCGGAACGAAAGCTCACCCGTTGTGCCGACGGCCTGGAGGGCACGCTCCCTGTCGGCCACCCCGGGTAGCTGCACGACGATGGCACGATCGCCAACCACTGCGACTTCTGGTTCCTGGACACCGCCGAGGTTCTCGATTCGGCGCCGCATGATGTCCGCTGCCGTAGTGAGCGTGGCCTGGTCGGTACCTTCCGGTGCTACCAGCGTCACCGCGAAACCACCTTGGAGGTCGAGTCCCAATTTGGGTGTCCACCCCACAGCGAGCATCGCTGCGAGAGACCCCCAGGCGATCGTCAACGTCACAATGAGCGTTATCCATGCCTTGCGCCGGCTCATGCGTCGTCCTTGTCGATTCGCTCAGCGACTGCCCGTTTGACGACACGTATGGTGTGACCACCGACGTCGAGAGTGAACGTATCATCGCCCTCGTCGACAACCCTTGCAAGGATGCCGCCGATCGTGCGGACCTCGTCGCCGACGCTGATGTCGGAACGCATCTGTTCCATCTTCTTCTGCCTGCGACGCTGCGGGAGGATCAGAATCACGTAGAAAAGCCCGCCGAGGATGACCAGTGGAAACAGGAACGTGAGGGCTGAACTACCGCCTCCCTCTGCCTGAGCGAACAGGGGCGCTGTGACGATGGCTGATGCGATCACGGGGTCGAGCCTCCGGGAGGGTTCTGGCTGTTCCTGGGGAACGGTGAAATCCTAGTGGGCGGAGGTTCCAACTCCCTGCCTCCTTCGATGGATCACATCCTCACGGAACGCGTCGAAGCTACCAGCCGCGATGTGGTGTCTGACATCGGCCATGAGCCGGTACGTGTACGCCAGGTTGTGAAGGGTCAACAACCGGTCGGCGGTCGGCTCGTTGGTGCGGTGAAGGTGACGGATGTATGCCCTGGTGTATCGACGGCACGCCGTACACGAACACCCCTCTTCGAGCGGTCGATCATCTGTCTTCCACTCCGAGGCCTTGATGGAGATATCCCCACTTCGCGTCAGCGCCTTGCCATGCCTCGCGAGCCGCGTCGGGAGCACGCAATCGAACAGATCGATGCCAAGAGCGACTGCGTCGAGCAAACCCTCGGTATCCCCGAGTCCCATCACGTACCGTGTCGCCGATTCGGGGAGCTCCAGAACCGTTGCTGCGATCGCGACCGCCCGTTCAACGGGCGTCTCCCCGACCGCGAGGCCGCCGATCCCGAAACCCGGGAACCCGATCGCAGCTGTTTCTCTCGCCGAGATGCGGCGAAGCTCGGGATCGGCGCCGCCCTGAACAATGCCGAAGAGCGCCCGATCCGGTCGCGTTGTCGCGTTCTTGGATCGCTCCGCCCAGCGCAACGTCTGGTACATCGCACCTTCTGCGACGGATCGCGGCGCGGGCAGCGCTACGGGAACGTCGAGGACCATCGCGATGTCTGCTCCGAGCGCTTCCTGGACCGCTACGGACCGTTCGGGGGTGAGTTCGATGCGGCTTCCGTCGTAGGTCGACGCGAACACCAGCATCTCATCGGTGATCTTGGGGTTCAGGGAAAGCACCTGATACCCGCCGGAATCGGTGAGGATGGGCTTGTCCCAGGCCATGAAGCCATGCAATCCTCCAAGACGCTCGACGAGATCCTCACCCGGTCGCAGCATCAGGTGATAGGTGTTCGAAAGGACGATCTGGGCACCGAGGACATCCAGGTCCTCCGCGTCGATGGTCTTCACCGACGCCCGGGTCCCGACGGCCATGAAGTTCGGGGTCTGGACCTCACCGTGTGGTGTGGTCAGGATGCCCGTGCGGGCATCGCCGTCACTGTGTGTTTGTCGAAAGGAAACAGGATCGCTCATCGTGTGATCTCGATGTACATGGCGTCCCCGAACGACAGGAATCGATAGTCGTGTTCGAGAGCATACGCGTAGATCGCTTTCCAACGCTCACCCATGAAGGCAGCAACCAGCACGAGCAAGGTCGTGCGCGGCGCGTGGAAGTTCGTTATCAAGCCGTCGATCACCCGGGGCCGATACCCCGGCAGGATGAACAGGTCGGTTGGCCCATCGAACGTCGAGATCAACCCATCACCCGCGGCCGCGGTCTCCAACGAACGCACAACCGTGGTCCCCACAGCGATCACGTTTCCCCCCCTGTCTCTGGCTGAGGCAACAGCCTCGACTGCGGAAGGTGGGACGTGGATGCGCTCGGTGTGGATTCGATGGTCCTTGACCTTGCCTTCAGCCATGGGTCTGAAGGTGTCGAGCCCGACTTCGAGCTCAACTTCGGCCATCTCGACGTTCCGCTCACGAAGCGCATCGACGACCTCATCGGTGAAGTGCAGGCCAGCCGTCGGTGCTGCCGAGGAACCGAGAGTCTGCGCGAAGATCGTCTGGTAGCGGTTCGAGTCGCCAAGGGTTCCTTTGAAGTACGGAGGAAGCGGGATGTCGCCTGCCTCCTCGATCGCGCTCTCCACGTCCCCTGGAGCTGAGATCGTGACGGTGGATACGCCCTGGTCCGGCTCCGTGAGCAGCGTCACGAGTATGTCACCACACTCCACCTCGGAGCCTTCCTTCAGCCTGTGCGCCGGCCGCACGAGGGCCCTCCATCGTTGCGGATCGACACGTTGAGTGAGCAGAACCTCCGTCTTCCCACCGCCGGGCAACCGACGACCCATCAGTCGCGCAGACCTGACCCTCGTACGGTTCACGACGACGAGATCGCCGGGCTGGAGCATGTTCGGGAGGTCGGTGAAGACACGGTCCTCGAGCCCGTTGACGACGAGCAGACGCGAAGCGTCGCGAGGTTCTATGGCCGACTGTGCGATGGCGGCCGCCGGCAGGTCGTAGTCGAACTCGGCCGTGTACATGCCGACAGGGTACGGTCAGAGAAGGGTGTCCTGGCCCCGATCGCGGTTCGACTCGACGCCAAGATGGATGTATGCGCGTTCGGTCGCGATGCGGCCCCTGGGCGTGCGTTGCAGGAATCCCTCGATGATGAGGAAAGGCTCGTAGGCGTCCTCGACGGTCTCGGGATCCTCTCCGACGGCGATCGCGAGGGTCGACAGGCCAACAGGCCCCCCACCGAATTTGCCGATCACAGCCTCGAGGATCGAACGGTCGACCTTGTCGAGACCTGCCTGGTCGACTTCGAAAACTTCGAGGGCAGCATCGGCGGTATCTCCATCGGCGGTTCCATCGCCCCGAACCGACGCATAGTCACGAACACGACGGAGCAACCTGTTCGCGATGCGTGGCGTGCCACGCGATCGCCGTGCGATCGCATGACAGCCGTCATCGGTCACGGACGTCTCGAGGAGTGACGCCGACCTACGAACGATCGCGGCCAGGTCGTCGCTTCCGTAATAGTCGAGCCTCGCCACGTACCCGAACCGGTCTCTCAGAGGTGGAGCCACGCGCCCGACCCGTGTCGTTGCTCCCACGAGCGTGAAGCTGGGAAGATCGATCTTGATCGACCGGGCCGCAGGTCCCTTGCCAACCACGATGTCGAGCTGACCGTCCTCCATGGCGGGATACAGGATCTCCTCGACCTGGCGAGGGAGGCGATGGATCTCGTCGATGAACAGCACATCGCCCGGCTCGAGGTTCGTTATCACCGCCGCGAGGTCACCAGGGCGTTCGAGCGCCGGGCCCGACGTCGATCGAAATACCGCGCCCATCTCGGCTGCAACGATCGCGGCGAGACTCGTCTTACCGAGGCCCGGTGGGCCTGAGAACAAGAGGTGATCGACGGATTCGTTGCGTGCCGATGCCGCCTCGATCAGGATCGAGAGCCGCTCCTTGAGCGCTTCCTGCCCAACGAATTCATCGAGCTTGCGCGGTCGCAGCCCGGCATCGAGTTCGATTTCCTCCGTGGTCTGTGCCGTTGTGAGAAGTCCCTCTTCGCGCATCAGGCCTGCGCCTTGCCGAGCTGACGCAGCGAGCGCCTGAGCATGTCTTCGACCGACAGATCGTGGGGCATCTCGGCAAGCGTGCCCCGGACCTCCTCCAGTCCGTATCCGAGGTTCACGAGAGCCTCCCGAACCTCTGCGATCGGCCCGCTCGCAGAGCCGGCTTCCGCTATGACGTCCATCTTCGGTCTGAGTTCGACCATCAGCTTCTCCGCGCTGCGTTTGCCGATTCCCGGCACCGCTGTGAGCGCGGCGATGTCATTGGCGATCACCGCCATTTGCAACTGATCCGGTGTCATCGTGGCAAGGATCGCAAGGCCGACTTTCGGCCCAATGCCAGAGACTCCGAGCAAGAGGGAGAACAGTTCTTTGTCCTGCTGCGTGTCGAATCCGAACAGGGCGATCTGGTCCTCTCGGACATGCATGTGGGTATGCAACACGACCTCTTCCCCGAGGCCCGGCAGGTCGGCGAGTGTGCGCGGCGTCACCGCCAGGGCGTAACCGACCCCGGCTACGTCCAGCACCACAGCATCCAGACTCTGATCTACGAGGATGCCGCGAAGACGTCCGATCATCGGGCCACGCTCCCCATCGGTTGCCCTGCGTGCTGGATGTGGCAGAGAGCGATTCCGAGTGCGTCCGCCACGTCGGCGGGTCCACCGACCCCACCGATGCCGAGCCTCAACGCGACAACGGCGGCCACCTGCTCCTTGTCAGCAGATCCCGAGCCGGTGACTGTGAGCTTCATCTGTGACGGTGTGTATTCGGCAACGGCGATGCCCCGGTCGGCGATCGTCGCCATCACGACTCCCGATGCGCGAGCCACGGCCATGGCAGTCCCCCGGTTCAGGTTGATGAACACCTGCTCGATGGCCGCAGAATCGATGGGATAGTCATCGAGCACACTCCCGATGTCGGCGTGGAGTTCCGCGAGCCGGCGTGCTGTCGGCGCCTGTGCGTCGGTACGGATCACGCCGGCGGTGACAGGCCGCATGGTTCCGCCGACCGATTCGATGATCCCGTAACCGGTTCGCGTGAGCCCGGGGTCGATGCCAAGAACGAACATATGTTCGTAGCGTAGCGGCCTGTCGAAGGGACCGGAAGCACCCCGTCCGCCGTCCTCCCTTTAGGGGGGACGGGCGAACGCAGTGAGCCAGGGGGGTCTGCGAGCCTGCGAGCCTGGAGGGGGTGGAGGATTCGGGAATTGGGGACGGGCGAACGCAGTGAGCCAGGGGGGTCTGCGACCCTGCGAGCCCGGAGGGGGTGGAGGATTC
>BTQS01000109.1:0-5965 GCA_036985995.1 Acidimicrobiia bacterium
TGAGCTGTGAGCTGTGAGCTGTGAGCTGTCAGCTGATTCCGTAGGAGGGTCGGACGACATCGTCGATGATGTTACGGCGCTGACCCCAGTCGCCGAATCCTGCTTCGATCGCGTTGATCGTGATCTCTCCCAGATCTCCTTCGTCCAAGCCGAACGTGTTCGCCGCGAGCCAGTACTCGTGCGAAACAGACACGCCGGACATGAGTCGGTTGTCCGTATTGATCGACACATTGAAGCCCTGGGCGTGGAGCGCTGCGAACGGGTGCTCTTCGACACTCCGATACGACGACGTATGAAGGTTGGAAGTGATTGCGACCTCCAGCGGAATACGGTGGTCACGAACCCGGCGGGCGAACGAGCCGAGCTCTGTGATCCGGGAGCCGTCAAAATCTGTGTCATCGGCAATACGGACACCGTGCCCGATACGTTGTGCTCCGCATAGGGCAAGTGCCCGCCACATCGAGTGGACACCGTCACCTTCGCCTGCGTGGAGTGTCAGCCCGAATCCATGCTCCCGGGCGAGAAGGCACGCCTCGAGGTGAGCGTCCGGCGGATATCCCTTCTCTGGTCCCGCGAGGTCGAACGCGACCACTCCGCGTCCGAGGAACGGGATGGCAGCCTTCACGACCTCAGTCGAATCAGATTTCTGCCGTAGTGCCGTAGCGATCGTGTTGACCGTGATTCCTGTATCACGGGATGCGCGCGCAAACCCATCGAGCGCAGCTTCGAGAACGTCCTCGCGCCGGAGTCCCCTCCGGGTACAGAGCCCCGGATCGAAGCGAATCTCTGCGTACACGACACCGTCGTTCGCCAGGTCCTCTGCAGATTCGTACGCCACCCGGGCGACGGCTTTCGCGCTCTGCATGACACCGATCGTGTGCACAAACGCCTCGAGGTACCGCTCGAGGGAACCCGATCGACCCTGATAGAACCATTCAGTGAGCGCCTCGTCGTCCCATGCAGGCAGATCGGTATAGCCTTCCTCATCCGCGATCTCGAGGATCGTCCCAACTCTGAGGCCCCCGTCGAGGTGTTCATGAAGCACCGCCTTTGGCAGGCGCTCGATCATTGCACGCTGCACAGTCGAGCGCTAATGCAGTCTTGGATTCGAGGCGTACACACCAACGATCGAGGCGCTATCGAGTAGATGCCCCTCCATCGCGGCTTTCAGTTCATCGAGCGTGAATCCCGGTTCCAGGTCGAGGGCTTCGACGTCGAGGGCGTGGACAGTGAATTCGTAGTGATGGACGATCGAGTCGTTCCATGGTGGAGCGCTGCCGTCATACCCGTTCCACTGGCCCGCTAGATCGGGATCGTCTGAGGTCCAGGCCGTGTAGTCGTTCTGACCGTGGACGCCTAGAGGCGCCCCATCTGCAGCTTTGCCTCTAGGCGTGACGCCTCGAGAGTGTGAGCCTTCCTCGATCTCGGTCACCGATGACGGGACATTGGCGAGCAGCCAGTGGGTGAAATCGATGCGGGGCAGCGATGCCGGTATCTCTCGATCGGGTTGGTTCACGTCGTCGGGTGCACTCGGACAGTCGTGGTCGATACACGTGACGACAAACGATCGGGTTCCATCGGGTGCTCCGACCCAGCGGAGATGCGGATTTCGATTCTCGCTGAACGCCACAGGCCCAGGGTCCGCGGGGACAGCAAAGGCTATCCTCGGCGGGATCTTTGCACCGTCATCGAACGATGTGCTCGTCAACTCCATCATGAACCTCCGTTCGTGTTATACGCGACAATAGTCCCATGACTCACTCGCTACTCGTGCTCGGCTCAGGCCAGGATGGCGGAGCTCCCCAAGTCGGGATCCGCTCCGAGGGCCGCGTTGAGCGATCCGCTTCATCGGTCGCCATCTTCGCAGAGAACGGCCCTGTCGTACTCCTCGACGCGTCGCCGGACATCCGTGGCCAGTACCAACGTCTTGCGCAGCACTGCGGACGTGCACCGAGATTCGACGGGATCTTCATCACCCATGGCCACATGGGGCACTACGCAGGTCTTCTCCACTTCGGGCAGGAAGCAGCAGCGACCGATCGTCTGCCACTATTCGCACCGCGGTCAGTGATCACGTTCCTTCGATCCAACGAGCCGTGGGCAAGACTGTTCGCAGATCACCATCTCACGGCGGTACCGATGGACGATTCCGAGGCGAAGATGGATGACCTGACGATCTCGGCTATCCCGGTGCCGCATCGGGCCGAGTACACATCCACAGTCGCCTACTCGATAGCGATCGCCGGTCGGCCCTGGGTGTTGTACCTACCGGACATCGACGGTTGGATCGAATGGCCCGACGCGGAGGCGGTAATCGCTGCCCATCCCGTCTCGCTGCTCGACGCTACGTTCTCCGCGGTGGATGAACTGCCTGGACGCGACATGGCGTCGATCAAACATCCGCTCGTCCCGGACACGGTCGAACGGTTCGCCCATCTCACGGCCGACAGCACCATCATCTTGACACACATCAACCACTCCAACCGGTTGGGCGAAGGCGACGCCGCGATAACCTCGATCGCTCTGGATCACGGATTCACCATCGCCCACGACGGACTTCTCATCGACCATGCGTGACGAGAACCATGCAGGAAAGTTCCTCGTCTCTACGCCTGTGATAACAACCCCACCTTTCGCCCGATCCGTGGTCCTGCTTCTGGAACACGACGAGACCGGTGCCATCGGGGTCATCTTGAACCGCGACAGCGGTCTCCTCATCGCTGATCTCTTGCCGGCGGTCGAGCCACTGGTCACCGACCCGCCACATGTGTTCATCGGCGGACCGGTGAGCACGGACACGGCGATCGGGCTCGCTCGTGCACCTCGAGGTTCGTTCTTGAGACCTTCTGCGCTGGGCTCGGTCGGGTTGGTCGACCCGACCGACCCGCCCGAGCACGTCTCGGCGCTTCGGGTCTTCGCCGGGTATTCCGGATGGGACCCGGGCCAACTGAAGAGCGAGCTCGAAGAGCAGGCATGGTGGGTCACTCTCGCGGACGCGGACGCGATCTTCGGTGATACTTCCGATCTGTGGCGCTCGACCGTACGCCGGGCACCCGGGCGGATCCCGTTATTCGGCACCTACCCCGACGATCCGACAACGAACTAGACATACCGGGCTCCGCTGCCCCTCGTCCTATGCTGAGCATGTGTCCCTCACCGTTCCAAGACTTCGTCCCTCGCTCAAGGCCAAAGGACCGGGCACGGATCTCGAACGCGCGCTGTGGGGCGACGGCAAGGACATCGTCGTTGGACTCGAC
Organism: Acidimicrobiia bacterium; assembly: GCA_036985995.1. GTDB lineage: Bacteria > Actinomycetota > Acidimicrobiia > Spongiisociales > UBA5794 > JAMBLL01. The sequence goes on from BTQS01000109.1 coordinate 3,258, forward strand.
GAGGTAGGGAAGGGGGCTTGGGCGGGGCCGTTGACCGTCGGCGCCGTGGTCATTCCCAAGGATCGTCGTATCTACAAGGTCCGGGACTCCAAGGCGCTCACAGCCCTCGAGCGGGAAGCGATGGTCGACCGGATCACACCGTGGGCCGTGGCGTGGTCCGTTGGGCACGCCACGGCTAAGGAATGCGACGAGTTCGGAATGTCTGACGCCCAGCGACTCGCTGCAAGACGAGCGATCGATGGGCTGGGTGTCGACATCGACCACGCCCTTGTCGATGGCAAGTGGGACTTCGTAGAGAAACTCGAGACGACCACCGTCGTCAAGGGAGATGCGAAGTCCCTCAGTATCGCCGCGGCATCCATTGTCGCGAAAGTCACGAGAGACCGGATCATGCGAAGTGCTGCGGAGCCGTTCCCGTGGTACGCGTTCGATTCGAACAAGGGCTACCCATGTCATCGTCACCGTGCAGCACTACGCGCTCTCGGTCCTTCGACGATCCATCGTCGTTCGTGGATATACATGACGGATCTGGGATGGGATGGCATCCCCGAGTGTCGCGTCGAACCCGCCCCGTTGAGCCTGTTCTGATCGATGGCGACCCGTAACAGCGTACTATTGCACTCATAGTCCTTCACGAACTTTGACCGATCAGTCGACAAGCAGGTACACCATGGCAGTCCCCCTCAAGCCCGGAAAGCTCGATGCGATCGACTTCCTCGAGATCGACGACCTCCTGACAGGCGAGGAGCGACTCCTTCGGGACACCGTTCGGCAGTTCGTCGCCGAGAAGGTCACGCCGTATGTGGGCGACTGGTTCGACGAAGGCACCTTCCCGCGAGAGCTCATCAAAGAGATGGGTGATCTCGGGCTTCTCGGCATGCATCTCGATGGATACGGATGCGCAGGCACGAGCGCGGTCGCCTACGGCCTCGCATGCACCGAGCTGGAAGCAGGCGACTCCGGTGTGAGGAGCTTCGTTTCCGTTCAAGGTTCACTCGCCATGTATCCGATCTGGGCGTTCGGATCTGAGGAACAGAAGCAAACATGGCTTCCTGGAATGGCTGCCGGGGACATCATCGGCTGTTTCGGTCTCACCGAACCGGACTCCGGGTCCGATCCTGGGTCGATGCGCACCTTCGCCAGAAGGGATGGAGACCATTGGGTGGTCAGCGGCACGAAGATGTGGATCACGAACGGCTCGATCGCCGACGTCGCCATCGTGTGGGCCGGGACCGATGGAGGAATCCGTGGCTTCATCGTTCCGACCGACACACCCGGGTTCACCGCCAATGCGATCGAGAAGAAGATGTCTCTGCGAGCATCGGTCACGAGCGAATTGGTGCTCGATGACGTGCGCCTACCCGGGGATGCGGTGCTCGGCGACGTGACAGGGCTCAAGGGACCGCTCGCATGCTTGAACGAGGCGCGTTTCGGTATCCTCTTCGGTGCTGTTGGGGCAGCGAGGGCTTGCTATCAAGCTGCGCTCGAATACTCGAAGGAACGGGTCCAGTTCGGCAAACCGATCGCTTCTTTCCAGCTCACACAGCGCAAACTCGTCGAGATGATGATCGGTGTCAACAACGGCATGCTTCTCGCAATGCACCTCGGACGCAAGCGCGACGCAGGCACGCTTTCCGCCGAACATGTGAACTATGGCAAGCTCACGAACGTCCGCATGGCGTTGGAAACTGCTCGAGAAGCTCGAGGTGTGCTCGGTGCGAACGGCATCACCCTCGAGTATCCAGTGATCCGCCACATGAACAATCTCGAATCCGTCTACACATACGAGGGAACACACGAGATCCATACCCTGGTGCTCGGCCAGGCGATCACAGGTATCTCCGCGTTCAGCTGAGGACGGTTACCTTCGACACATGCATCTCATCCTCGCATCCGGTTCGCCACGTCGCTCGCTCCTGCTATCGGCAGCTGGAATAGCTTTCAAAACGTTCGTTCCAGATGTCGACGAGGTCCTCATCGAGGGCGAGACAGCTGCGGAATACGTCCTCAGGCTCAGTACTACCAAGGCACAAACGGTTCCTCGAACCCATCATGACGTCGTCCTTGGCGCCGATACCACGGTCGTTCTCGATGGTGCCGTGATCGGAAAGCCGTCCGATGCGCACGACGCAGTGTCGATGCTCCAGAGAATCCAGGGACGTACGCATTCCGTGCTCACGGGTTGGACGCTGATCGGTCCCCACGGTGAACGATTCGGCGTCGAGGAGTCACTCGTCACCTTCCATGAGCGCACCGAAGACGAACTGCGCATCTACGTCGAGCGAACACAACCGTTCGACAAGGCAGGCGCCTACGCACTTCAGGGTGATGATGGCTGGCTGGTCGCAGAGGTCCGTGGATCACGAGCGAACGTGATGGGTCTTCCCATCAAGGAGATCGTCGATGCGCTCGATGAGTTCGGCATCAAGCGCTCAACCCCGCAGCGCTGAGCTCACCACTTTCAACATGTCGGAGGTCTTGCCCGTCACAGCGAAGTCGACGAGGCGCTCACCTACGTTGTGCATCTGGCTATTGGTCACGAAGAACACCGGTTTCGGCGCCAGATGGAACTCTCCCTTTGCGAGCGTCCGATGGCTCGGAGCGAACGGTCCACGAGCGATGGCCTTTTGCGGCTTGCCAAACATCAACGCATTGTGAACCACACCCATACCGCTCCCGATATCAGAGGGGGTATGCCCGGGGAACGC
>BTQS01000110.1:0-5895 GCA_036985995.1 Acidimicrobiia bacterium
GGTTCCTTGAGGGAGCGGCCGCTGTGTGCGGCGGCGGTGAGTCGTAGCAGGTCTGCGACCGCTCCCGGTCCAAGGACCGCGATCCAGAACCGTCGAACATATGCATGGGTCGGGGTGAAGCCGGCTGCTGTGGATGGCATGAGCACGGGTGCCAGCTCGGACCGGACGGTAGCGGTACGACGGATGACGGGTTCCGCGACGCCCGGGATCGGTGCACGGACCCCGTGGGAGGGAGGACGGACCTGACAGGGACCCGTCCCGGGCGTCTGCGGAAGGTGTGGAACATCCATGCACCTGTGATATCAGATAGCAGTAAGTAGAATCAAGTAGCATGAGATAGAGCGCGAAAAGAAGCTGCGGGGCGTCCCGATCAGAAACGGCGGAGCGATGTCGACGGCCTTCTTGAGAACCGAGCGTAGGCGTGCGGTGTGGCGGCTCCTACGGAGCCTTTCCTATCCGCAGGTTGATCGATTGGGTCGGCCCTACCGGATCACCCGACTTCGGCGTCGTAGCGACAACGGTCCCGTAGGAGGCAGGGTTCGAAACGGTCACCTCCACGAAGCTCCATGTGAACTGGAATCCGACCGAGTCCTGGAATGCTCGGAGACGATCGGCTGCCTGTGCTCGTGAGAGGCCGCGCAGATCGATCATGGCGATCGCCGGTGCGATGCCGCTCGAAACCTGAACGCTGACCTCGGTCCCTTGCCTGAGCGTCGTCCCGGGCGCCGGCACGATACCGATGAGTGAGCCCTCAGGCAGTGTGCTCGGTATCTGCTCGAGGACGCCCTTGAGACCGATGGCATAGAGCGCGTTCATGGTCTCTTCGGTCGATTCGCCGAGCGGCGGCACGGAGGCGAAGGGTGTCTGGCGGTAGACGTCCGTTCCCGGTGGATCCTCGGGGAAGTCCACGACCGGCAGATCGGCTGTGGCGTAGGTCATGAACTGGTTCCAGATTGGTGCCGCGAGGCTTCCGCCGAAGGCTCGTCGGTAGAACTGTTCTTCGCCCTCGATGTCGTTCCACACGGTGAAATCTTCCAGGGGGTCCTGACGGTCGGCATACCCGACCCACACGCTCGTCGTCAGCTGAGGAACGAACCCGACGAACCACACGTCGCGGTAGTTCGTAGCGGTCCCGGTCTTGCCCGCCTGCGGTCGGCCGATATCCGCTCTGCGTCCGGTTCCGTTCGTGACGACCTTCTCCATGGCGCCGACGACGGCTGCCGCGATCTGGTCGGACAGTACCTGGCGAGGTTCGACCTCATGCTGGTAGATCACCGTGCCATCGCCGGCCGTGATCTTCTGGATCAGGTACGGCTCGACGCGTCGACCGAAGTTCGCCAGTGTGGAGAACGCAGCAGACATCTCGAGCGGTGAAACACCGAGTGCGCCGAGAGTGATCGATGGATAGGGCTGAAGTGGTGAGGTGATACCAAGCCGGTAGGCCATATCGACGACGGCCTGAGGTCCTATCGCGTCGACCAACCTGGCGTACACCGTATTGACCGAATTGTACGTTCCCGACTCCAGCGTCCGGAGATTCTTCTCCGAGGCTCCGCCGGCGTTCTCCACTGTCCACAGGTTCCCGTCTGGCGAGCACGGACTGTCGCACTCGATGACCGCCGGCGAGGAATCATCCCAGTACGATCCGAGTGTCACAGGGTTCCCCGCGCGGTCCCCCGACTCCAGCGCCGCCGCGAGCGTGAAGGGTTTGAACGCTGAGCCGGGCTGGCGCGCACCCTGGCTTGCCAGGTCATACGGGCGTTGTCCTGCCTCGATGTCGGTACCGAAGTCGAGGCCGGAGGCGAGGACCCGGATCGCGCCGGTGGCGTTGTCGATGGTTGCAATCGCGCCGGTAGGACCATCCAGGCTCCTCGGGAACCATGCACGGAGGATCCGGTTCGCCTCCTCTTGGAGACCTTCGTCAAGGGTGATGTCGATGGTCAGCCCACCGCCACCATCACAGTCGCTGACATCCGCGGGGCATCCGAACAAGGCACGTTTTCGTTCGGCCGGCGTCTCGCCGAGTCCGTACTTGTTCGATTCCAGAAGTTTTCGGCGTACGGCGATCATCACCTGCGGTGACAGTGACTCAAAGCGTTGTTGTTCGATGACGCCAAGGGACTCTGCCTTCGCGGCTTGGCCCTCTGTAGGGAGGATGTAGCCATTGGTGACCATGCGATCAATGGTCCGGTTCCGTGCGGCTATCGCGTTCTCTGGATTGAAACGAGGGTGGTAGAACGTGGGGTTGCGGATGGGGACGGGGAGAAGCGCTGCTTCAGCGATCGTCAGTTCGTCGAGATCCTTGCCGAAGTATTCCTGTGCTGCCGCGCGTATCCCGTACGCGTTCGAACCGAAGAAAACTGAGTTTGCCCAGAACTCGAGGATCTGATCCTTCGTGTAGCGACGCTCCACTTCCGCCGCTATCACGGCCTCGCAGATCTTCCGCTCGATCGTGTAGGCATCTGATAGGAAGTTCTGCTTCACGACCTGCTGCGTGATCGTGGAGCCCCCACCGGCTGCATTGCCCGTGATGTTGCCGATAGCTGCTCGCGCGATCGCAGAAAAGTCGATGCCCTCATGCTCGTAGAACGCCTTGTCCTCTGCCGAGAGCAGGGCGGCAATGACGAGGTCGGGCGTCTCGTCGAGCGTGACGGGAAGCGAGTTCCTCTCGGTCAGCTGGCCGAGTTCGACGCCGTCGGAGGTTCGAACGGTTGACAATGTCGAGAGGTTCGGGAACTCGAGATTGACCGTCGATGTATCACATAAGTACTGATCGGAGACTGATTGGACTGTGCCGTACGCGGTGTTTGCTCCCAGGAATCCGAATAGGCCGACCCAGGTTGAGGCGACCAAGACGACCACACCCAGCCCGATCAGCGCGGGGAGCCGACGCCGGCGGCGTTCGGAGCGTTCAACGGATCGGATCTCAGGTTCCATGGGTCCCATCGAGTTCTGACTGCGACGACGGCGTCTACCGGTACTATCGGCAGCGAACTGAGCATAGGAACGGACTTCAGATAGCTGATGGACTCCGCATCATGACCGACGAACAGGGCGTTTACGGCCCCCAAGCGCTGGAGGGTTGGGATCCCGATATCCGGCTCGGTGAACCTGGTTCGTATCCGTACACGCGAGGTCCCTATCCCTCGATGTACACGGGACGTTTGTGGACGATGCGCCAGTATGCAGGGTTCGGAAACGCCGAGGCTACGAACCAGCGGTTCCGGGTACTTCTCGGTGCGGGTCAGACCGGTCTTTCTGTGGCGTTCGACCTGCCGACCCAGATGGGCCTCGATTCCGATGACCCCCTGGCCGCAGGCGAGGTAGGCAAGGTCGGTGTGGCCATCGATTCGATCGACGACATGAGAGCGCTGTTCGATCAGATCCCTCTCGGCGAAGTGTCGACGTCGATGACGATCAATGCGACCGCCTCTGTTCTCTTATTGCTCTACCAGATCGTCGGTGAGGAGCAGGGGGCCGATCCGTCTTCACTGCGCGGAACGATCCAGAACGACATTCTGAAGGAGTACATCGCTCGCGGTACCTACATCTACCCTGCGCAACCTTCGATGAGGATCATCACCGACATCTTCGCCTACTGTGCCTCCGAGCTCGAGAACTGGAATACGATCTCGATTTCCGGATATCACATTCGCGAAGCAGGTTCCACGGCTGCTCAGGAGGTCGCCTTCACCATCGCCAATGGGCTCGCCTACGTGGATGCAGCGAATCAAGCGGGCCTCGATGTGAACACGTTCGCTCCGCGGTTGTCCTTCTTCTGGAACGCGCACAACGACCTGTTCGAGGAAGCGGCCAAGTTCAGGGCGGCGCGACGCCTTTGGGCTCGGCTGATGCGCGACCGTGTGGGAGCGACGTCACCCGCTGCATGGCGCATGCGATTCCACACCCAGACGGCCGGCTCGACACTCACCGCGCAGCAACCGATCAACAACGTCATCCGAACGTCGTACCAGGCACTTGCTGCTGTTCTCGGCGGTACCCAATCGCTGCACACGAACTCATACGATGAGGCGCTCGGTCTACCGACGAGCGAGTCGGCGATGATCGCTCTTCGCACCCAGCAGATCCTCGGCTACGAATCTGGTGTTGCAGATGTCGTCGATCCGCTTGCCGGCAGCTATTACGTCGAGTCCCTGACGGACCGCATCGAGGCGGATGCCGTTGCACTGATCGACAGAGTCGATGAGTTCGGCGGAGCGATCCACGCTATCGAGGCGGGATTCCCCCAGCGCGAGATCGAAGAGGCGTCGTACGCGTATGCAAAGGCCGTTGACGATGGTTCAGCGGTCGTTGTTGGTGTGAACCGATTCGTGGCCGATTCTGAAGCCGAACCGGAGGTTCTTCATATCGATCCGCTGTTCGAACCGGAGCAGATTCGTTCGTTGCGCGCACGAAAGGCAAACAGAGACGATGATGCCGTCGAGTCGGCGCTGGGGGCCGTCACGGTGACCGCGAGAGGTTCCGACAACATCATGTACCCGATCAAGGAAGCGCTCGCGCTTGGAGCTACGATCGGGGAAGTCACCAAGGCGCTGTTGCCCGTGTTCGGCAAATACCGCCCTTCGTTCTGAGCCCAGGAGGCGGAATCGTGTTCAGCGACGACATCGCACCGAGGTTGCTCGTCATCGGTGGAGGCCCTGGTGGGCATGCCGCTGCGTCGAGCGCTGCGACACTCGGAGCATCCGTGACTCTCGTTGAGGACCAGATCGTTGGAGGTGCAGCGCATCTGTGGGATTGCATTCCGTCCAAGGCGATGGTTGCGAGCTCCATGCGGATACGAGCGATCCGCAATGCGGCTGAGCTGGGTGTTTCCGATGCAGGACATGTCGAACTCGACATGGCGAACCTTTCGAGCCATGTTGTGAGCATCGCCGATTCTCTTTCCCGCGACTTCACCGAGATGCTGGTATCGCAGGGCGTCGAAATCATCCGAGGCAGGGGGAGGTTGACTGGTCCGAAGACGGCTGTCGTAACCGGGGATGGCGGTGACGTCGAGGTCGCATTCGATCATGCTGTGATCTCCACGGGCTCCCGGCCACGCGTGCCCACCTGGGCGCAGGTCGACGGCGAACGGATCCTTACGACTCGTCATGCGTACCACCTCGATGAGCTCCCCGAGCGGCTCATCATCATCGGTTCGGGCGTCACAGGCGTCGAGATGGTTCACATCTTTTCGTCGCTCGGTTCACACGTCACGTTGCTCGTGTCCCGTCACCATGTGCTCCCGTATCGAGATGCAGAGGTTGCGACGGTGCTCGAGGAGGACTTCCTCGGCCGTGGCGTCGAACTGTTGAAGGGTTCGCGGGCCAGCGAGATCATCAGGGAGGGGGATGTCGTCACGGTGCGCATAGAGGACGGGCGATCGGTCACCGGCACACATGTCCTCCTTGCCGTCGGATCGGTTCCCAACAGTGAGAATCTCGGTCTCGACGCCGCCGGTGTCGTGACGAACGGCGGGTTCGTGACTGTGGACGAGTTCCATCGCACCAACGTCGAGCACATCTATGCCGCGGGCGACGTCACGGGAAAGCTCCCTCTGTCGTCGGTTGCCACGATGCAGGGTCGCAAGATCGCCCGCCATGTCATGGGCCTCGAGGTTCGGCCGCTCGAATACCGCAAGGTCGCTCAAGCGATCTTCACCGAACCCGAGATCGCGTCCGTCGGGCTCGAAGAGGTCGACGCGGCAGCCGAGGGCCGAAAGGTGCGGATCACGAAGGTACCGCTTGGTGCGAATCCGCGAGCGCTCATCCAGGGCGACACGAGCGGTTTCGTGAAGGTCATTTCGGATCCCGCGACGCGGATAGTGCTCGGTGGCACCGTCGTGGGCCATCACGCGTCTGAGCTCATTGCCCCGATCGCGCTGGCGACACAGGG
>BTQS01000111.1:0-5823 GCA_036985995.1 Acidimicrobiia bacterium
GCGACCATCGTCTTGCCTTCGGGGTCATCGATCCACTCGTGAATCGCCTCCGGCACATAGTCGCCCCACTCGAACGTACCCGTCGTAAACGAGACAATCGCCGGTATATCGTCGTGAGTTGCTGTTCTGATCTTCACAGGATGTAGCGTAGGAGCGAACCGCTACATCGTCACCAGAGAGCGAGCGCCTTCGCCTCTTCGACGATGCCGTCGACGTCCGGCATGACCTGACTTTCCAGTGATGCAGCGAACGGGAAGCTGGGGATGTCGGGTGCGGTGTAGCGACGAACAGGCGCGTCGAGCCATTCAAATGACTTCTCCGCGATCTGGGCTGCCACTTCGGCGCCGTATCCCATGAATCTGTTGTCCTCGTGGACGATCAGCACCTTTGAGGTCCGTCGAACGGCAGCCTCGATGGATGGCCAGTCGAGCGGCTGGAGAGATCGAAGATCGAGCACGGTGACATTGATTCCTTCGGCAGCCAGCCGGTCGGCGGCCTCCACCGATATGTGAGACATCGTTCCGTACGCGATGATGGTGAGATCGCCTCCGTCGCACCGCAGGGCCGCCTTTCCTATAGGAACGGTGTGACCGGTCGGCGGGATAGGGCCTTTCGCGAGTCGGTAGAGCTTCTTCGGCTCGAGGTACATGACCGGATCCGGGTCCTCGATCGCTGAGCGGAGCAATCCGGCGGCATCGGCAGGTGTCGACGGGATGACGACCTTGAGGCCAGGTACGTGCGTGTAGAAAGCCTCGATCGACTGCGAGTGATACAACGCGCCGTGGATCCCTCCACCGTATGGGACTCGGATCGTCATAGGCAGCGACCATCTACCGTTCGAGCGGTAGTGTGTACGGGCGAGTTCCGACACGATCTGGTCGAACGCGGGATGGATGAAGTCAGCAAACTGGATCTCGGCCATGGGTATGGAGCCGGCTGCGGCCATCCCGATTCCGAGGCCGACAACGAGCGCCTCCGCGAGCGGGGTGTTGAACGCCCTGTCTTCCCCGAATCTCTTCGAGAGGCCTGCAGTCACCTTGAAGACGCCACCCTTCGGATCGGCTACGTCTTCGCCGAACACGACCATGTCGTCGTTCTCCGCCATGAGGTCATGGAGGGTCGTGTTGATGGCCGCGATCATGTTGCCCTCTTCACCCTCAGGTGTGGGCTCGATTCTGGTCGCGGGCTCCTCAGGTGTGATCGGCTTTGTGTAGACGTGGCTCCGCGCATCGGTCGGATCGGGAGCAGCCTCGGTCGTTTTGACCGCCGCGGCGATCTGCTCGACGACCTCTTCCTCGATCTCGCGCTCCATCGCAGCGGTCAGAACACGCTGCTCGACGAGGTACTGCCGGAAGTTGGGGATCGGGTCCTTGCGGCGCCACAGCTCTACTTCCTCTCTACTGCGGTAGAGCTTGTCGTCGTCGTCAGAGGTGTGGGCGTAATAGCGATAGGTCTTGGCCTCGATGAGCGTCGGTCCTTCGCCCGCTCGGGCCCGCGTCACGGCTGCCGACATCGCTCCGTATACCTCGAGAACGTTGTTCCCGTCTACGACGACACCGGGCATCCCATATCCCACTGCTCTGTCCGCAACCTGGCCTGCTACTTCGGACCTGGCGGGGACCGAGATAGCGTACAGGTTGTTCTGGATGAGGAAGATCACGGGCAGCTTGTGGATCCCCGCGAAGTTCATCGCCTCGTGCCAGTCGCCTTCCGAGGTAGAGCCTTCGCCTCCATCGACGACGACGACGGCGTCAGAGCCGCGACGCTTGAGGTCATATGCCACGCCGCAGGCCTGCGGGTATTGCACGGCGATCACGGACCCCTGTGTGAAGATGTTGAGGTCGGGCTCAGACCAGTGGTTCGGCATCTGGCGGCCGCCACTCGACGGATCCATTTCCTTGGCGAACACGCCGGCGAACACGTCTTCCGGTGACATGCCCACGGCGAGAGCGAACGCAACATCCCTGTAGTAGGGCATCGACCAGTCCTTCGATGGATCGATGGCAGCGGCAGCGCCAACCTGTGTCGCCTCGTGGCCGGACACCGACACGACGAACGGGACCCTGCCCTGTCGGTTCAGCGCCCACATGCGTTCGTCCAGCTTGCGGGCCAGCAGCATCTTGCGGTACAGGTCGAGCAGGTCCTCGTTCGTCAGACCCAGTGCCGTGTGGTCGATCACGCTGTCAAGCCCCAGTGTCACGCTCCACCTCCATTGGATGCCGCCACCGCGATTCGCTCATCTGCAACGTGTTCAGCGGCGGCATGGGTGGATATGCCGAGCCTGTCGGCGGTGGTCAGGATCTCTCTGACGTTGTCGTAGATACGATCAACCATCGCGGTGGCTCTCTCCGTGCTGTAGCCGCCGTGTTCTGCCGCGATGTTGATGATGCCACCGGCGTTCACGACAAAGTCCGGTGCGTACAGAATGCCCGCGTCACGGAGACGATCGCCGTCGACGTCTGTGGCGAGTTGGTTGTTCGCCGAACCGGCCACGGCGGTGCACCGCATTTCGGGGATCGTCTCTTCGTTGAGGTCACCCCCGAGGGCGCATGGAGCGAAAATGTCGCATTCGATCTGATGGATGTCGCGGACGTCAACCACCTTCGCACCGAACTCCGTTGCGGCTCGGTCTGTCGCTACTTCGTTGATATCGGCGACGATCAACTCCGTTCCGAGCTGGCCGAGCTGAGCCGCAAGCGACATGCCGACTTTGCCAATACCCTTGATCGCGATACGTTTGGTGGAGAGATCTTCGCTACCCCACAACAACCTGGCCACTGCGCGCTGTGCAGCGACGACGCCCCGCGACGTCGCTGGTGATGGATCACCCGAGCCTCCGCGCTCGACCGGTAGCCCGCGCACATTGTCTGTTTGTGACGCAACGACCTCCATGTTCGCCACCGTTGTGCCGACGTCCTCTGCCGTGACGTACTGGCCACCGAGATCGTCGACGAACCGTCCATAGGCGCGGAACAGGTCGTCGGAGCCAATGGCCGACGGCTCACCTACGATCACGGCCTTTCCGCCACCGAACGGCAGCCCGGCACAGGCCGCTTTGTAAGTCATGCTCTTCGAAAGGCGGAGCACGTCGACGAGGGCGTCGTGTTCGGATCGGTACGGATAGAAACGGGTCCCACCGAGGGCAGGACCGAGGACTGTGCTGTGGATGGCGACGATGCACCGAAGTCCGGTTGCGGAATCGGTAGCGAAATGCACCGATTGGTGTTGTTCGGCGCCGATGGTGTCGAATACTCCCAAAGCGGGCCCTCCGGTTCCGGTGGGGTTGGTGCCGGTGATGGCGTCACTCATGATAGTGATGACCCGGCCGTCCGTTCCGCCCGGCGGAAGGCGTAGGCTCCCGGATGATGATCGGAACTACGTATCTCCGCGCCTACTTGCCTACTTCACGGCTGGGCGCGTTGCCGCCCTTTCGGAACACGGATCGTGTTGACTTCATAACTCAGAACGCAAGGTTCGTTTGGGAGGAGCCGCTGTCTGACGATGCCATCTACACCGTGTGGGAGGGCGTCCAATACGCCTGCCCCCGCAATATCCGTGTGCGGATGATCGAAGGCATCCTTGCGTTCTCTACAACGTATCCGGCGATGCCGTTGTTGACGGAATCGGAACGCCGCGAGTACCGCTCCGAGTTGAATCGGCTGCGCCGCCGGTCCTCCCATGCAAGGAGCCACATGTTGTCTTCCGCTTGGCATGTGCCGCTCCGGTGGTTTACCGCATTTCGATCGACGGACAGGGAGGTCTACGAGGCGGCGGACGGAACGTCGATCCGATACCGGACTGCAGTTGGGGACGCCATTGACCGTGTCCACTGGGCGGCAGCGGTTCTCGACGATGCAGGGTTCGCTGAGCAGGTGGTCGACAGGGTTCACGATCTTGAACGATGGATCGCCGAGTTCTCTGCCGACTCGATGATCGAACTCGATTATGCGGCCGTCGCCCGTTCGTTCTCAGATGCCGACCTCGCGCTCGACGAGTCCTCAGACGAGGTCAGGACAAGTCTTCTCGCGCTCGAGGCCGATGACTATCAGGCGTCACGGGAAGCCTACGAACGGGTTGCTCGCCGCTGGGCCACTCCCCAGTCGTACACGTACTCGAACTAGCGCCATGTCCACAGGGAGGCTCGTATTGTTCATCGTCGGCTGGACCCTGGCGTCGATGGCCATCGGGGTCGTGACGGCGATCGTCGGTACCGAGGTTCTGAGAGTCGTCGGCATCGTTGAAACCGGAACGCCTGGATACAACCTGTCACTCAACATCATCACGTTCACGACCTTTGTGGTGCTCGTTGCGGTCCCGTTCATCTTCAGAAAGCGCTTCATGTCGGAAGAATCTGACGATGGGTGACGCATCGCTCCCGGCGCCTTCGTTCGAGGGCATGACATGGCGAGCACCGAGGCGGTCGGATGCCCCGGCCATTGTGTCGCTCCACTCCGCATGTTTCGAGGTCGACGACACATACCGAACCGTGGAGTCGGAAGTGCTCGAGCGGTGGGATTCTCCGTCGATGGATCCGTCTGTCGACGCCGTTGTTGGTTTCAATGGAGACGGAATGCTCGTCGCATCGATATGGTCGATCGTCCCCGACACCGCTGAGTCGCTGTGGCGCGCCTTCGGATACGAAAACAGGATCCATCCGTCGCTACGCAGTGATGAGATGCGTGACATAGCTCTCCGTTGGTGGGAAAAGCGGAGCAGGCAGCGTCTCGAGGCGACCGGTGATGATCTGCCGAAGGCACTCCAACAGTTCTTGTATGTGCAACAACAAGATGACATCGACTTCTTGTACTCACGCGGATATGAAGTGGTGCGGTACTACCACGAACTCGGCCGTGATCTCTCTGTGCCTCTCAACGCTCATCCCCCGCCGGAAGGTATCGAGGTCCGCACGCTCGACACATGTCGGGGCGATGCCAGGGACGTACACAACGCCTCGTTCCGCGATCACTGGGGGAGCCAGCCGATCAGCGCTGAAGCGTGGAATCACGGCTTCAACGAGTTCCACATGCCTGAAGCATCCTTCGTTGCATATGATGACGGTGACGCCATCGCGTATGTGATGAGCGAGGTATACCCGCACGATTTCGAGGACCGCGGGTGGCGACACGCATGGGTCGAGGGAGTCGGCACAGTCTGGTCGCATCGCAAACGCGGGCTTGCATCGGCGCTCATCACGAAGGCGATGGAAGCGATGGTCGCTGCCGGAATGGAGTACGCCATCTTGGGTGTTGATGCTGAGAACCCAACCGGTGCCTACGGTCTCTATGAGGGCCTGGGCTTCAGCGAGATGCGGCGTGAATTGCTGCTTCAAAAGACCTTGTAGGAGGACCGCGTGGGTGAACTATCGATCGAGCGGGATGAGGTATTCCGCATCAGGACGGCCCGGACACCGGGTCTTCTCGCCAAGGCGCTGGCTGCTGCCGGTGAGTTCGGGGCGAACATCGGCGAGATCGAGACGGTATATATCGGAGCGGATCACAACGTCCGAGAAGTGGCGATCATCGCTCCCAACGCTGAGGCACTCAAGTCGATCGCCCGGGCTATGGACGCCATCGAAGGTGTGACGGTGCTCCCCGGACGGGTGGACAAGGTGTTCGATCAGCACCGTGGCGGCAAGATCGAGATCAAGTCGAGAGCCACGGTGCGAACGCTCCAGGACATACGCGAGGTGTACACACCCGGTGTTGCACGCGTCGTACAGGCGATCTCCGACGATGAGACCGTGGCCGACGAATACACATGGCGCGGGCGGACAGTGGCGATCGTCACGAACGGTACGCGGGTGCTCGGTCTCGGCAACGTGGG
>BTQS01000112.1:0-5760 GCA_036985995.1 Acidimicrobiia bacterium
TCGACGACCATGCCGTCAGAGACGGTCATCGTGCACGAAGGCACGAGCGCCTTTCCCCGTGGTCCTTCGACCTCGACGAGGCACATCCTGCACTTGCCGACGGGTTCGAGCTTTTCGTGATGGCAGAACCGCGGAATGTACTCGCCCACGGACTCAGCGGCGGTGATCAGCAGCTCACCAGCCGCGACGACGTGGTCGACACCGTTGATGGTGATCGTCACCTGGGCAGCATCAGCCAACAGCCACCTCGCTCTCAACGATCATCGCTTCGAGTTCCGGCATGAACCATCTCGTGATCGACGTGATGGGCGACACAGCGGATGGCCCGAGAGGACAGATCGTCGTCATCGCCGGCGGCCACAGGAGGCCGGGAGAGATGTTGTCACAGATGTCGAGAAGTAGGTCGATGTCGCCACGGCGCCCACGACCATCGAGTATCCGGGCCAGTACGTCTTCGAGCCATCTCGTTCCCTCACGGCACGGTGTGCACTGGCCACACGACTCGTGCGCGAAGAACCGAACGATGCGGTGTGCAGCGGCAACGACATTCGTGGTTTCGTCCATCACAACGACAGCACCGCTTCCAAGCATCGAGCCGTTCCGGGCGACGTCATCGATCGTGACGGGCGTGTCGAGGTGCTGGTCCGGCACGAACCACGGAGCGGATGCTCCCCCCGGGATCCACGTCTTGAGCTCGTGGCCATCTCGGACGCCGCCACCGATGTCATAGATGAGATCACGCCACGACATTCCCATGACGATCTCATAGTTGCCGGGCGCCTTGATATGACCTGAAAGGCTGAACATTCGCGTTCCTGCCGAACGTTCCGGACCGATGGCCGCGTAGCTCGCACCCGAGTTGTTGATGATCCACGGGATGTTGGAGATCGACTCGACGTTGTTGACGATCGTCGGCTTCGCGTAGAGGCCTTCGATGGCAGGGAACGGCGGCTTCAGGCGTGGCTCACCCCTGCGTCCTTCGAGGCTGTTGAGGAGAGCGGTCTCCTCGCCACAGATGTATGCGCCGCCGCCGAGATGCACGGTGACATCGAGCGAAAAATCGGTGCCGAGGATCTTCTTACCGAGGTAGCCGGCGTCATAGGCCTCTTCGATCGCGCGCTGCACCCTGCGGGCAGGCTTAGGGTATTCACCTCGTACGTACACGAACGCGTGGCGAACACCCAGGGCGTAGCTCGAGATCACGATTCCTTCGACGAGCTGATGCGGGTCGCGCTCGAGTATCTGGCGATCCTTGAACGTACCCGGCTCCGACTCGTCGCCGTTCACAACGAGATATCGCGGATCGGCTGGTGCCAGGAACCCCCACTTCACACCCGTTGGGAATCCTGCACCGCCACGGCCGCGCATGTTGGAGGCCTTCACCTCTCCAACGATCTCTTCAGCCGTCATCTCACGAAGCGCCTTGACGAGTGCTGTGTACCCGCCAGTTTCTCTGTATCGGTCGATCGTGTGGCTGTCGGATGGGTGCTCGACCATCCGGGAGGTCAGGATGAGGTCTGTCATGTGTCCCCTCCTGCCGATCCATAGGGACCGAACGCCGGTACCGGTGCAATAGCTCCCTCAGACTCTGTGGGGCCCCAGTCGAACGAACGCTGACCGCCGAAGAGCTGCTGCATCTCGTCAGTGAGAACGACCTCGGGCTGTGTGTCGTTGAGCCACTCGATGAGCTGCTGTGCCTTGGCTGGTGTGAGTCCCTCGATCAGTTCGTAGTTCACCGCAACGGCGGGCGCTCCACCACACGCACCGATACATTCGACGTGCTCGACCGAGAATCGACCATCGGCCGATGTCTCGCCGTGATTTGCGCCCGTCGCCCGTTCCACTATCTCGAGCACCTCGTCGGCACCCTGGAGGTAGCACGAAATCGACGTACACACGGACACCAGGTACGTGCCAACGGTCTTGCGCTTGAACATCGTGTAGAACGACGTCACAGACTGGATTTGCGCCGGGGTGACGTCGACGAGCGCTGCGACTTCACGCATCGCGTCCAGGGACGCGTAGTCGTGCTCGAGGCTCGCCACATACAGCAGGGGCATGACCGCCGATCGCTTTTCCGGATAGGAGTCGAGGATCCGTTGAGCCCGTTCCTGATTCGCCTGAGACCAATGCGCAATCGCCGTGTTCATCGATCGATATCTCCGAGAACGGGGTCGGTCGAGGCGAGTGCAGCGATGAGGTCGGCAATGAGCGAGTCGGTCATCATGGCCGGCAGAGCTTGGACGGCGGCGAATGACGGTGCGCGCCAATGCATCCTCCACGGCCGCGTCCCACCCTTGGACACGAGGTAGCATCCGATCTCTCCGCGGGGCCCCTCGACGGACTGGTAGGCAGTTCCCTCCGGAACATGGATACCCGAGGTGAACAGTTTGAAGTGGTGGATCAGGGCCTCCATCGACTCGTCGATCCGTTGACGGGGCGGTGGCGTGACCTTCGGATCCGGGTTCCGGTAATCGCCGGGTGGCATCGTCTCGAGCACCTGGCCGGCGATGTGCAGTGACTGCCGGATCTCCTCCATACGAACCATGTAGCGGTCGTTGACGTCGCCGTGTAGGCCCGTTGGAACCTCGAACTCGTACGCGTCGATGCCCGAGTACGGCATCGCCTTACGGAGATCCCAGTCGATGCCTGACCCCCTTGCGATCGGTCCGGTCACACCGAACTGCTTGCACTCCCCCGGTGTGATGACGCCAACGCCCATCGTACGGTCGAGGAAGATCGGGTTCTCGTCCATCAGCTCTGCGTACTCATCAATGCCGATGGTGACTGCTTCGATCAGATTGACTACGTCGTCTTCCCATCCGTCTGGGAGATCAGCTGCGACACCACCGGGTCGGATGTAGTTGTGGTTCATCCGGAGCCCTGTGACCTTTTCGAAAAAGTCCAGGCAAACTTCGCGTTCACGCCAACCGTAGATCATCATCGACACCATGCCGAGGTCCATCCCCATCGTTGCAGCCCACAGCAGATGGCTCGCCACGCGGTTGAGCTCGGTCATGAGCACCCGGATCGCGTCCGCCCGCTTCGGTACGTCGATTCCGAGAAGCTGTTCAACCGTCAGCGAATACGCCAGCTCGTTGTGGAACGGAGAGAGGTAATCCATCCGGGTCACGTTCGTTGAGCCCTGCGCGTATGTCAGAGTCTCGGCCGTCTTCTCCATCCCCGTATGGAGGTACCCAATGATCGGCTTGACCCTCCGGACGGTCTCGCCCTCGAGTTCCACCTGGAGACGGAGCACACCGTGAGTAGCCGGGTGCTGCGGACCCATGTTGATGATCTGACGCTCGTCATCGATGACCATCTCCGGCCCTACGAAGTCGTCCTCGACCGTCACACCAAGCTGGATGTCGAGCGCAGGCTCTTCGTCGCGGGGAAGAAGTTCCTGAGCGCCTTCATCGGTTGTAGATGCAAAGGGCATTCGCTCTTCGGTGCCCGACACCCAGATCTCGTGGACACGCCGGCGCTGATCCGCAACACTCTCCGCGTCCTGGGGCTCCTCATCTACCACGTCCACACCATCTGTGGTGTTCGGTGTCTTCGGTGCGTCGGTCATAGGTCGGCGCTCCCGGCCTTGAACTCAACAGGGATCGCACCGATGTCGTAGTCCTTGCGGAGGGGGTGACCCTCCCACTCGTCGGGTAGGAGGATCCTGGTCAGATCCGGATGTCCAGGGAAATCGATGCCGAAAAGGTCGTACGCCTCGCGCTCATAGAAGTTCGCGCCCACGAACACACCGGTGAGTGTGGGGACGGTCGGGTCGTCATACGGCACCCTTGTGGAAACGACGACCCTGTTGGCTTCAGTCATAGAGAGGAGGTTGACCGTGACCTCAAACCGGGGCGCGTCGCCGAAGTGATCGACCGCCGCCAGATCGATGAAAGCATCGAAACCGGCCTCCAACGCGGCCTGTGCGAAGACAACCCAATCGCTGACCGGGACACTGATCGCGTGGTATACGGTCTCACTCGACGCGTACTTTCGTGTTGTGAAGGTGGCGTCCGGGAAAGCTTCGAGCAACCCTGCGATGCTTCCAACCGTGGGCAGCTCGCGCGGCAGAGCCGCCTCTTCGTCAACCGCTACCTCTTCGACCGGCGGTGTGACGTCTGACATCTCAGAACACTCCCGTTGAACGGTTGATCTCGCCTGACATGATCTTGGACTGCAGGCTCAAGATGCCGTGCATGAGCGACTGGGGCCCTGGCGGACAGCCCGGTACGTACATGTCGACCGGTACGACCTGATCGACACCCTGGACGAGCGCGTAGTTGTTGAACATGCCACCCGACGACGCACATGCACCCATCGAAATGACCCACTTCGGTTCTGCCATCTGGTCGTAGACCTGGCGCAACACCGGAGCCATTTTCTGCGATACGCGCCCCGCAACGATCATGAGATCTGCTTGACGCGGTGACGCCCGGAAAACCTCCATACCGAAACGGGCGAGGTCGTTGTGCGCGGCTCCGGTGCCCATCATCTCGATCGCACAGCAGGCGAGACCGAACGACGCAGGCCACATGGATTGTGTACGCGCCCAGTTGACGCCCTTCTCGAGCGTTGACATGAGGAAGCCGGGCTCGCTCGAAACACCTGCCATCAGGCTGCCTCCTCCATCGGTGGTTCGGGAGCGACGACCTTGCGATACCTGGCTCGCCGTGCGATGTTCCAGTCGAGCGCCCCGCGCTTCCAGACGTATGCGAGTGTCTCGATCAACATGACCATGAACGCAACGATGGCTGCGATGCCGCCCCATCCGAACTGGTCCATCCGCACAGCCCACAGGAACAGGAAGACGATCTCGACATCGAAGATGACAAACAGCATCGCGACGAGATAGAACTTGACGGGGAACCGCTGAACCGGATCTTGCAGCGGCACGATGCCGCATTCGTACGGAGCCAGCTTCTCGGGCGTGGGATTCGATGGAGCCAGCATCTTCGACATGATGAGCGACACCCCGCCAAACACGAGACCGAGCAGGGTCATCAGAGCAATCGGGAGGTAGTCGGCGAGCTCCATCGGATGTGAGGATACCAAAGCGGTGAGCCCACCAGTCATCGCCGGAACCCGATATACGGCAGTACACGGCGCTTCCTAGTCTTGCGGCCATGAAGACTCAGATCCCAGCTGCAACTGTCGCGAGATTGCCACGCTATCTGCGCTGTCTCTCCGACATGATCGACAGCGGGGCCAACTGCTCTTCCGAGAAACTTGCCGAGGTGGCCGGTGTCAACAGCGCCCAGGTTCGCAAGGACTTCTCCCACCTCGGCAGCTCCGGAACCCGGGGTGTTGGATATGACATCAACGATCTGCGGAACCAGATCCGCAACGTACTCGGACTCACCAGAACCTATCCCGTCGTCGTCGTCGGCGCCGGAAACCTCGGCTCAGCCCTCACCAACTACAAAGGGTTCGACGCGTGGGGGTTCGAGGTCGTCGCTGTCGTCGATATCGATGACGCCAAGATCGGTGAGCCGGTCGACGGTCTGGAAATCGAATCCATGTACCGACTTGGTGCGATCGTCCAAGAACGTGGCATCGAGATAGGTATCATCGCGACGCCTGCGACCGCAGCGCAGGGAGTCGTGAACCGCCTCGCCGACGCCGGCGTCACGTCGATCCTCAACCTGGCGCCCACGGTCCTTCGTATCCCCGACGGGGTGTACATCCGCCGCGTCGATATATCGACAGAGATGGGCATCCTGGCGTTCCATAGAAATACGTGATGCCGTCCCCCCT
>BTQS01000113.1:0-5756 GCA_036985995.1 Acidimicrobiia bacterium
CGCCCGCGTCGGCAGGACGGATGTTGGTCATCATCGCGGTGAAACAGATGTACCACGGACACTCCACCCAGGTCGGTCTGGCTGCATTCGCCTCGACGACCGGAAACTACGGGTTGAAGACGGTGATCCTCGTCGATGACGACATCGACGTGGAGAACATGGACCAGGTGATGTACGCGCTGAGCTTCAAGTATCAGCCGGACCGCGGGACCCAGATCCTTCATCGTGGACGCTCGACCCCGCTCGATCCATCCCTTCCCCGTTCAAATCGGTTCATGACATCTCGAGCCATCATCGACTGTACGACTCCGTATGAGTGGGGCGACGATGAAAAGCCCGCGAGGGTCTATCTCGACGATGACATGGCGGCGTACGTGAAGGCCCACTGGGATGAGTACTTCGGGTGAGCGACCCGACTGAGGAGGCCGTCACAGGTCGACGTGTCGAAGGGATCATCTTCGACATCGATGGCACGCTTGCCAGGGGGCGTCAGGTTCTACCCGGCGCCCTCGAGGCCCTCGCAGAGCTCCGTCTTCGAAGCATCCGGTTTGCGTTCTTCACGAATGACAACTCGAACCCGATCCGATACTGGGTGGAGCGGCTCGGCGTTATGGGGATCGAGGCTGCACCGGACGAGATCGTCACTTCGGCCCTCGTCGCCGCGGAGGTGATGGCCGAACTTCACTCAGGAAGCCCGATCCTGGCGGTGGGCGACGTTGGACTGCTCGAGGCACTCCATGCCAAGGATCTCGATCTCGTCGGTCTCGAGGAAACGGATCGGGCCGCTGTTGTCGTCATGGGGAGAGACCCGGATTTCGATCAGCAACGGCTCGGTGTGGTCTGTAGGGCGATCTGGAACGGAGCCGAGTTCTTCGCTACGAATTACGACCCCAAGCTGCCCGTGGCGGGCGGATTCGCCCCGGGAACCGGCGCCATGGTGAAGGCAGTTGCGTACGCAACCGGCTGTGAGCCGGTGGTGACGGGCAAGCCATCGCCGTGGTCCGGGCGGATGGCGATGCGGATCCTCGGCGTTGCCCCAGAGCGCGGATTGGTGGTCGGCGATCAGCTCTCTACCGATATCGCTATGGGTCGGAACGCCGGGATGCGTACGGTCCTTGTCCTCACCGGTGCCACCGATGCCCACGACGTCGAGGCGGTTTCTCCCGAGCAGCGACCCGACGCGGTCCTCGAGGGTGTTGGTGATCTGGTCCGATGGCTCGATGGGCAGCTCGACGCTGCGCCCACTCGGTCCGGCGGAGGGTAGGAAGTCCGAGCCCTCGGATACGGATAGCTACCGTGGGTCTTCACTCGCCTATGTCTTCGTACCAAAGCGCGGGGCTCTCGGAGATGAATCGCTCCATCATCTGGATGCATTCCGAGTCGTCGGCAACGATGACTTCGACTCCACGACTCCTGAGTAGGTCCTCGGCTCCCAAGAAGGTACGGTTCTCGCCGATCACGACGCGCGGTATCCCGTAGAGAAGGATTGCCCCTGTGCACATATCGCACGGAGACAGGGTCGTGTACATGGTGGAGCGGTGATACACCGAGGCAGGCTGGCGGCCAGATATCTCCAGGGCGTCCGTTTCACCGTGGCGGATGGGCGAGCCGAGCTGAATCCTGCGGTTCCTGCCGGCGCCGAGGAGCTTGCCCTCAGACACGAGCGCGGCCCCGATGGGGATACCGCCCTCTGAGAGCCCGATCTTCGCCTGCTCGATAGCCGTGCCAAGAAAGCGGATGTCGTCATCGTTCATCGATTCGGCTCCAGATATTCCAAGCATGATCGCCATCGCGAAGGCGTCGGGAGCTACTTGCCGTCAGTGGTGCGACTCGGCTTTGGGTGTGACGATCGCGGTTGTGATAGCGGCCACGAGCAACGTGACGCCGAGCAATATGTACGCCAGGGTAGCAAGGCCATCACCCGGCGGTGCCTCTGTGGCAGCCTCGGTTGCAAGAATGAGATTCAGCATGGAACGGAGGATATCAGTTTTCAGGTTGCAGCCGACAGCCGACGGCCGGAGGAAGCCAACAGCTGACACGGTTCCTACGATTCGCAGGATGTCCGGCCCCACGCGAACCGATGGTTCTGTGTGGACGACGCTGGCGTGCGTGCGGCCTTCGCTGATCCCGGTCCGCTCGACTGGATCGATGAGCTTTCCAATGGTGTTCGAACGGAAGTAGGCGAGCGCGGCGGCAATCTGTCCGCCGGTGAACGTCAGCTCGTCGCACTCGCTCGTGCCTGGATCGCCGAACCGAGCTTGCTGGTGCTCGATGAGGCCACTTCAGCGGTCGTAGCACGTCTTGCGATGGCCGGCGGATACGTGGAGATCCACCGACACCAGGGGCTTCGACCAAAAAGGGTCGTGCGACCTATACCGTGATCCTCAAGATTCGAGGGTCTCGTAACGATAATAAGGTTAGGTGGGAGGCCGGCGAGGCTACTTGTTCCCAAACAAGGTGATCCGTAAAGACCGAGCCAGTCACCCACCGAATTCTCTGAAGCCCCCACCATGGAGTGGGGGCTTCTTTGTGTTCAGTTTTCAGTTTCGGGTTTGCTGTGGACACTCGACGGTGGACTGAGGATGCAATACGGTCCCTCGGCTTCAGGCCCGGCACGTCGCTCATGTGCGGATGAACAGGGCGACACTGCGTATCTCGCGCCGATCCTCAGGTTTGGGTGCGTCTAGCTGTCCCGACGAGAGCAACACCAACGACCGCGACGAGCCCACCTATAGCGATGACGGCGGTGATCTGCTCATCGAGCAACACGGCTCCGCCGATCACGGCGATGAGCGGCGCCACGTAGGCGGTCATGGCAACCACGGTGGCTGTGGCGTGTTTCGACGCGTACAAAGTCAGGCCGAATGGAAGCAACGTCGATCCGAGACCGAGAACGATGAGGAGCAACCAGAGGTCGGCGTCGTAGGTGCGAACCGAGTCGAATCCGATGACTGCTCCGAACGTGATCGCCACGACGGTTCCAGACAGGAACATGGGGAGTGCAAGCTCGACGGTGTCATGTCGAGGTGCGTAGTGGCGTTGCATGACGCCGGTCGTAGAACCAACGAGCACGCCGCCGACAGCGAAGCCAAACCCAGCCACGATGTCGCCCTCGGCTCCAAGGCCGCTGTCCCCGGCGAGCGCGATGAGCAATGTGCCTGCGAGCCCGATGATGAGGCCGGCGATCTGTCTACCCGTGATGCGCTCCTGGATGAAGATGGCGGCAAGCACCGCGGTTGCGGCAGGCACGAGCGTGATGACGAGACCTTCCACTCCGGCCGAGATGTAGTTCAACGAGAGCATGAACAGGAGCGGCGTGACGCCGATACGCAGTGTCCCGATCAACGAACCGTGCCACCAGGCGAGGCCTGACGGCCGCGTATGTGTTACGAACACCGTGAACGCGAGTGCGGCGGTAGCGACGACCGTCCGGATCGACAGCACCGACAACGTGGTGGCGCCGGCGCTGTATGCCGCCCGGGTGCCGACCCCTGCGAGCCCCCACCCCGCAGAGGCGGCGATGACGGCTATGACGACCTTGTTGCGCATCGAGGGGGAAGGTAGCCGGTAGATGCACCCAACCTACTGAGGGGCCAACGAATGCCGTCACAGCGCTCATACGGGTACGATGGTGCCGTTCACAAACGGCGGAGCCAGACGATGGTCGAGACTCACCGCCGGATCGATAGGAGAAACTCATCGCAGGCAAGGACGATTACTTCAGGGCCAAAGGTGTGGTTGTTGAGACGCTTCCGAACGCAACTTTCCGTGTGAAGCTGGAGACCGGGCACGAGGTGACCGCTCGCGCGTCTGGCAAGATGCGCAAGGGCCGGATGATTCGTATCATCCCCGGCGACGCCGTCGAGGTCGACGTATCGGCGTACGACCCGACGATGGGCCGCATCGTCTGGCGGTACCGCTAGCGTCCTGCGATGCAAGCCGGGCACACGCCCTCGACCTCGAGCACGTGGTCGACCACCCGGTATCCAGCTCTTTCGCCGAGTTTGCTCGCCATCAAGAGGAGTTCCCGCTCGGCATCCTGAGGTATCTCGATGTCCTGGATCGCACCGCACACGACGCACACGACGTGGTGGTGGTGTCCTGAGAGCCATTGCGACAGTTCGTACCTGGCGATGCCCGACGTATCGTGGTCCTTTCGCAGGATGCCCGACTCCTCCAGAACCACAAGCGTCCTGTACAACGATGAAACAGGGACCCGGATCCCATCCATCTCGACGAGCTCTGCAGCGCTTCGGGGACCAGACGCGAGTTGGATCGCTGTGACGACGGCCTTGCGTCCCGGAGTGTATCGGATGTCGCGGTCGGACAGATGGCGCCGCACGAGATCGTGGACTTCAGCTTCGATACTCGCCGGGACCGCCATACAGGGAGCGTATCCGCCCTGTTCTCACTACGGATGCGATATCGAGAATCGTCGGTTCACGCTCCGTGGTGTTCGTCCGGCATCGCATCAGTGCGGATGCTGCGGTCCTGGTGAATGTGTCGCCCCTCCGTCGGGCGGTGGGCAGGATCATCGAGGAATACCTGGTCGCCCTCGACGTGGAGCAGGGCGGACCCGTAGGCCTCTCGGAGGGCTTTCGTCGTGAGGACCTCAGATGGTGTTCCTGAGGCGATGACCCCCCCAGCCATGAGGATCACGTGGTCGCAGACACGTGCCTCGGCGAGGTCGTGCGTCGACATCACGATGGTGCAGCCATGCTCCTGCTCTTCGTGGATCACGATGTCGATCGCTTGAGCAGAGGGAAAATCGAGGCCGGTCAGAGGCTCATCGAGGAGAAGGAGATCGTGGTCCTGGGCGAGGCCCTGTGCGACGAACACCCGTTGCCGCTGCCCACCGGAGAGCTCCCGGAGGTGTTCGTTCGCCAGGTCGCTGACCGACATCCGCTCCATGGCTTCATCGACCATCCGGTGGTCGTCGGCGGTGAGACGGCCGAGGGTTCCGAGCGACGGGTACCGGCCCATGGCAACGATCTCACGCACGGTTATCGGGACCGCATCGTTCACCTTGGTGGTTTGGAGGACGAAGGAGATGCGATTCCGTGAGGGTGTCTGAAGAACCTGCACACTCCCGGACGACGGGGCCATGATTCCGGCAATGCCAGACAGCAGTGTCGATTTACCGGACCCGTTCGGGCCGATGAGTGCCGTGATCGCGCCCTGGGGGACGTTGAACGAGGACGCAGCAACCGCCACGGTCGACCCGTAGCGATATTCGACTTTGTCGGCTTCGATGGCGTTCATGCAGTTCACAGTAGACAGTTGACGGGTCACAGACTGTGCTGACTGTGACCTGTGAACTCGGCTCTCGTTGTCCCACAAGTCTGTTTCTCACTGTAAGTTGGGCGCATGGAGCTCTACGCACGTATCAACATCCTCGATGGTAGAGCCGTTCGCCTACCCCACGGCGACGTTTCTGAGGTCATCGCGCTCGATGATGACCCCGTCAACAGGGCAAAGGGATGGGTGTTGAAGGGTGCACACCGTCTCCATATCGTCGACCTCGACGCCGCAGCGTATGGTGACTACAAGAACCGTGACCTGATCAGCGACATCATCAAGGCCGTGGATGTGCCCGTACAGGTCGGTGGGGGAATCCGGTCGGAGGCCGAGATCGCCAAGGTCCTCGGTATGGGTGCATGGCGCGTCGCCATAGGGACGCTGCCGATGATCGACCAGGTGCTGTTCTGGGAACTCAACAGGAAGTATCCGTACCGGATCGTCGTGTCGCTCGACGT
>BTQS01000114.1:0-5750 GCA_036985995.1 Acidimicrobiia bacterium
CGCCTGCGAGGTCGGTGGCGCCGATGATTGGCCATCCTGAGCTGCCCTGTTTCACGTCCAGGCCCGGGATCGGGTTGCCTGCGGAGTCTTCGACACGGATGGTTGCATCCAGGGTGGAGAAGTCGTAGAAGGAGTCACTTCCAAGGTCCTGGGCGACCTTCGTCGACGTACCGTTGGACGTTGCTCGAACGGTACGTGTGCGGTCGACCAGTCCATCCAGCAGGCCGGCGGTAACCCCTCTGCTGTCCGTTGTTCCGAGACTCGGCCAGCCGGAGAGATTGATTGCCGTCGACGCCCCTTCGACCCCTGCCCCTGCTGAGGAACGTACCCGCACATACACACCCGTCTTGGTCAGATCGTCGCCTGCATCGACGCGCAGTATCTTGTTGACACCGGGATAGTCGGGGCGGCTGAAGTTGATGTAGTAGTCACCGGGCAACACTTGTTGAGGCCCTGTGTACGAGTACAGGGAACCCGGACCCCATGAAAGGTTGCCGGTGAAGGTGACAGCGAACCTTCCTGTCTGGAAGGCGACAGGGGCGGTGTGGGCATTGACCCCGTCGCGTTGTTCCCTGGTGCCGTTGTAGGACATCGCGATCGAGTAGGAGCCGGGGAAGGCTTCGAATGTGACGGTCCCCGACCCATCGGTCACACCGACGGTGTCCCATCTACCGTTCGAGTAGACCGAGGCTGTGCCGTCGGCAAGCGGCGCTCCCGAATAGTCGGCCAACGACACCGTTCCTATCGACGTGGCGAAGTCGTAGAACGAGTTCACCGCCGGATTGTGTGCTTCGGTCGCGAACCCGCCACCTGGTGCCTCCATGCGGATGGTCGTGGACCCAGCAACGAGATCGTCGTCGAGCAGGCCGTCGTACAGGTAAAGGGCAGCACCGGCGGCATCAGTCGTGCCCATGGTCTGCCATGACCGTCCAGGGGGGAGCCAACCGGTGACTGCTCCCCGGGGTACAGGTGATCCCGTTGAATCAGTCAAGCGGGTGTAGATGACGGTTTTCAGGATGTCATCACCCGATGCAACTGAGATCGTTGTGGTGCGCGCTGCGTGCGTTGCATCTGAGAAAGAGAACGTCTGGACGCCGGGTAGGAACTCAGCGGTTCCGGGGAAGACAGTATCAGGTGAGTCCACGCCGTACTGAATGTCGCCGGTGAATGCGAGTGTCAGGCGTCCGGTCTTGAATGCTGTTTCGCCTGCCCCGACTGAGGCGGCGGTGCCCCCGACAGTGATGTCCCGTATCTCGGCAGAGCCGTTTACCGACATGCGGACCGTGTACGAGCCCTGCGCGAACGTACCGGTGAACGACCCGGTGGAATCCGATACGCCGAGGTCCCTCCACGATGCCGCATCGAGAACCGCGATCGTCCCTCCCCCAAGAGGTGCTCCGCTGTGATCGGCGAGTGTGAAGACCACGTCTTCGGGCGGAGCCACCACGATCGTGGTGGTGGTCGTTGTGGTGGGTGGCAGCGTCGTTGAGGTGGTGGTCGTTGTGGTGGGTGGCAGCGTCGTTGAGGTGGTGGTCGTTGTGGTGGGTGGCAGCGTTGTCGTGGTTGTTGTGGTTGGCAGCGTCGTTGTCGTTGTGGGTGGCAGGGTTATCGAGGTACTGGTTGTGGTGGTGCTCGTCGCCTCTGCTCCAGAGCGACCCTGCAGCCCCATCGTCGTCGCCGTCTCATGCGTGGTGGTGGTTGTTGAAGCTTGAGATGTGGAGGTCGTTGTTGCGGGCTGATCTGTTCCCTGGGCCGTGAGGGCCGACACGACCGTGGTCGAGGTCGATGAGTCGGCGGCTATGGGTGTGCGGGTAGGCTGTGTAGTGCGGTCCGCTGAAGAGTTGAATGCGTTCGCAATCACGAAGAGCGCGAGGAAGATGCTCACCACGAGCAGGGTGAGTAGGTACCGGCGGGAGCGGGACCTGTGGTCTTGGTCGGTCATCGGAGAACCTTCGAATAGTCGGCGGATGCGAGCTTTACCCCTCCGATATCGACCGGATTCTGGCCTCCCTCAAGAAGCAAATCGCAGGCTCTCCGAGTAACTAGTTACCTCATCTGGCTTCCTGGGTTTGTCCGATGACGAGAGGGTGTTGGCTCTCGGGGCTAAGCGTTGATCTGATCCCTCCATGCAAGCCAATCCATGACCTGGCTCATGTCGAAGTCGGGTCCGTTCAAGCCGATCGTGATCTCGTCGGCGCCGGCGGTCCTGTACGCATCCGCCAGTTCGATCTTGTCCGGGTCGACGCCAACCGAACGTTCGACGGCGCCAGGATCCCGGCCAACCTTTGCACACCATTCATCGAGAACCGCCGACTTGTGAGTGAAAGTCTCGACGTCACCGAAGCCGTGCCAGATATCGGCATGTTCGGCAACGATCCGCAGCGTCACCTTCTCTCCGCCGCCACCGACGAGCATCGGCAATGAACCGGTCGGTTGTGGATCGAGCTTTGCGAGGCGGTCCTTGATCGCGGGTATCGCCGCTTCGAGTGCGCGCAATCGACCGATCGCAGTGCCGAACTCGTAGCCGTACTCGTCGTAATCCTTCTCGAACCACCCCGACCCGATGCCGAAGATGAGACGACCTTTCGAGATCACATCGACGGTACGAGCCATGTCTGCCAGCAACTCCGGGTTGCGGTACGAGTTACATGTCACCAATGCGCCGAAGCGGATCTTCTCCGTTGCCTCGGCCCATGCTCCCAGCATCGTCCAGCATTCGAAATGCCGCCCGACATTCGGATCGGGATCGCCTCCGTACAGCGGGTAGAAGTGATCCCAGTTGTACAGGACATCGACGCCGAGCTCCTCGGCTTGTGCGGCCGCTCGCCGAATGTCGGCGTAGTCGGCGTGTTGGGGATGCATCTGCACCGCGATGCGAGCGTCCGTCATATGTGCTCCTCGTTCAGGTGCGACGACCCTAGCGTCACGTGGCTCCGATGACGCCGCATAGGATGGCTCCATGACAGAGTTCACAATCAGGCCCGTCACGGCCGAGGAGTACCCGGCGTTCGTCACTGCCTTCATGGAGGGCTTCTCGGACGATGTTCCGTCCGACACCTTCGCCGAGACCTTCCGAAATACACTGCCCCCCGAGCGAACCCTGGCGGCGTTCGAGGGTGAGGACATCGTCGGAACCCTCGGGGGATATGACCTCGAGCTCACCGTTCCAGGTGGCACCGTGCCGATGGAGGGAACAACCGTCGTGACGGTATTTCCGACGCACCGGCGGATGGGGCTCTTGCGAGCGATGATGAGCGATCATCTCGACAACGCGATTGCAAACGGCTACCCGATCGCCGGTCTATGGGCGTCGGAGAGCGACATATATGGTCGCTTCGGATACGGCGTCGCCACGTATGCGTACTCGGGGACGATGGATGGATCCCGAGTCGTGCTTCGGGATGAGATCTCTGTTGAAAGGGTGCTGCGGATTCGTGGAGAACATGCAATCGACATCCTGCCCGCGGTATTCGACCGTGTGCGGGTGGGCACGCCTGGGATGTTCGCACGAGACGCGACGTGGTGGATTTACGACATCCTTCGTGACGAAGATTGGATGAAGCGAGGACGGACATCGAAGCGATACGTCGTCCATGATGGTCCCGACGGTCCGGACGGTTATGCGATCTACCGCCAGAAGAGCGGTGAGAGTGACGACGGTCATGCCGACGGAACCGTGCGCGTCATGGAGGTGATAGCTGGCACACCGGTGGCGAGGGCTTCGCTGTGGTCCTTTCTCACGCAGGTCGACGGGTGCCCCAACGTCAGAGTCTGGAACATGGCGATCGACGACCCGCTGTCGATGATGGTCGTAGAACCTCGACGGATGCGCATGACCGGGACGTTCGATGCCCTGTGGGTGAGGATCCTGAACGTACCGGCCGCGCTGGAAAGCCGTACCTATGAACTCGACGGGTCTGTGATCTTCGCTGTCGTGGATCCCTTCCGGGTTGACACCGAGGGGACGTATCGGTTGACCGTCGACGGCGGCTCTGGTACATGCGAGTCTGTCGACGGCGTCCCAGACGTTGAGCTCGATATCGACGTCCTTGGTGCCCTCTATCTAGGAGCAGGACGTGCACATGGGTATGCGGCGGCCAACCGGATTCGTGGTTCTCGCGCAGATATCGATGCCTTGGAGCGGATGTTCCGCACGTCGAGACAGCCGTGGTGCAACCAGGTGTTCTAGCGTTCCTGGATCGGTGCGGACGAGTTTGAAGACCCGGCCGGCGAGGTGAGCTGGATTGTCCTCATGGCAGGCCGTGTATTGTGATGCATTCGCAGGACGGCCGGCTTCTGGGTGCGTTCACCCACGATAGGGAGGCGCCGGCCGGGATATGAGGAACCATGGGGAGGGAGCACCTCCAGATTCGCCGGACAGAGGGGCTTTACCACCCTTCCCTCGACCACGATTCGTGTGGAATCGGGTTCGTTGCTGATATCAAAGGTCGCAAGAGTCACCAGATAGTCGCTCAGGGGCTCACGGTGCTTGCGAACTTGACACACCGCGGCGCAGTTGGGGCTGATCCTTTGGCGGGTGACGGAGCAGGGATGCTGCTTCAAGTACCCGACGGGTTCTTCCGGCCTGAGATGGCGGATCAGGGCATCGATCTTCCGGCCGCCGGCACCTATGGGGTTGGGATGGTCTTTCTGCCTCAGGATCCCGCAGACCGGATTGCGTGTGAGAACCTCCTTGCCGAGCTGGTGGTTCGTGAGGGCCAGCAGCTGTTGGGGTGGCGCGATGTTCCCGTGGATTCGTCGTGTCTTGGATCGAGCGTCAGGCCCATCGAGCCGGTTATTCGCCAGCTGTTCATCGGTCGCGGTGAGGACATCGTCGATGCTGACCAGTTCGAGCGCAAGCTCTTCGTGATTCGCAAACAGGCCCATATCTTGTTGGGAGAACGCGCTAGGGATCTGATGGAGCGGGGCAGGTTCTATGTGACGTCGATGTCGGCGCGTACGATCACGTACAAGGGCATGATGCTGGCCGCGAACCTTCCCGTATATTACATGGATCTCGCCGACGAGCGGGTCGAGTCGGCTCTTGCGCTTATTCACCAACGGTTTTCTACGAACACGTCCCCCTCGTGGCGCCTCGCGCAGCCTTTCCGCTATCTGTGTCACAACGGTGAGATCAATACGGTCCAGGGCAACGTCAACTGGATGATGGCTCGCCGCCAGAACATGTCTTCTGAGATCATTGGTGATGACCTCGAGAAGCTGTGGCCACTGATCGGAGATGGGTCGTCCGATTCGGCGACGTTCGACAATTCGCTCGAGCTGCTGCTCGCCGGCGGGTATTCACTTGGTCACGCCATGATGCTGATGATCCCTGAGGCATGGGCGGACAACCCGTTGATGGACGGAGGGCGCAAAGCCTTCTATGAGTATCACGCTGCCCTGATGGAACCCTGGGATGGGCCTGCGGCTGTGGCGTTCACCGACGGTAGACAGATCGGCGCCACCCTCGACCGTAACGGGCTTCGCCCTGCCCGCTATTTCGTCACAGACGACGATCTGGTTGTCATGGCATCGGAGATGGGCGTGCTCGACATTCCTGAGGAGAAGATCGTCAAGAAGTGGCGCCTCCAGCCGGGCAAGATGCTGCTGATCGATCTCGAGCAGGGCCGGATCATCGACGATGCGGAGCTCAAAGACTCGCTCTCGGGGGCCAAGCCGTATCAGCAGTGGCTCGACGAAACTCAGATCCACATTGCTGAGCTTCCACCAGAGGTCGCTGCTATGAGCCC
>BTQS01000115.1:0-5728 GCA_036985995.1 Acidimicrobiia bacterium
AGTTCACCGACCCGGAAATCCCCAGACGGCACTCGATCACGAGCCACATCTACTAGCGGCTTGGAAGCATCCAACCCGCTCACCACCGCTCCTCGTCTATCGGCAAGCACGCTTGCACCCCCTCCTCCACAACCGGCATCAAGAACGGTGGTTCCCACGCCAACGCCAGTTGCATCCAACATCGCCTCCCAGAGAGGAGCATGCAGCACCTCCTGTATTCCTGCCCAATCCTCGGGGGCACGACCCCACAACTCGCCCTGAACATTCGCTGAACCCATAAACGCCTTCCCTCGACGCTCCTCGATCCTAGGCGCAGAAGCCGCCACCGCCCGCCGCACCGTCGCCGACACGCTCAACCCGCCCTGGGGCGGTTCTGATGTGGACGCATCGTGGTCGCGACGCAACCGAGGCCGCGATCAAGGAAGGGGGCCGACCTAGAGAAACCCAGATCCGAAAAGCCTCCGTGGCGCCTGAACGGCCCAAGCGGAGCGGGGTCTTGAGCGCATCAGCGCCCACGACGAGAACGGAGTTCTCGTCGTGGGCGCTACTGGGATCGAACCAGTGACCTCTGCCGTGTGAAGGCAGCGCTCTCCCGCTGAGCTAAGCGCCCGATATGTGCGGGGAGTATACGGCCGACCTCGCCTCTCGCTCGCCCTCACACCCGGTCGTCACACCGATCCCAGCCACATGACATCGCGACCGTGCAGGTAGCCTCCAAGCATGCACATCGACGAGTTCGAAGCCGAGGTCGGAGCGGTCATCGAAGACCTGCCACAGTGGGTGAAAGACGAAATGGACAACGTGTTCGTCGTCGTCGAGCGTCGCTCAGAGCACCGTCAGGACTGCGCAGGAAAGGGCCTCCTCGGCGTCTACGAAGGTGTATCTATCGACGAACGAGGGTTCGACTATTTTGGAGTCACTCCCGACCGGATCATCATCTTCTACGAGTCCCACATCGCTCTCGGGCTCGACGACGAGGAGCTCCGTGATGAGATTCGAACGACGGTGCTCCATGAGATCGGGCACCATCTCGGCCTCACCGATGCTCGGCTCACCGAGCTCGGCTGGGATTGACCGCCTCGCGCTTCGGTAGCATGTGATGAGCCACCTGTGAAGGAGCACCATGGAAGATCTGATCGCTCAGATCCAGGAGAAGACAGGCTTGCCTGCCGACAAGGTTCTCGAGGTCGTAACGATCGTGACGGACTATATGAAGGAACGACTCCCCGACGATCTCATCGAGCAGGTCACCGCGTACCTCTCCGAGGCAGCGGGTGTGGCGACCGGAGCAGCAGGATCGGCCGGGGGTATGGCCTCAGAAGCAGCAACGACCGCCACAGCAGTGGCATCCGGCGCCGTCGAGAAGGTGGTCGGCACCGCATCGTCCGTCTTCTCCAAGGTTGTCGACACTGTGAGCGGTGTCGACGATTCGAACGACGACGACTAGCAGTCCTTGACCGAAGCGGACCAAAACCGGGGCGCACAGTGGCCCGAAGCGTCGGGTCCTTTCGTCGCGCTCATCGATGCTTCAAGTGATGTCGAAGCGTCCATCATCAACGGGTGGATCGACAACGTCTGTGCGGCGGTCAAAGATCCGATAGACCGTTTGCGCATTCCACCAAGCCGCAGGCGCAGACCGTTGGGCTCGGTAGATCCGGTGATCGGCGAGCGCCTATCGCGAGAAGACGATCCGCTGTGTGTCCCGATCCGTGTGGCCTGGCTTGCACCCGAGCGAGACGGCATGAGACGGGTACGGCTGATCGACGTGCTCAAACCCGGTGATCCGCGCGATCCCAACGCCCTCTATCAACGGCTCATCCTGAAGCGCCACAGGGACCGATGCCGGATCGTTGTCGGTGAACCGGCGCGCCGAAGTGACCTCGAGAAGCGGTGGAGTCAACCAGCCGGACGAGGGCCGGCAGACGGAACGACGCTCGGCGAGTTCGTGGCCCTACAAGCCTGGTTGTCCCTCGAACGAGCGGAACGAAGGATCCGCGGTCAGCGCTACAAGGTTCCCAAGTTCCTGAGCGAGGATCTCTTCTGGAGCCGCCCTTTCCAGGCAGGTGTCGAGCGACTTGCACGCAAAGCCCAACGGCCTTTGAAGCGGATGCGACTTCTCACCAGCCGCTACCTCAAGGAGATCGCCGCACAGCACTCTCCGTATGTGATAGACGTCGTCAACGGGATCACCTCGAACCTGATCGCCGCAGCACATCAGAGCGTCGAGTACTCGAAGGAGGACCTGACTCGTATCTACGCACTCGCCGACGACTACCCGCTCGTGTTCCTCCCATCTCACAAGTCGAACTTCGACCATCTCGTGTTCCAGCATGTGCTGTACGAAAACGAACTTCCGCTCAATCACACCGCCGGAGGGATCAACCTGAATTTCTTCCTGGTTGGACCGTTGCTGCGACGCTCAGGCATCTTCTTCATCCGCCGCGAGTTCAAAGACAACGAACCGTACAAGTTCGTGCTGCGGCAATATCTCGACTATCTCCTCGAAAAGCGATTCGCCCTCGAGTGGTACGTCGAAGGAGGGCGATCCCGCAGCGGGAAGCTACGCGAGCCACGGCTCGGCCTGCTCGCATACGTGGCCGACTCCTATCAGCGCGGGATCGCCGACGATGTCGTTCTCGTACCTGTTTCCATCAACTACGACCAGATCTCCGACGTGTCGTCCTACGCGGCGGAGCAACGCGGAAAATCCAAGGAGCGAGAGTCCTTCATTTGGGCTCTCAAGTTCATTTCGAGCCTGCGCAGACGCAACGGCAGCATCCACATCCGCTTCGGCGAACCGCTCCCACTGAGCACTCACATCGGCAGAGACGAGGATCTCACCTGCGAGGCCGGCCGATTGGCACTCCCGAAGGTGGCGTTCGACGTCAGCACCCGGATCAACGCCGTTACCCCGATCACAGCCATCAGCCTGGTGACACTCGCCCTGCTCTCGAGCGAAGACCGGGGATTCACAGTGGCCGAAACCGCCGAGGTATTGCAGCCGTTCGTCGACTTCGTCCTCGAGCGCGACCTGCCGACCACTTTCGACCTGCCGTTCAGGTCTGCCGGCGACGTTGAACGCTCCCTCGATGACCTGGCGACCAACGGTGTCGTTCGCCGCACCGAAGGCCTCACGGAACGTGTGTACTCGATCGGCCCCGACCAGCACCTCGCTGCTGCGTACTACCGCAACACGATCATTCATTTCTTCGTGACGACCGGTATCACCGAGCTTGCCCTCGGCATCACCATCTTGAACGGGGAATCGATGACGCATGGGGCGATTGTCGACCACGCTCTTGCACTGCGCGACCTCTTGAAGTTCGAATTCTTCTTCTCTCCTTCGGACGTGTTCGCCGACGAGGTCCGGACCGAGATCGCTCGATACGAGATCAGCAGCTCGGACGGGTCCGTGGTCGACATCGACCTGGATGCCATGTACCCGCCAAAGAGCCCGATCGTGCTACGTCCGTTCCTCGAGGCCTACTACGTCGTCGCTACGACGCTGGTCAGCTTCGGCGACGAACCAGTAGAGGAAGACATCCTGAAAGAGGCCAGCCTCGAGATGGGTGAGCAACTGCTGCACCATGGAGACATCTCGACGTCCGAGGCGGTCTCGACAGCCCTGTTCGCCACCGGCGTCAAGCTGGCGTCGAACAGGGACCTGCTCGACGCATCGCAAGAGAAACGGCACGCGTTCACAGACGAGCTGGGCGTCATCCTCGACGTGCTCAATGAGATCGACGCCTATGAACCCGCCTAGAACCGACACATTCAACGTCATATCCGCCGAATAGGTCGCTCGACCTAGTTTCTGCTCAACTTCTGGGTTCCCCCGCCGATACACCTATAAGGGTAAGCGGAGCTGTGCGGGACACCGCACAGAGGAGTTCGATCGATGCCGAAAGCCGACGTTTCAAGCAAGGCCAAAGCAAGTAGGGCCAAAGCGAGCAAGCCTAGAGCGAGCAAGGCCAAAGCGAGTAGCGACGCCGCGGCTGGTTCCGAGGTGCTCGAACAGGCGAACGAGGAGGCCAAACAGCTCCTCGCGAAGTCCCGTTACGACGCGTTTCGGCTCGTCATCGAAGCCCGAGAGGAGGCCGAGACGATCCTCGACGAAGCACGGGCAGAAGCAGCCGGCACGTTGAAGGCGGCGACGATCACAGCCGAATCGAAGATCGATGTTGCCGAACTGAACGCAGCCGAGATCATCGACAAGGCCCAAGAACGCGCGGCCACCGTCATCGAATCTGCACAGGAGCGTCCATCGACCGACGCAACGCCGGACACGACGCCGACAGCGCTTAAAGCCGAACACCAGGAGCTGTCAGATCAGGTCGACTCGCTCCGTGCTCTCGCAAGTCAGCTCGAGGAGCGCTTCGCTGCCCTCGCAGAGTCAACGCCCCCTGGATTCACTTCGAGCGAACTCGAGGACTCATCCACCGGCAACGGAAAGCCAACACTCGACTATTCACCATCGGTTCCACGAAACGACACGTCGCACGAGCCCGATCCGGTACCACCTAAAGATGTCGATCGGGGGTCGTTCTACAGCCGGCGTTCGGCAAAGCTCCCACGCATCGGTGAAGCGGGCGGCAAGAGTGCGTTCGACATGACGCGGAACATCCGGAGCAAGCTAGACGCCGATTGAGGGACCGCCGGTCAGGCGTAGAACGGGTTGACACCCATCGAA
The DNA here is from genome assembly GCA_036985995.1 of Acidimicrobiia bacterium. GTDB lineage: Bacteria > Actinomycetota > Acidimicrobiia > Spongiisociales > UBA5794 > JAMBLL01. The sequence goes on from BTQS01000115.1 coordinate 4,691, forward strand.
TGGTCGGTCACATCAACGACCTCTTCGATCTCAGGGATCGCTTCGAGGATCGCGCGCTCGATTCCTTGCCTCAGGGTCACCGCTGCGAGTCCACAACCCTGACATCCGCCGCCCAACTGGAGTTGAGCGACCGCCCCGTCGATAGCGACCAGCGAGGCGACGCCGCCGTGGGACGCGATCGCAGGGTTTATGCGCTCGGCGAGCAGCGTCCTCACCTTGTCTTCAGGGGAACCGGTCAGTTCAATGTCGCCGAGGTCCAGGCCGGGCAGCGTCGAAGACGGCACGTTCGGGTTCCTCATGACCAACCCGGGCCCCGTGCCATCGCCTGAGAGATCCAACACAGCACCCCGGAGGTTCTCTACAGAATCGAGAGCGATCGCGACCGGAAGCCCGCCATGGTCTTCCACGATATCCGTCGAACCGACATCCTCGGCCCTCAGGAACGAGGTCTCATACATGAACCCCTGGACTCCGGCGCCTGTGATCCGGAGACCGAGGTGGAGGTCGGAGAGCCCTTCGCTTTCGCGCAGCTCGAGGATCTTGTCACGCGCGGTATCCGTAATTTCAACGATCGTCGTAGTGGTATCACCCATCGTGACGCGATGGTACCGCCGGGCCAAGGGATAGCGGTACGCGGCACATCATTTCACGCGAACGAGCTCGTTCGTCGTCAGATCGAGGATCCGTTCGTCATCTTTGATGTTCCCGGAGCTCGGCGGACACAAACCGGGAACGTCTGCGCATAGAATGAAATGATGGAACTCGTCGACCTGTACACCTCTGACGAGATCGCGCGCGCCGTGGATCGCGTGGCAGGACAGATCGCTGTCGACTACGACGAAAAGAACCCGCTCCTCGTCGGCGTCATGAACGGTTCGTTCGTGTTCCTCGCAGATCTCATCCGCGCTTTGGGCATCCCATCGCAAGTCGACTTCATCCGGGCGCGGTCGTATGGATCTTCGATGGAATCGGCAGGTGCGGTGGAGATCACGAAAGACATCGAACACGACGTCAACGGCCGGCATGTGATCATCGTTG
>BTQS01000116.1:0-5666 GCA_036985995.1 Acidimicrobiia bacterium
GGTCGGGCCTTCCGAGCGTGAAGTGCCGAGGCGGCCACCGCGACACCTCTGACAATCGCGATCAGGCCGATGAACACGGTCAACGCTCTGATCGTCCTGTCCGTCGAGATCATCAATCCCGCACCGGCCACCATGTAGAGAGCTCCGAGGAGTACACCGGTCCACTTCGTTGGCTTCGCCGTGAGCGACGCGTACAGATCGGTGGCGCCGTTCAAGACCAACACAATCGCCACGGTCAACGCGAGCAGGAATTGGGAGGCGGTCGGTATTGCAAGTGCGACGAGGCCGGCGCCGATGAACACGATTCCTCGTAGGTTCGTGCGAGTGAGGTAGTCCGACGGCGACAAATGGCCGTTGTTGCTGGTGATCATGGCGTCAACTTAGCCGAAGGCATCACACGAAACGGATGAACCGGCGTTTCCCAACCTGGACAACGCGGTCCCGTATCGCTGAGGCATCGACGTCTTCGTCGGTAACCCGCTCTCCGTCGATCTTGACTGCTCCCTGCGCGATGAGACGTCGAGCCTCGCCGTTGGATGCGGTGATCCCGGCTTCGGTGAGTGCACGAGGAAGCCATACGGGGTCGTCGCCTCCGAGCGGTACTGTGGGTACGTCATCGGGCAGACCTCTGTCGCGGAAGACTGTATCGAACGAACGCTCGGCATCAAGGGCCGCATCCCGGTCATGGAACCGGCTGACCACCGCGCGTGCGAGCCTTCTCTTCGTCTCCCCAGGGTGCAACGATCCGTCGGCGAGGCCCCGCGTGACCTGTTCGATCTCCTGTGATGTCGCGCCGGCGGCGAGCCGGAACCATTGAGGCATCGACTCGTCCGGGATCGACATCGTCTTTCCGAACATCTCGTTGGCGTCGTCACGAACGGAGATGTAGTTGCCAAGCGATTGCGACATCTTGTGCACCCCGTCGGTGCCGACCAGCAGAGGGACGGTTGCGACGCTCTGGCCGGGTTGACCGGCACGTTCCTGGAGATCGCGACCCATCAGGAGATTGAGGAGCTGGTCGTTTCCACCGATCTCGACATCTGCCCCGATCGCGACGGAATCGGTTCCTTGCAGCAACGGATACATGAATTCGATGAGGGATATCGATTCGTTCGCCTTCCACCGCCTGGAGAAATCATCGCGATCCATCAGGCGTGATACTGTCACCTGTGCCGTCATCTCGAGTACATCCGCCATGTCCATAGCTCCGAGCCACTCCGAGTTCCTGCGGATCTCGAGCTTCTCGGGCAGCAATAGGGATGTGATCGTCGGCAGAACCGCATCGATGTGTTCGTTCACCTCAGAATCGGAAAGCCGTCGTCTCGTGGAGCTCTTGCCCGAGGGATCTCCGACCTGCGCGGTGAAGTCACCAAGGATGAGAACCGCAGTGTGGCCCATCTCTTGAAACCGGCGGAGCAGATCGAAAACGACGGCCCATCCGAGTGTGACATCGGGCGCCGTTGGATCGACACCGAGCTTCACCCGCAGGGGCGTTTCGCGTTCGAGCTGCGTGCGTAAGGCGCCCTCAGGGAGCGTTACATCGACGGTGCGTGTGATGTAGTCGAACTGTTCCTGTGCGTTTGCCATCGTGGCGGCAGGGTACACCGGTCACGATCACCTGACGGTATCGATGACGTAGCGCCAGGGACGCTTTGTTGCCTCTGTGATGCCGATGCGCGGCGTCGTGCGGTAGCCCAATGGGTCGCCGACGTGCAATGTGATTGAGATGGCGCCGGTGTTGAGTGCTGAGCCCGTCATGGAGCCATCGATTGCCAGTACCTGACAGAGCTTTCCTGGCCCATCTGCGAGATGATCGAGGCGGCCCCGACGTTGCGACGCGATGTCGCTGCCCGTGATGACTTCGCCACCGCGGATGAGGATCGCCGAGGGATCGCCCTCGGGGCAGGTCACGATGTTGACGCACCAGTGGATGCCGTACGAACGGTAGACGTACACCGTTCCCGGAGGTCCATACATCGGACTGTTCCTGTCGGTCCTGCGACGATAGGCATGGCTTGCCGGATCGTTCACCCCTCCGTAGGCCTCGACCTCCGCGATGACAACAGTCACCCTTTGGCCGGCGATCGTGGTCGAGATCTCTGCTCCGAGGAGCAGCGGCGCCACGACTTCGGGTCGGCCCGTCAGTAGGTCTCCGAGGTCGCGGGCGCCGCTCAGATCTCCCCCCGCAGGGTCGCGCCGGTCGCGTCCAGAACTGATTCGGCGATCGCTCTGCGAACAGGACCGATTTCATCATCGGTGAGCGTTCGATCGTCGGCACGGAGACGGAAGTTCACAGCGTATGACACCATTCCCTCGCCTATGGACTCTCCCACAAAGACATCGAAGAGTTGGCTGTGCTCGAGGAGGTCCCCGGCTCCGGCCCTCGCGGCCTCGAGAACGGCGACAGCTGGTACGTCCCGGGTCGCAGCGAACGCCAGGTCGAAAACGACGGGAGGGAAGACACTTGGTGGTTCATACTGCCAGTGACCACGGTCCACCGTGAAACCGTCGAGATCCAGTTCACCGACAACAACACGGCCGGTGAGGCCGAAAGCGTCGCCAACGCGAGGATCGATCTCCCCTACTGCTCCAACGACTTGTTGCCCTATGAGCACCTCAGCGCAACGTCCCGCGTGGAAAGGCGGCCTCGAAGCCTGTGTGAACGCCAGATCGGGAACACGCAGCGTCGTACCAAGGAGATCAACGACGCCCGTCCCGTCGAATACGTCGTGACTCTGAGAACCGGCGAACCATTCGGGATCGATCGCTCCTGCAAGGACGAACCCGAGACGATCCGGCTGATCTGGCAGCTTCCCGCCTCCGGGCAAGAAGACCTTTCCGATCTCAAACAGCGCTGCCGACGGCAACCTTCGCGCCAGATTCGCTGCAGCGCTCTTCAACAGACCTGGAATGAGCGACGTGCGCATCACTCCCTCCACGTCGTTCAGCGGATTGACTACCGCAATGGCACTGTCGGGCGATGACTCATGTGTCGGATCGAGCAACTCGAGGTCATCAACTCCGATGAATGAGAAAGTCAACGATTCGTGGAAGCCCGCGCCGACCATGATCCTTCGTACCTGTCTGACTCGACTCTCGCGATATCCCAGCCCACCGCCGGGACCTGATGGGACGGTGTCGGGAATTCCGGCGAAACCGTGGAGCCTGGCGATCTCCTCGACGAGATCCGCCTTCCTTCGCACATCGGGGCGCCTCGTAGGAACCGTCACGGCGATCGGGTCGGAACCCGCAACATCGAATGTCAAACGTTCCAGTAGCCTCGTGGTCGTAGCACTGTCGAGGTCGATGCCGAGGAGCCGTCGTGTCTCTGACAAGGGGTAACTGAGCGTCCATGGCTGGATGTGGCCCGGATCGACATCGATGGGATCCGGCGCAGGAACGCCACCCGCGATCCGCTCGAGCAGCTGGGCGACACGGTCGGCGCCGAGATTGCAGAACGATGGATCTGCACCACGCTCGAATCGCATCGAAGCTTCTGACCGAAGGCCGAGGCGCTTGGAAGTCATCAGTACGTTCGGCGGATTCCAGTAGGCAGCCTCGATGAGGACATCCGTCGTTCCCTCGTCTACTTCGGTTGAGGCACCACCCATCACACCACCGATCGCCACCGGTGTCTCGCCGTTTGTGACAACGATGTCCTGAGATGTCAACGTGCGCTCCTGATCGTCCAGTGTGACGATCCGTTCGCCATCGAGCGCCATGCGCACATCGATCGTGTTGCCGAGGCGCTCGACGTCGAAGGCATGTGTGGGATGACCGAACTCGATCATCGCGTAGTTGGAGGCGTCGACAACGTTCGAAATGGGGCGAACCCCTGCCTGGTTGAGGCGCCACCGCAACCAGTGCGGCGAAGTTCCAATCGTGATTCCACGGACCTGTCTTGCCGCGAACCTCGGACACATGTCGGGTTCAGAGATCGTCACCAACATGGTCGAAGGCGCTCCAGCTTCGGTCACTGCGATCTGGTAATCCCGAAGTGGTATCTCGTAGAGTGCCCCAAGGTCGCGTGCGAGGCCGTACACCGAGAGGCAGTCGGGCCTGTTCGGCGTCACGTTGACCTCGAAATAGATGTCGGGCATCTCGATGATGTCGGCGAAAGGAGCTCCGAGCTTCCCTATCGCATCCGGATAGTCGTCGTTGAGGACCATGATCCCCTCGGCATCCTCGCCGAGCTGGAGCTCAGTCTCCGAGCAGATCATCCCGTTGGACGTGATCCCTCGTATGTCTCTTCGTGTGATGGCGAAATCACCGCCTAAAACGGCATCTGGAACCGCTACGGGCACGATCGCCCCGGATTCGAAATTCCAGGCTCCGCAGACGATCTCGAGCACCTCGTCGCCAACATCTACCTTCGTGAGGCGTACCTGGTCTGCGTTCGGGTGAGGGCCGACTTCGATTACTTTGCCGACTACGACGCCTGAGAATGACGGTTCGATCACGTGCCAGTCTTCGATCTCGTGGCCGAGGCTTTCGAAGGCCTCGACGAGCTCTTCAGGATCGTCGGTTGGAAGATCGACGAATTCTTTCAGCCAACTCAGAGTCAGTTTCATCGGTACTGCTCCAGGACCCGCTGATCAGGATCGAACAAGGCCCTCATATCGGTGATCCCGTGGCGAACCATCGCCATCCGCTCTGCGCCCATGCCGAAGGCAAAGCCGGAGACCTTCTCCGGGTCGTACCCAACGTGCTCGAACACCGCAGGGTTCACCATGCCACAGCCGAGAAGCTCCAACCAGCTTCCGTTGGTATACGCATGCATTTCGGCAGACGGCTCGGTGAAGGGGAAATAGTGCGGGATGAACTTCACCTTTGTCTCCTTCCCGAAGAACTGTCTCGCGAACGATGCGAGTGTGCCCTTCAGGTCGCCGAATGTGATCGCATCGTCGACGGCGAGGCCCTCGATCTGATGGAACACCGGCGAATGGGTGGCGTCCACGACATCGGCCCTGAACACCTTTCCCGGCACAACGATGTACACCGGTGGATCGTGTTGTTCCATGTATCGCGCCTGCATGGGCGAGGTATGCGTCCGCAGGAGGATCTCTTCGTCGATATCGCCGTAGTCGAGGTACAGCGTGTCGCTCTCGAGACGCGTCGGATGTGTTGCAGGGATGTTCAACGCCGTGAAGTTGTAGAACTCGGTCTCGGCCTCGGGTCCCGTTGCAAGTGTGTACCCGAGACCGACGAAGATATCTACGATCTCATCGACCGTCTGTGTGATGAGGTGGTGGGTGCCGCGCCGTGGTCTCCTACCGGGAAGCGTCACATCTACGCGGTCCCGGGCCAGGACTATGGACTGTTCCTCAGCCGCGAGCAGGTGGCGCCTGTCATCGATCAGCGCCGTGAGCTTGGAGGCGATATCGTTGATCGAGCGGCCGGTTTCGCGACGTTCATCCGGATCTTCGATACCACCGAGGCCTCTACGAGCTTGCGCGATAGGAGATCCTCTTCCGAGAGTCCTTGCTTCGATCTCATCGAGTTCGGCGAGAGACGCGGCCGCTTCGATGGTTGCGGGCGCGCTGTTGAGGAGTTCGTGAACGTCATCCATGGAGTGGGAAAGGTTAGCGATTGGGGCCATGGCAGTGGGTCCTTTGGTGGCGCCATGCCCGGAGATGCAGGGAACCCGGGCGTTGGCTCCGGGTTCA
>BTQS01000117.1:0-5661 GCA_036985995.1 Acidimicrobiia bacterium
CCATGATCTCATTCTGGCTCGAGGGCGGCGAGGCCGAAGCTTTCCGATTCCTCGACTCCCTCCAACTCGTGCACCTCGCCGTGAGCCTCGGAAGCACGGAATCCCTTGCGCAGCATCCGGCGTCGATGACCCATGCAGGTGTTGACCCTGACGACAAGAAGCGGTACGACATCACGGACTCCCTCGTCCGGCTGTCCGTTGGCGTCGAGGATCCCAACGACATCATCGCCGACCTCGCCAACGCACTCGAAAAAGTCTGAACGCACGACATCAAACACACTCAAGGTAGGACGGATCATGCAACGGAGCTGGGCTGAACCCTGGAAGATCAAGATGGTCGAACCACTCACCATCACCACGAAACAAGAACGTGAACGGGCGATCGCTGAAGCCGGATACAACACGTTTCTCCTCCGGAGCGATGACGTCTACATCGACCTTCTCACGGACTCGGGGACGACCGCGATGTCCGATCGCCAGTGGTCGGCGATGATGCTGGGCGATGAGTCGTACGCCGGCGCACGTTCGTTCTACAAGCTCGTCGACGCCGTTCACGATGTCTACGGCTACGAAGAGCTGATTCCCACCCATCAGGGCAGGGGAGCGGAGCACCTGTTGAGCCGGATTCTGATCACTCCCGGAGATGTCGTTCCAGGCAATATGTACTTCACGACCACCCGCTACCACCAGGAACATGCTGGGGGGCGATTCGTCGATGTGATCATCGACGAAGCCCACGACCCAACGTCGGTGCATCCGTTCAAAGGGAACATCGACCTCGACAAGCTCGAGGCGGTCGTCGATGAGGTCGGAGCCGACCGGGTCGCGTACGTCTCGTTCGAGACGAACGTCAACCTCGCAGGTGGCCAACCGGCGTCGATGGCGAACATCAAGGCCGTCTACGAGTACTGCCGCTCCGTAGGCGTCCTGGTCATGCTCGATGCAACCCGTGCCCTCGAGAACGCCTACTTCATCCAGCAACGAGAAGGCGGCTACGAGGATCGATCGGTCGCATCGATCCTGCGTGAGATCACCGACAACTCAGACGGTGCAACCGTGTCGTCGAAGAAGGACAACCTCGTCAATATCGGTGGCTTCCTTGCGGTCCGTGACCCGAAATTGGCGCGCAAGGCCCGCGCACTGCTCGTCGCCTTCGAGGGCCTTCACACATACGGCGGTATGTCCGGCAGAGATATGGAAGCGCTCGCTCAGGGCATCAGGGAGATGGTGCAGACCGATGATCACGTCCGCTCACGCGTTGGCCAGGTCGAGTACCTCGGCAACAGGCTCCTCAAGTACGGGGTCCCGGTCGTGACGCCCATCGGCGGCCACGGAGTGTTCCTCGACGCGGCCGCGATTCTCCCGCATATCCCCCAGGATGAGTTCCCGGCTCAGGCACTTGCCGCGGCGATCTTTGTCGACTCCGGCGTGCGCGGCATGGAGCGCGGAATCGTTTCGGCCGGAAGGGATGCTGAAACCGGCGAGAACCGCCATCCGAACCTCGAACTCGTGCGTCTCACCATCCCAAGAAGGGTGTACACACAATCACACATGGATGTCGTGGCGGAATCGGTCATCGAGGTATACGAGCAGCGCGACGCGATCGGAGGGCTGCGCTTCACGTACGAACCGGAGGATTTGCGCTTCTTCCAGGCGCGGTTCGATCCAGTCTGACCATGATGTTCAATGCGCCCGGTAGCGCTATGGTCGACGTTATAGCGGAACTGCATCGAACAGACGGCATCGAACCGGGACGAGAGGCACCATGAAATTGACATCGGCGATACTCGCCGACGCTGCGCAGGTCCAAGGCGGCAAGCTCTACGTACTCGGCGGCGGCTTCGACACCATCTCCGTATCGTCGCTGCCGGCGGTGCACCGCAATCTCGCGCTCGCGATGGTTGCAGAGGTGGAGCCCGACGAGCGGCAACGTGACCTCGAGTTGTCGATACGGCTTGTCGATGAGGACGGTGCGGACGTCGGCGTCGAAGCCAAGGGACAGCTCCGGGTCGGTGCACCTCCGAATTTGCCACCCGGTTCACCGAGCGTCGTCCCGATCGTAAGCCCGTTCCACAACATCACCTTCCCCGATGCGAAGGGGTACGCGTTCATTGTGAGCCTCAACGATCAAGAGCTCGCGAGGATCAAGTTTCGAGTCGTCAAGCTGCCGTGATCGCAGACCTTTGGAATGTGCCGAACGTCATCTCTCTGATTCGGCTCGCGCTCATTCCATGGTTCATATGGCTGGTAGCGACAGCCGAGTATGGATGGGCCGGCGTGCTGCTCGGCGTGATCGGTTCAACGGACTGGCTAGACGGATATCTTGCGAGGCGTCTCGGGCAGGTCACAGAGGTCGGCAAACTTCTCGACCCGCTGGCCGATCGGCTTGCAGTCGCGGTCGCAGTCATCGCAGGGTTGATCACAGGGGTGCTTCCGATCTGGTTCGCGGTCGCGTTGATCGTTCGCGAGACGCTCATCGGCATCGGAGCCCTCTACGGGTGGACGAAGGGCGTGTCCAAGCTCGACGTCAGGTACCTCGGCAAGGCGGCGACCTTGCTCTTGTACATTGCCATGACGCTCTTCTACGTCGGAGTCGGTTTCGATGTGAGTTGGTCGGTCGCCGCCGCGTGGCTGACGGGCGTGCCCGGGCTCGTCATGTACTACTGGGTCGCCGCGCAGTACTTCACGGACATGCGGAAAGCGATTGCACAGGCCGGGTAGGATTCGCTCACGGAGCAGGAGGAGACATGGACTATCCAGAAGAGCTGAAGTACGCAGAGAACCACGAGTGGGTACGCGTCGACGGCACGCTGGTGCGCATGGGTATCTCAGACTACGCGCAGGATGCGCTCGGTGACATCGTGTTCGTCGAGCTGCCAGAGGTAGGCCGCCGGGTAACCACCGGTGAGGCGTTCGCTGAGGTCGAGTCCACCAAGTCCGTTTCCGACGTCTACGCCCCGGTGTCGGGGACCGTGGTCGAGTCCAATCCAGCCCTCGAGGACACTCCTGAGCTCGTCAACTCCGACCCGTACGGCGATGGTTGGTTCGTGGTCATCGAGGCATCCGACCTGTCGGAACTCGACAACCTCATGGACGTGGCAAGGTACCGCGAGACCACGGACTGAACGCGAAAGGTTCAACCACACGTTGAGGGTTTGCCTGTAGACTTGAGTCATGACTGACGAAGAACCGCGGATACCGGATGATGTCGAGATCGAGCAGGAACCTACGGTTTCGTGGGAGCCATCTTCAACCGTGCCGGCCCCAGAGGCGACGGCCGGTAGGTTGGAAGGCGTCTTCGCCTGGGCCTTGACCATCGAAGGGGGGCCGCAGGCCGGTCTTACCTACGTCCTCGGTCCCGGCAACACGATCACGGGTCGCGGAGGTGATTGTTCGATCTTCCTCCCGGACGTCACGGTTTCACGGGAACATGCACGGTTCTCGGTCGATGCGAACGGCTTGTCCATGACCGATCTCGGCTCCACGAACGGCACCTACGTGAACGGCATTCGACACGAGGCAGGGATGCTGGCCGAGGGCGATCTGTTGATGATCGGAAAGTTCCACCTCCGTGTCTCCAAGGGTCATGACTGAACTCCGGGCCGTCAGCGACCTCCGTCAGCGAACCCACACCATCGGGGAAGTCATCAATTTGCTGCGGCCAAATTTCCCCGACGTAACGGTGTCGAAGATCCGCTTTCTCGAGTCGAAAGGCCTGATCCAGCCAGAGCGATCTGCATCCGGCTACCGCATGTTCAGCGATGACAACGTGCGCCGCATCGAATACGTCCTCACCGAGCAGCGGGACCATTTCCTTCCCCTCAAGGTCATCAAGTCGAAACTCGTCGCCTGGGAGAAGGGTGAGGCATCGCCCGTGGCGCCGGACCATGGCCCCCCGCCCGAGGCGTACTTCGCTTCCTCAGGCGTCTCACTGACCGAATCTGAGATCTCGCGCTCATCCGGTCTGAGCAGAGACCAACTCGCTGCGATCATCGCGGAAGGCCTACTCGAGCCCACAGAGCTTCCGGACGGAAGCCTCGTGTTCACCGATGCGGATCTCCAGATCGCTCGAGCAACGAACCGCCTCCTGACACGCGGACTCGAGCCAAGGCACCTCAGGAGGATCCGACTCGCCGCAGATAGACAGACCGACCTACTCGGCCAACTCGTCGCACCGTTGTTGCGGCACCGGAACCCAGACAATCAGCGACGGTCCGCGGAGATCCTCGCCGATACCGCTCAGGCATCCGCCGCAGTTCAAGAAACGCTGGTGCGCAGTAGGCTCCGTAAACTACTCGAACACTGATGTTTACAACCTCGATCGCTTCCCTCGCTCTCATCGCGTCCTTGCTCGGATCGCCGCCCGGCACATCACCTGTGCGATCGCTCGAGCCACGCCCGATACCGAGGATCACCGCCGAACGCTGGATCGTGTACGACGCGAACGCCGACGTCGTGCTCGCCTCCTGGAACGCGAACCAACGAGGATCGATAGCGTCCGTCACGAAGGTGATGACGGCGATGCTCGTCATCGACAACGCCGACCTCAACGCGGTCATCACCGTCCCCGGTTTCGCCACCAAAACCCGGGGGTCGACCGCCGGCCTCGTAGCGGGCGAAGAATGGACCATCGGCGACCTGCTCATCGCGATGCTCGTTCGCTCGGGAAACGATGCTGCGTTGACCCTCGCATACGACATCGGCGGCGGGTCCGTATCGGTGTTCGTCGGCATGATGAACGCCAGGGCAGCCGAACTTGGTCTCACCAACACCCGCTTCGCCAATCCCAACGGTCTCGACAACGAAGGGCACTATTCAACCGCGCGAGATCTCCTGACGTTGATCATCGCCGCGGAGGGCTACCCGGATATCCAGCGCATCAGCCGCATACGGCTCGTCACCATGCCTGAGGACCCGAACGGCAAAACCCGGACCTTCCAGAACACCAACAAGCTCCTGGGCACGTACCCGGGAACGCTCGGTTTGAAGACAGGCGAAACACCCTGGGCCGACAAAGTGCTGCTGGGCGTAACCGAACAGGCAGGTCGACGTATCTACAGCGTCGTCATGCACTCAGACGACCATTTCGCCGACACAAGGGAGCTCGTCGACTGGGCTTTTTCCACCTACTCCGTCGAGGATCGCTGGCTACGGCCGTTGTATGCCGAACAGGGGGGCGGTGCAACGACCGCAAGTCTCGACCTCACAGTGGGCCATGAGCGCCGGCTTCGGGCAATGCAGAAGCTCAACGACGGTCGTTGGAACACGTCGTCACTCGAAGACCTTCCGAAGGCGCAAGCGATCGGTCGTTGGATCAGGGAGGCGATCCCCGGTGTCGCCGGCGGAGACGGATGACCGAGCCGTTTGTCCAGGTCATTACGGAGGACACGATCGCGCGACGGGTGAGTGAACTCGCGTCCGAGATCACTCAGGACACCAAAAGCGACGATGTCGTCGCGATCGCCGTCCTGATGGGATCGCTCATGTTCATGAAAGATCTGATGGCGGATCTTCCGTACACCTACATATCCGACTTTCTTTCGCTCACGAGATTCGGGCGTGAAGGCAGAGTGTCCGTTGCGATGGATGTGTCCGTTCCGCTCGACGGCCGCGACGTCCTCCTTGTGCTCGAAATCGTCGACACCGGACTCACGCTTGCAG
>BTQS01000118.1:0-5465 GCA_036985995.1 Acidimicrobiia bacterium
CTGCGGCGATTCTTTCGATGGTGACACCTATCGCGGCCAAGGCGTTGATCGATTCGCTCGACACGGCCGGATCGGTGGTCGGGAATCTCTCGGCCATCGGTACCGCAGGCGCGCTGTTCGGCACTTTCGTCACCGGATTTGTGCTGATCGCATCGGTGCCTTCGAAACCGATCACCTGGATCATCGGTGCCACGCTGGTTCTGTTCGGTGTTCTGGCGACATCCGGTCGGTCGCGTCAACTCGTGTTATCGGTCGTCGTCGTCGTCATTGCCGCGTTTGGAGCTTCAGCGGCTCTTGTGGCGCCCTGTGACTACGAAACGGCCTATTCCTGTGCCCGGATCGCTGAGGATCCGAACCGACCGACGGGCCGAGTGCTGGTGCTCAACACCTTTGTGAACAGCTATGTCGATCTCGAGGACCCGACATACCTTTCGTCGCGGTACGCACGGGTCACCGACGCCATTATCGAGAGCGTCGCGCCACCAGGTCCTCTCGACTTCGCGTTCATCGGTGGGGGCGGATACACGCTGCCCCGGTTCTACCAGGCAATCAGAGGTGGGACGTCCACTGTGCTCGAGCTCGACCCCGCGCTGCGCCAGATCGCCGTTGACGATCTCGGCCTCATTGAAGGGCCCTGGCTCGTCACCAGTGTTGGCGATGCACGACTCACTCTGTCGAATCTGCCCGACGGCCGCTTCGATGTGATCGTGGGGGATGCCTTCAGCGGAAGATCGGTACCGTGGCATCTGACGACGCGAGAATTTCTGTCCGACGTCAGGGACAAACTCACTGATCGGGGTCTGTACGTGGTGAACACTATCGACTACCCACCGACGAGATTCGCACGAGCGGAGGCCGCTACGATTGCCGAGGTGTTCTCGTATGTCGCAGTCGTTGCACCACAGGCATATCTCGACTTCGAGCGTGGGGGCAACTTCGTCCTCGTTGGATCGATGCAGCCGATATCGCCGCCCGCTATCGAGGCACTCGTCACCAACAGCGAGGTCGTGATCACCGGGCCAGGGGCCCAAGCGTGGTTCGATGGCGCCACCGTGCTCACGGACGACTTCGCGCCGGTAGATCAGCTGATCAGCAGACCCTGATCAGCGGACTCTGATCAGACGACCTCGATGTCCACAGATTTGATCGTCACAGGATCGTGTGGCCGATCTTGAGGTCCAGTTGGCTTTGCTGCGATTGCGTCAACGACGTCCATGCCTGATGTCACTTCACCGAAGATGGTGTAGGCGTTGGGAAGTCCGGCGTCTCCGTGGCAGATGAAGAACTGGGACCCGTTCGTGTTGGGTCCCGAGTTCGCCATTGCAAGGGTTCCCCTGCCGTATGAGGTCTTCGAATGGAACTCGTCGCGGAAGCGGTAGCCGGGCCCACCGCTGCCGGTACCGGTCGGGTCGCCGCCCTGGATCATGAAGTCACTGATGACGCGATGAAAGATCACACCGTCGTAGAACCCGTCGCCGGCGAGGAACACGAAGTTGTTCACTGTCTGGGGGGCATCGGCTGGGTACAGGTCGACCTCGATGTCTCCTTCGGAGGTGTGCAAGGTCGCCTTGTGGGCCTTGCTCAGGTCGAGCGTCAGTTCGGGTGCAGCATCGTATTGCTTGGCCACGGAAGGGTCCCTTCATCGTGTCGGTTGCGGGGATGCTAAGGACGAAGTCGATGCAACCGTGACGGTTCATCACACCTGTATGGCACGAACGAGCGGTAAGTAGCAGAGAGTCGCATTAATTGCGTGGATGGCCGGATCGGTACCACAGCTGTACGTCAGTACATCGTTGTTCTTGTGAGGTGGTGTGGCTGGAAGGTGGAGTGATAGGTCTTCCAAAAGCGATAGTCGGTCTGAGGGATCACGAGTTGCTTGTCCTCAGGCCTGATCGCGTTCATCTCGTCCGTGAGGAGGGCGGTGGCATACAGCGTGTGAGCGCGAATCTCGATCTCTTCGTCGCTGTCGCGATCGATCATGGCACCGTTGTCGATACGGTCCTTGAGATCGGGCGTGTACTCCAGGATGCCCATGAGATGGAGGCCCACCGGCACAATGTAGTCTGCGAAGGCTGTCATGTCGGCGAGATCGGCGAGCTGCCAATCGCCAGAAGCGTGCAGAGCCCTGTGAAGCATCCACAGGCCCAGTTGGGCGAGTTTGTAGATCTTGACCTCGGATCCGTGATAGTCGCTGACGTCGTTGAACCTTGGAAACTCCACGACCATCCTCTCGAGGATGCCATCGCCGTCTGCGTACATCACGGGTGCACAATCTCGAATGAACCGGTGGAAGCGACCTTCGTATCGATCGATGAGGGTCTTTCCGACTTCGTTGAGGATCTCGACGCGTTCATCGAGCATCGGCATCTCGATGTTTCCCAAAAAGATGTGTTCGAGATCCGCTCGGGTGATCGATGCGAGGTACTCGCCGTCGAGGATAGGGACGTGGTCGGCGATGGCCTCGTGGATGCGCACGATCATGCCCTCAGTGTCGCAGTAGACCCGATCATCGTGGAGCACCTCGTACTTGATACCGGACTCGAAGTCGGTGAACGCGAAGTTCAACGTCGTTTCGAAGAAGGTGACGTCCATGACTTGATCGGGATCCGTGACCACAGTGTGGTCCCCGGCCGGGGGACCACCGGGGAGCGTGAACTCTTCGAAGGCCATCCAGCCGGCGACTGCTCTCACGGCATCGCGCGACGTTCGAACGTGGTGGGAGCTCTCTACGACCGGGATCACCGACTCGAGGACCGGTCGGCCCCAGTAGCTTGCGCTCGCGGGCTTCGTTGGCATGGCTCTTTCGTGCGGTTCGCAGACTTCAGGGCGTTGCTTGTCGTCGCTTAAGGTACATCTGTCGTGGGGCCCACACGGTTCCCGCACGTACGACGAGAGTTCCGGAGCACCTTCTGATGACAGTGACCGCAAGTTCGCCGAAGATAGCGGTCGTGGGATCGACGATGATCGACCTGATCGCGTATACCTCTCGTATCCCGGGTCCAGGCGAGACACTGGTCGGAGAGCGCTTCCAGATGGGCTTCGGCGGCAAGGGAGCCAACCAGGCAGTCATGGCACGGCTCCTGGGCGCAGAGGTTTCGATGATCAACTGTCTCGGTGATGATGCATATGGGGACATGACACTCGAGAACTTCGCCTCGTTCGGCATCGACACGACACACGTTCGCCAAACTTCCGGATCGAGCGGCGTCGCGCCCATATGGGTAGAGCCGGATGGAACGAACAGGATCATCGTCGTGCCCGGCGCGAACTACGATCTCACTCCAACCCAAGCAGCCAGTGCCGTGCGAGCGCTTCGAGAGGTTTCGGTGGTCGTTGGGCAACTCGAGATCCCTCAGGAGGTCACGACAGCGGGATTCGGTGTTGCACGTGCAATGGGAGCGGTGACGGTCTTGAATCCAGCGCCGGCCGGTCTCCTCGATCGGGATCTCGTTGCGGTGAGTACGTGGCTGATACCGAATGAGATCGAGTTCGAGGTGTTGAGCGGACGGCCACCGACGGACGATGACGCTCTGGTGGCCTTCGCCGGGGAGAAGGGGGTTCGCCTACTGGTGACGCTCGGTGAAGACGGTGTTGCCCTCGTCTCTGACGCACAGGAGGTCATCCGGATCGACGCAACGCAGCGTGACGCGGTTGACACGACCGGCGCCGGCGACGCGTTCGTGGGAGCGTTTAGTTTCGGGATTGCTCGCGGTATGGATGAACTCGACGCCATCGCGCTCGGCAACGCCTGTGCCGGTGACAGCGTCACGAGAGCGGGAACCCAGATCTCTTTTCCCGATGCAGTCCGCAGTTCCCAGATCCTCGCTGAGCTCGCCCGGACCTGATACCCGACCCCTTCCCTGTTCTTGTGTAACTGAGTCCCGGCATGGGGGACTCAGTTACACAAGAACGGAGGGATGACGCGGATGATCGCGCCTCCTTCGAGTATCTCGACCGTCAGGCCGTTGACGAACGTCTCGAAGGTTGCGCGATCCACCACCACAACGGGACAGGTGGTTCCGTAGAGCTCGTTGGCAACGAGAGCACCGAGCATCACGATCATGTCCGGTTCTTGCAGGATGATGGCTGCGGGCGCCGTTCCGAGACGGATGGCTTCTGCGAGGACGCCGGTCGACGACGACGATCCACGGCCGTACGCCATGGCGAGGATGTGCCCGGATAGGTTCACGCCGAGCTGTGGGTGGCGTTGGTCGATAATGCTTCCGGTGCTCGGGTCGAGTCCGCCCCAGAAGCTGAGCGGTTCTTCGAGTCGGATGAGGGTGCCGGTGGCTTCGCCTGCAACGAGTACATTGGTGTCAGACCCCATGCCACAGCTCCGGGTCGCGCACGATGCGCCCGGCCGTCGCCGAGCGCACACACTCGGCCATCGAACCGAACGCAACGTCGACGCCGAGGTTGCCGGGTGCATACCAGGCCCACTTCCCCGAGTCGGTCATCACGACGCCATCGACGCGCCGGATGATGGGAGTGACGTACGTGCAGGTGTCGGTGACAAGCGTGACACCGGCCCGTTCGAGGGCATCGAGCCAACCCCGGCGCTCGACGTCGGCGAGTGTGTCTCGGCCGGTGCTGACGTAGAACTCGACATCGTCGTGCGTGACCACGCCGTCGAGCAGCTGAATCAGCTGCGCGAAACCCTCGATCGACAGATGGGGTGTGCCAAGGGCCACCGCGCGTAGTGGTAGGTCTGTGCGGGTGGTCAGTTGGTCACGTGCAGCGGCGATATCTCGGTGAGTGATATCGACAACGTCGATATCACCATCGCGAGACACGGCATCGAGCGATGTCGCCTCAGGGGTCACACCCACGGCGTGGAACAACGCTACCGAGCCCGACGATGCTGCGGCAGCGCCGATCGCCTTGAGCTGATCCTCTGTCGTGTCTGCCGGGAGACCCTCGATGACGGGCACACCATTCCCGGAGGCAAGACCGATCAGATGCCCGAGCACCGGGTAGAAGACGTCGTGAGCCACGAGAGAATCAGGTAGGTCGACGAGCCGGAAGAGCACGGTGCCTCTGCGCCCCTCATCGAGGTGGAGCCCTGCGGCCGGTGCCCTCCCGGTGATGGCACACGAGATGTCGATGAAGTCGCCGTACCTGTTCGTGCGGGCTCCGAGGACCGAGTTTGCGAACACGATCGCGTTGGACTCTGCCCAGGCGATCTGGTCACCGAACGCGGGACGCTGGGAGAGCTGGTAGGGAGCGCACGTGAACGTCGGCATGCCGCCCATGTCGATGTAGGCGTCGACGAGGCGCTTGGAGAAGGTTCTCGATTCGTCATCACCCCGGTAAAGCTCCGGATGCAGCAGATCGAGGGTGGAGACGTTGAGCGTCGTCGGCACGCACACGGTTGCACCCCCGTCCCGGAGCCGTTCGGCGAAATCGAGTCCTGCGATGCCGTTGAAGATGCACGAGTCGACGTGTGCTCCGACGATGTCGAGCAG
>BTQS01000119.1:0-5412 GCA_036985995.1 Acidimicrobiia bacterium
ATCAAGCCTAAGCGATGTGACTCGCGGCGGCGTTGCCGCGCCGAGATTCCGAACGGTCTCCTGCCCTCTGACAGGAGACCGTTCGCCCTACGATGGCTGGGATCGCTCAACCGTGAATATCAGCCGATCGGCCGCCCTTTTGCACCGGTGAGGCGGAACTCGATCACGAACGTACCCGTGGGCGATATGTGATCGTGACCGAAGGTGTCTTCGGTGTGAGGGTTTCCCTGTCCGCGTGCGTTGACAAAGTCGCCCGTGCCGCCGATGACCGCTCGGAGGTCGTGGCTCTCAACGCCGGAGATCTGGATCTTTCCACGGCCGTTGATGTTGAATTCCTGATTGACGACCGCGACGCCACCGTCGCTCGTTATCCAGCCCCAGCAATGGAAGGTTCCGATCGAGTCTCCCCCAGGTTCTCCTGCCGAGATGTCTCCACCCACGTAGAACGCACCTACGCCGCCGCCCGTGGTTTCGAAAGAATCGAAGTTGATCGTGATACCAAGGTTGATCTTTTTGCCGCGCCGCTTGTCGTCGTCGTCGTCGCTTTCGGATGCGTTTGCGATCCCGGTTAAGCCAGGCGCAGCCAGCGCCGCTGCTGCGACGCCACCTCCGATCAAAACTCTCTTGAGGACAGACCTGCGGTCCATCTCGCTTTGGTCGACGTAGGTTTCGGCACTTGTCATGATGACTCCCGTTCGTGCGCGTTTGCCTGAGGCTTCGTTGCCCCGTTGTCAGACCATGTGGTGGCAGGGGTGCGATTGAGCAGGGACTCCCATCTGTGACGGGTCGCAATGATTCCGCTGCATCACATACTCGTGATGTCGACACTACGCGGTGGATTCGACGAAAGCGACACCTATTTCTTGATCCTGGTGTCTTCTGCGGACATACATCGTCCGGTAGACGACAAGTGGCCCGGCTCGTATCCGACCACGCAAATCTGAGTAGGTGTTGAGCATTTCTAGGTGTCGACCACTCATGACGCGCCGTGTCCTTCCACGTACGTTCGTTCCAGTACCACACGTCAACCAAGGGAGGTACCGATGGCACTGTTCATGGATGTTCACAATCTCGAAGGAGGGGTTTCCGTAGAGGATGTGGCCCAGGCCCACAAGGCTGATCTCGAAACCCAGGGCAAGTACGGCGTGAGCTATCTGCGCTACTGGGTGGATGAGTCAGCCGGCAAGATCTTCTGCCTCGTCGAGGCCGACGACGCCGAGTCTGCCAACACCGTTCACCGCGAGGCCCATGGCCTCGTGGCCGACGAGATCTATCCGGTCAGCGAACACAGCTGACATCGCATGCACAAAAGCGAGAGGGAAAACACATGAGAAAACGTAGATTGATCTTGATCCTGGCGGTCGTCGCGATGACGATGGCCGTGATGGCTCCAGCTTCGGCGCACAGCAGCCTGAGCAAGGATGCGCTCGAGAACCGGGGATGGTCCTGCTTCGACAACACAGCAGACGGAGGCGCAGGCAACCACTGCTCGAGGGTCGAGGTCGGCGAATTCGTCGGCGGCGGCACGGGAAATCTCTTCCTGTTCGTCTTCAACGGCGGCGAAGGTGACAAGCTCATCGGCTTCGAATGGTTGAGGTTCACCTCGCGGGATCTCACCGAACGTCGCTGTGACAGGAACAACAACTGGGGAAACCTCGGCGGCGACCTGTATTTCTGCCACCGCTGGCTGCCCGGTCAGGCCCCAGCACCCAGCTGATACGACACACAACCAGGGTTCTGGCGTCCAGAGGGGCCGTATATGGCTCTACCGGACGCCAGAATCCTGTGTGTGCTTTCTTGTCACAGGGGTGTGACACCATGGGGGCATGGATGTACCGGGGATCTTGCACGCTGACCTCGATGCCTTCTACGCAGCGGTTGCGGTGCTCGAGGATCCGTCCCTTGTTGGGAAACCGGTTGCTGTAGGCAGCGGCGTGGTGTTGTCGTGCACCTACGAGGCACGGGCATTCGGGGTCCGTGGCGGCATGCGAATGGTGGATGCACGGGCGATGTGTCCTCGGCTGATCCTCGTCGATGGCACGTTCGGTGCCTACAGCGGGTACTCGAGGACCGTGTTCGGGATCTTCGAGACATATACGCCGGTTGTCGAGCCGCTGTCGATCGATGAAGCGTTCCTCGACGTGACCGGTTCGATCCACCTGTTCGGGTCACCGGGAGAGATCGCGGAGATGATCCGCACGGATGTGCGAGAAGCGACGGGCCTCGCCGTTTCGGTCGGGGCGACGACACGCAAGTTCCTGTCCAAGATCGCATCCCAGGTCGCGAAACCCGACGGCGTGATCGTTGTAGAGCCCGGCCATGAGGAAGAGTTCCTGCACCCGCTGCCCGTGTCGTACCTGTGGGGTGTTGGTCCCGTCACGAAACGCAGGATGAACGACCTAGGCATCGAAACCATCGGCGACATCGCCAATACACCGAATGCTTCACTGGCCGCGATGCTCGGCTCTGGTGCCGCAGCCCACATGGGTGCGCTGGCCCGAAACCAGGACCCGCGTGTGATCTCGAGGACTCGCAAAGCGAAGTCCGTCGGTGCACAGAGTGCGATCCGGGCCAAACGCAGGGATCTCGAAGACATCGTGCCGATTTTGCACCGGCTCACCGACCGTGTCGCGGCCAGGCTGCGCAAGAAGGACATGTCGGCACGGACCGTAACCATCCGCATACGTTTCGGGGACATGTCGGCCGTGACGCGCTCGGCAACGATGCAGACACCGACGGCAGCGACCCAGGCCATCGTCGACATCGCAACGAAACTCGTCAAGAAGGTCCTCGACGAGTACCCGAAACACGAGATCTCCCTGGTTGGCATCTCAACATCGGGTCTCGGCATCGACGAGCCGCTGCAACTCGCACTCGGGGTCGACGACGTCACCACAGGAGGCACGCCGAAGGAGCTCGAGTTCGAAGCCCTCGACGAATCCGTCGACGTGTTGCGGCGCAAATACGGGCGTGGTGTCATCACCCACGGATCGGACCTGCTCTCGGAACGATCGTCCTTCGGCGACGGTCTCTCAGAGGTCATGACCCCCGACGAACGCCTCATCGAAGCAGGCGACCTCGGCCCCCTGTACGTAGACATCAACGACGAAGAAGAAGTCGAAGCCGCCGATACCTGAACCTCGATTTCATCGGTCCCCGCTCTTCTCCGGTCCCCGCTCTTCTCCGGTCCCCGCTCTTCTCCGGTCCCCGCTCTTCTCCGGTCCTCAGATTCTCCGGTCCTCAGATTCTCCGGTCCTCAGATTCTCCGGTCCTCAGATTCTCCGGTCCTCCCTTCAGGGGGGACGGCAGAGCGACGCAGGAGCGATGCAGGGGGGAACGCGAGCCTGCGAGCACGAAGTGGAAGTAGCCCGCCCAAACCCCTGCCGAACCGCGCTCGCAGGCTCGCAGGCCCCTGGAGTTGCGGAGCAACTCCCAAGGAACGCCTTCGGCGTTCCCCCTAGCTCGCAAGGCTCGCTCGTCCCCCCAAAAGGGAGGACCGAAGACCTGGCCTTATCTGCGCGGCCCTAAAGGAGGACCGAAGACTTTGGTGAGTTCTCAGGGTGTGGACACCTGTGCGATCCAGGTGATCGATGCCGTGTTGAACGGTTCGGTGCGCTGCTCAAGCATGGTGGCGGCGAGTGCGGTCGCGGCGAGGGCGTCATCTATGAGCTCATGGGGATACGAGTAACGGACTTGATGCTCCGCGAACTCGTCTTCGTCGAGGATCTCCACGTCGTCATCGAGCAGGCGCACCACGTCGAGATCGAGATCGATGTGGTGGATCCGGTCGCCGTGCCACACCGGGGGAGTACCGATGTTCACGTAGACGCTGTGCCACGGGTGATCCCAGTAGAACTCCACGACCCACCAGGCCTCCCCGGGAACGAGGCCGACGAATCCGGTCCCCAGTTTCCGCGGCGCCTCGTCGCCGCGCTGGAAGATCGTGTCCGACGAGGCATACAGCCAGACCCCGTGTTCGTCCTCGCCGAGTCGCTGTGCGTCGTATTGCCAATGGCGCTGATCTGGCCACTTGCGCATGTCCATGTGGGCCCAGGTCATCTAGGAATTGTCTGGATTCGCCATAACGACGATGCTAGTGATGCAGCGTCCCGGCAGCAGAGCGGAACCAGGACGGCGTTGGGTGCGGCGTGCAATACGCTTGGTGGATGAAGTTCGTGGTTTGGATCGTTGGTGCGGCGGTGACGGTCGCTGCGTGTTCTGGCGGGCAGCCGGTCGGTGCTGATACGTCGAGCACCGCGGCAGCGAGTGTCACGTCAACCGTGGTGACGTCCACATCGACGACACAACCGACGACCACGGCGACGCTGGCGCCGGTGCGGATCGCTATTGCGGGGGACACGGGCACGGGAACGACCGAACAGATGGATGTCGCACGCCGCATGGCGAGCGGCGAATCCAGTGGCGACTACGCCGCTCTGGTCCTGCTTGGTGACCTGATCTATCCAGACGGCAACCTGGATCTGCTCGATGAGGTGCTCCTGGATCCGTACGCAGACGTGCTCGATGGTGACACGATCTTGGTGCCTGCCCTCGGCAACCACGACATCCGGCAGGGCAGCGAAGACGAGATCCTTGCACGGCTCGGCCGCCAGAGCCCCTGGTACGCGCAACGTGCAGGCAGCGCACTCATCGTTGTTCTCGACTCGAACGTGCCGAATGATCCCGACCAGCTTGCATGGCTCGAATCCACGCTCGCGGCGTCACAGGACCGGTGGATCATCGCTGCAATGCATCATCCGCCGTACTCAGCCGGCTACCACGGATCGAGCGAGGAGGTGCGCGAAAGGTTCGTGCCGCTGTTCAAAAAGTACGGTGTCGACCTTGTGTTTGCGGGACACGATCACGACTATCAACGCTCTAGGCCCATCGACGACATCACCTATATCGTTGCGGGCGGTGGGGCGAAACTACGACCGACCGGAACAGACTCCTTCACTGAGGTCTCGGAGTCTGCGTTGCATTTCGTCGACCTAGAGATCACCAACGACGAGCTGCGCGCAACGGTGATCGGACTCGACGGCGTGATCGACGAGTTCACGATTCCCTACGCACAGAGCAACCAGCCGTGACCTCTCCGTAGGCATCCCGGCGATCTCCGGCATCATCGAAGCCGGTACCCTTCGAGGATGCGCGCAAGTCAGTGGACCTGGATAGCCGTTGCCGCGATCGGATGGGGATCGGGTGGTCTTGCAACGCGTGCCGCCTTCGAAGAAGGTGTCGGTGCGTGGACGATGGTCGCCGTGAGAGCCGTCATCGCAGCGGTCCTGGTTCTCATCGTGCTGCTGGCTCGACGATGTTCGCTGCCGACAAGGGCTGTCCTTTGGTACGGATTCGTCCAGGCGGTCTTCGGACTCACCATCCCGTATGTCCTGTTCACGTTTGCATACAACG
>BTQS01000120.1:0-5393 GCA_036985995.1 Acidimicrobiia bacterium
GCCGACACCGCTGCTGTTCATAAAGAACATGGCACACCACCTCGAGGGCATGGACCTCGACTTCATCGATGAGATGGACAACTTCCTCCTCACACGAGACCCCTCCGACATGCTGCCGTCCATCGCACGAGGCCTCGGGAGGGCACCGACGATGCGCGACGCCGCGTATGGGACCCAGGTGGAGATCCTCGAACACAATCTCGATTCGGGACGGGTACCCGTGGTGGTGGATTCCCGCACTCTGCTCGAGGCGCCCGAGCAGACGCTGCGTGCCCTCTGCGATGCGCTCGGGGTGCCGTTCGATCCCGCGATGCTGTCCTGGCCTGCCGGGGCGAAGGACATCGACGGTGTGTGGGGCCCGCACTGGTACACCCGTCTGCACCGAACAACGGGCTTCGAGCCGTACACGTCCAACGGCGAACCGCTTTCAGAGGACCTCGTTGCTCTGTACGAAGAATGCCGACCGCTGTACGAACGCCTGTCGAGTCACGCCATCGGCTAGTCCCTCCGGCACGGTCGGCTGCGACGGCAACGGCACTACAACAGCCTGCCGCCGCAGCCACCGACCGCGTCAGTGGCGATGAGCCCCCCGGATACCGGCAAACGTGATGATTTCTCCCAGAGCCGTGAAATCTGCCGAAAGGAGGGCCGGCACGAATCACGAATCCCTGTACGCATAGCCGACAGCGTCGTTTCCGTGAATGCCTTCCTTCCCAAGCGTCACGGGTTGGGGTACGCCGTTGTCCAAATCATAGACTGAAGAACCGGGGTTCGGAACGGAAACCTCATTACACAGAGATGAGCTCACGGGTGTCATCGTCCACGCCGTCGGCCGGCTTTTCGAGCCCGCAGCGGCGTCTCCGTGCGAACCATGCACCGCCACCAGCGACGAGAGCGGCTCCTGCGGCGAGGAACACGAACACCTGACCGTTCGAGCCCAACAGGACGGATCCGCCGCCCGCTACCGGTGACCGGCCACGGCCCGGATCGAGCGCCCAGGACGCCAGCCGGAAGACGACCGCGTACGACACCGCGGACAGCACTACCCGGGTCGAGAGTGTCCGCAGCATCGCGAACCGCTCGTCTGCCAGATACATTGCCAGTACCCCTGTGACGAGCAGCAAGGCGAGAGCCACCAGGACGACCTGTGTCAGGAATACGCGGGCATCCCTGACAACGGAGGCCACCGAACCGGCTCGGCCTGTATCGAGCTCGATCGTCCCAGCAGCGTCGAGCACACCTTCGATCTGGCCCGGATCGATCGGGATCTCTCGCTCTTGGAATTCGGCTACGACCACCGGCACGAGTGGGGCAAGAAGCCGTTCCACATCCACAACGGGGTCCTCGCCTTCGGGTGCGAAGAGGCTGTCGACGAACTGGGCGATGATCACCTGGACCGCCGCCTCATACTCGGGTGTGGCCTCGATGGCTTCGGCGATGGTGTGAACCGTGTCGGAGTCCGTTGCTGTAGCTGCCGCCAACCCGTCCTCAAGCCATGCGTTGATACGTACCGTCGCAACGTCGGCGTCGATGATCGTGCGGGTGGTCTCCTCGATGGTCGGCGTATCGACAACGACCGCCCTGCCCCACGTCCCGATGAGGAACAGCGACGTCGCCAGCCCGAAGCCCCAAAGGGCGACGGACAGCGTGCCCGTGCGCGCTCTCAACCCCCACGGACGGGGCACCCTGGTTGTGTTGTCGGTTCCCTCCATCGACGAACAGCGTATCGACCCGCTGATTTACCCCCACAGTGGCTAACTTCTGCGCGGTGGAACAGTTCCTCGACCTCAACCTGCTGATGAAGCAGATAGCGCTTGCGTTCGGCGCCGCGATGGTCATCGGCAACCTCTATGCGATCATCCAGCACCGGCGGGGCAAGGCCCCAAAGGATGCAGCAGGGGAGTTCCGGCCGGGTCGCGCCTGGTGGCTCCTCACCGTCGGAACCCTCATCTCCATCTGGGGCGCAGCGAGCCTGTTGGCCTGAGCGTCCCGCAAGGTTCAATCCTGCTGAATCGGGTTCAACGCCCCTCTGGATCGATCCTGACGGTGAGCTTGGCGTGGGCTGTGCGTAGCGACTGTTCCACGGCGTCGGGTGAAGCGCCCTGAGCGAACAGGAAACCCAGATATCGATCACCCTCCGGTAGCGGGACGACTGCCTTCCCGTTCGGGATCGTCTGGTCGAACTCGGTGACACCCGAAACTGCGAGCGCGTCATCGACGTTCTCAATCGACACGAGCTTGCCGGCGAGAGGGATGGGCAACATCAGAACACCCGTCGCCGCGGTAGCGGTGTCGAGGCCCGACCCCGGCAACCCGAGCGCGCTGCGGACGATCACCGATTCGAGGGACTCTCCGAGCAGTCCGAACGAGAGCGCACGCCCGCACAGGCCGCCGATCGAGCGTGCAGCGATCTCGACAAGCATGACACCATCGGGTCCGCAGCGCACCTCGGCGTGGATGGGACCCGTCACCAAGCCGAGCGCCCTGGTTGCGGCCTGGGTCACAGACGTGATCTCTCCCTGGGTCGCTGAATCGTGGCGAGACGGCGTGACGAACATGGTCTCCTCGAAGAACGGGCCATCGAGACGATCCGGCTTGTCGAGAAGAGCAAGCACGGTGAGCTCGCCACGGACGAGCATCCCCTCAACCGCTACCTCGGGACCCGGTATGAAGCCCTCCACCACCACGGTGGCGTCCGGATCGCCCCCAGCCTCTTCGATGATGCGCCTGATCCGTGCCTCAGCGATCCCGGCCTCCTCCGCAGTGTCAACACGGATCACACCCCTACTCGCAGACAATCCTCTCGGCTTCACAACACACGGGAACCCGAGAGCCGCGCAGAGCGCTGCGACCTCGCCTGATGCAGCAAGCCGGTAGCGGGGTTGTGGAACCCCGGCGTTGTCGAGCAGTCCCCGCATGTGCGCCTTGTCCCTCGTCGAGGACACCGCACCGACGGGGTTGGCGGCGAGACCGAGCATGTTCGAAGCCATGGCCGCGATCACGACGGTGCGATCGTCGGCTGCGATGACCGCATCGGGTGTCGGTTTGAGATTCGCGATCCTCGAAGCAGACCATTCCGACCGGTTACAGTCGATGGTCACCGAGCGCGACCTTCCGAGATCACCCATGGGAAGATCACCTTCGGAGGCGACGACCAGGTCGACACGCAGGTCGCCTGCCGCAATCACAAAATCAGTAGTCCGGTAACTGCCGGCAGGCACAACGAGCACGACGAGAGGTTTCCGGGTTCGTCTTGGCACAACATCGGTATCATTGACGGAACGGTCAAAATCGCCCTGAGATAGGTTCGCAGTCATGACAGATGATTCTCGCATCCTCACCATCACTGACAAAGCGCTCGAGAAACTGCTCGAGATTCGCTCAACAGAACGGGATGGGGAGAGCCTTGCTCTGGTGCTGTCGATCGCCGGGGCGAAGGGAACCGAGTTCACCTATGCCATGCACATGACCCCTGTCGATCAGCTCGATCTCGACGACACGGTCGAGCACCATGGTGACCTCCCCGTGGCAATTCCTCCGGGAAGCGTCAAGAATCTGACGGGCGCGACGTTGGATATGTCGCAGGATCTGATGAAACCGGGGTTGAGTGTCATCAACCCGAACTCGCCGTCCCCTACGATCCTCGGCGACGGACCGCCGCCGGACCTTTCGGGCCCTGTCGCAGAGCAGGTCGACCATGTGATCCGCAACCAGATCAATCCGTCGATCGCCGTCCACGGCGGCCTGGCCGAACTGGTCGCAGTGGAGGACGGCATGGCATATGTGCGTCTGGGAGGCGCCTGCCAGGGATGCGGCCTCGCGAACGTGACCCTGTCACAGGGCATCGAGTCCACGATCGTGGCGATGGTGCCCGACGTGCACAAGGTGATCGACGTCACCGACCACGACGCCGGCGACCACCCCTTCTACGAAAAATCCAAGAAGTAGCGCGCTCTTTGGCGTCTGGCGCTGATACAGCCCGGATATCGTCGTTTTCAACGCCGGACTGAAGGAAACGTCCGGCCTAGGGTGTTTCCATGCGTATCACGCTGCTTGGAACCGGTGGGCCACGACCCGATCCGACCCGTCAGGGTCCCGCGACCCTCGTTCAAGCGGCGGGGCTGAATCTCCTCTTCGACGCAGGGCGAGGCGTTGCGACACAACTTGCTCGGGCCGGCGTGCGAACCGGTGACCTCGACGTCATCTTCATCACGCATCACCACTTCGACCACATCGGTGGCCTCGGCGATCTGATCATGGCGGCGTGGAATAACGGCCATACCGGCCCGCTGCTGGTTGTGGGACCGCCGGGGACCAGGGACATCATCGAGGCGCTCTTCGACCATGTGTACGCACGCGACATCAACTTCCGCATCGTTGAGGAATGGGCTCTCGGGCACACATTGGAGCATCCGACGTCGATGGTCGAGATACGCGAGATCGTCGCGGGACACATCGACCTGCAACGCGGTGTTCGGGTCGTGGTTGGTGAGGTCGAGCACGGTTCCGATGCGCTCGACCTTCCTGTACACGAGTGGGTTGCCGTCGGCTACCGGGTCAGCGCCGAAGGTCGGGATGTCGCGATCTCGGGGGACGCCGTTGCGGGATCGGACCTGGTTCGGCTTGCATCGGATGCAGACGTGCTGGTGATGTGCGCCTACCTCGCAGCGGACGAGATCACGTCGACCTATGAGGAGTTCCTGGTAGAGAAGGTCCTTGCGGGCGCCCCTCAGGCCGCCGCTGTCGCCGCCGAGGCCAACGTCGAGCGGCTCGTGCTTACCCATATTCGAGAAAAGACGGATGCCGCCATCGAGAGCATGCGTGAACAGGTCACGGAGGTCTTCGAAGGCGAGGTCATCGTCGCCCACGACCTCCTCACCATCGACGTCTGACCTCCAGGCGTCCGTTTTCAGGACTCTGGCGTATATATCGGCATCATCGTGCCGTTTCCAACGCCAGAGTCCAAGGAAGTGTGGCGCGGTACAATCACGCCTGCCTGCGGGTGTAGTTCAATGGTAGAACATCAGCTTCCCAAGCTGAATACGGGGGTTCGATTCCCCTCACCCGCTCCACGCTACAGCCCTTGCGCCATACGGCTCGCAGTGGGTTCTGTCTTAGCGGTCCTCGGTGCCTGTCCGCGTGTTTGTCCGCGAGGTGTCCGCGTCGCGAATGATTCGCGTGGATTCCGGCGCAACGAGTCCCGTCGAATATGCAGCGTCGAGAGCGTCAGCGAGACGTTGCGTGTCGGTTTCGTACAGGTGGCCGTACCGGTCGAGGGTGATCGAAATGCTGCCGTGCCCGAGATGCTCCTGGACGATCTTCGGATGCAGCCCTTGGTTGATGAGCAGCGACGCTGTTGTGTGCCTCATGTCGTGAATTCTGAAGCTCTCATC
>BTQS01000121.1:0-5364 GCA_036985995.1 Acidimicrobiia bacterium
GTCGATGGATCCGGCGGCGTCACAGGCGCTGCTCGACGCGATCGACGAGGTCGCCGGCGTTTTCTGGCAGGCCGAGGAGTCGAAGGCGACAGGTCTGTACCCACCGCAATAGCTCGACCCCTGCGGTCGTCACATAGCCACGTGTTCGATCTCGGTCGTGTCGTCAGCGTCGGTGGCTGAGGCCTGCCTCGACCAAAGCAGGTCGTGGAGGACGCCGCCGATCGCGATGATCACGGCGACATACGTAACGGCACCGAGTGCAAGTGCGACGATCGCAGAAATTTGCGTTGATCCCGACAGTCCCGTCGAAATCAACCACGACACAGCGCTTGCAGCCAGGGCAGCTGGTACGGCGAGTGGAATCGCGCGGCCAGCGGACGCAGCAACTGCCGTGAATCCCGCTCGTGCATCTCGTGGTCGGTACCAGACCGCGAACAGCACGCCTGTGTATATCCCGAGAGTCAACACAGACGTGATCGCCACGCCCTGAAATCCAATGAGGTTGACCATTACGGCGTACGTTGGGATAGCACCGAACGTGATGGCTGTTCCAATGATGACCGGCGTCCACATCTCACGTTTCGCGTAGAACGCTCTTGTGATGATCTGGAGGGCCCCCCAAATCGGGATACCGAAGGCATACATGAATAGCGCTGCTGCGACGGCAACGGTGTCGTCGGCTGTGAAGGCGCCTCGCTCGAACAGAACCCGGGTCGTTGGAACCGTCATGGCTGCAACGAACCCGGCCGCTCCGATCGACAGGACGAGGACGTACCGCAGAGCCTTGTTGACGGTCCTGAGGAGTTCAGGACGGTTGCCTTCGGCGAAGAGTCGAGACAGCGTTGGGTACGCCGCCACGGCAGCAGCCTGCGCGATGACCCCGATCGGTACGAACATCGTGCGCCGCGCATATTGCAGGTTGGTTTGAGATCCCGTTCCCGCCATCTCGCCGAACACGGACATAAATATCTCATCGAGAG
Source organism: Acidimicrobiia bacterium (assembly GCA_036985995.1). Classification (GTDB taxonomy): domain Bacteria; phylum Actinomycetota; class Acidimicrobiia; order Spongiisociales; family UBA5794; genus JAMBLL01. The sequence continues at coordinate 981 of BTQS01000121.1, forward strand.
CGACTATCGACTGTCCGATCATCAGCGGAAGGGCTATCGCGATATACGACAGGATCGCGGGATGTCTCCATGAGACTCGCCGGTGGAGCCGCATGCCGACGCGACGTGCTCCCCAGACCTGGAGGACGAAATTGCCAGCAAACGCTCCGACGAGCGCTCCCCAGATGAAACCAGCGGGGTCCGGCGTGCCTGTCACGAGCGCGTAGATGACGCCGCCTGAGATGATTCCGAGGTTGTACGCGATCGGTGCGAGGGTTGGAATGGTGAAGACGCCCTTGGCATACTGAACTGCGGCGAACATCGATCCGACGACGAAAGCGAACTGTGCCGGCAGAACGATCCTCGTGAGAGTTGTCGTTGACGAGACTTGTTCCGGAGAGAAGTCCGGATATAGCAAGGCGATGATCGACGGGGCGGCTAGCCACGCAAGCACGATGGCGACTGAAGTACCGAGAACGAGCCAGCGAAGGATCGCAGAAAATGCCTTCCAGCCCTCCTCTTCGTCATCGGCTGCGATATACGCGGAGAAGATGGGGATGAAGGTGATCGTGAGGAATCCGCCGGCGAGCAGGTAGTTCGCAAAGTCAGGAATGCGGAACGCCGCGACATAAACGTCGGTCGTACCATCCGATCCGAGCATCGCGGCAAAGATCACATCACGCAGGATGCCGAGGAGTCGAGAAACCAGGATTCCCGCAGCCACGACCATCGCCGCTGTGCCCATGTCACCGCGCCGGAGGCGTGCGAGTAGCGCTGTCATGTCGTCACGGTACCGCTACAGGACGACATTCCTTGGCTCACTCAGGCAAGGTCACGTGAGCGAAGCATCTGCGTGGTGAGGACCAGGCCCACGACCAACGCGACGAGCAAGGAGACAAGACCTTTCGTGATCGACAAATCAAGCGACTCCGCAAGGTCGGATGTGACAAACAGCGTCTCGTCGATCGTTGCAGCGAACGAAGCGAACCCGATACGCCAGGGGGACATCGTGGCGAGTCCGGGCAGCGCCAATGCGGCACCGTTCTCGAAGAGAAACAGGTAGGCCATGCCGATGATGACGGCGCGATCCGTGAGGAATCCAAGGGGAACGGTGACCGAAACGTAGATGGCGGTCGCGATGAACGTTCCGATGCTCAACCCGATGATCACCCCGGGACTACCGAATCGCGATGCCTGCGCTATACCCAGGGCGACAGCACCGACGAGGTTGATCGCAAATGCCGCTGTGATCGCTGCACTCGTTTTCGCTGCCGCCAACGCCATCCGCGAAATGGGCCGCAACGCGATGAAACTCAGTGTTTGATCGCGGCGTTCCACCCCGAAGGTCGAGCCGCCGATGACAATGCTGACGACGGGAATCGTTAGGGCGAACAGGGTTGTGGCGCCGATTTCCACGAGGGCTTCGAGTCCTGCTTGTGGCGTTCTGCTCGCAGTTGTGAGGACATAGATGCCCGCTGGCGCAAGTTGAATCGTCACCAGAGCGATCGTTCGCCGGAGAGGGAGGGACTGCCGCACGGACATGACGAACAGGGCCCTCAGTGGTTTCATTTTCCGTCGATCAGGTAGCGGAAGACGGACTCGAGCGACTGATCCTGTGGCCTGAATCCGGTGATACTGGCATCTATCGATTTCGCGAGGCGCGGAGCATCGTGCCCCAGGGTGGTGATGTCGCTCGTGGTCACATCGAGAATCCCGTCTCCAACGGATACGCCGATGGATGCAGGAGACGTGAAGAGCGCTGAGGCGAGCGCTCGGGGACGATCGGTGTTGATTCTGACGATATACGGGATGTCGTGCATTGCAGCCCGAATCGCTTCGACGGATCCGGCGGCGGCGAGGCGTCCATCGACTATCGCCACCACTCTCGTCGATACCCGCTCGACTTCCTCGAGTACGTGCGACGAGACGATAATGGTCTTGCCTTCCGCTCCGAGCCTCTCGAAAAGCGCGATGAGGCGGCCGCGTTGGATAGGGTCCGTGCCGTTGAGCGGTTCGTCGAGGATCAATATCTGCGGGTCGGTTACGAGGGCGGCTGCCACCTTGATCCGCTGCCGCATGCCTTTCGAGTACCCATCGATGAGCCGGTCTGCTGCATCGGTCATCTCGACAACGTCGAGGGTCGCCTCAACGCTGGCCGTGGCGTCGACGCCTGACAGTTGGGCGCTGTAGCGCACAAGCTGGCGTCCGGTGAGTTCGTCGTAGACAGCATCTTCGTCCGGCACGAGGGCAACCGACCGAAACACTTCATGATGCTTGCGTGGGTCTTTCCCGAGTACGGCGACCGATCCGTGCGACACGGTTGTCAGGCCTGAGATCATCCGCAGCAACGTCGTTTTGCCTGCACCGTTTGGTCCCAACAGCCCGGTGACTCCTGGTCCGAACGAACAGGACAGATGGGAGACGGCGACCTTTTGACCGAACCATTTGGATGCGGACTTCACCTCGATGGTTGGCTCGACGACGAACGCTGGATCAGGCGTCACATGATCCTCCGATACCGTTCGACGGAGAAGCCTGTCAATGCGACGCCACCGACAACGAGGGCCACGATGCCCCAAACGGGTTCAATGCCGGCCACAGACAACAACGAACCGCTGTCGGTTGCGTTGAAAATCCAACTGTTCGCGGCATCTGCGGTGTTGATCGGCGATATCAGCGCCGCCCATCGACTACCAGTGAATGTGGCGTTTCGGACGATCGCGTCCGCCACCATCGTGAGAGCGATCGCTGTGGCGAGGTAGATGCTCGCTGCGATCGCCTTGCGGTTCGACACACTCGCGATGACGAATCCGAGCGGAACGAACGCTATTGCGTAGATCGCAGCGACAGCGAGGATCCTTGGAAGGGTGGACGCGGCGTCGGCGAAGCCACTGAGCAGGCCGTCGGGGTGTGTGCCGACCTGGCCAATGAACAGGACGAACTGAGGGATGAGGAGAAATACCGCGACGATCGTGAGCAAGCTGGCGAACCGCGCGCTGAGGTAATCCGTCGATGTCAGTGGACGGGAGGAAAGCATCGACAATACGCCATCGCGCCGATCCGGAATGAGGAGCTCTGGTGCTGCGAGGGCGGTGAACAACAGCGTGATCGTTCCACCGAGAGCGAAAAAGGCCGAGTTGTCGGAAATGAGGCTGATCTCGCTCGCGGCAGCGGCGGGAAACAAGAATGCGAAACCAACGGCGACGATCGGCGGGATGAGCGCGAAAGCGACCAGGATCCAGGGCATGACCTTGCGCCTGGGCTTGCGTCTGAGGCCCAGGGAGCGTCGTATACCGTCTGCCCACACGGTCAGCCACGCACCTTTGCGGCCTCTGCGCTCGCCATCGAACGGCTTGTACCCGAGGTCGTAAACAGCACCGGTGTCGGTCGTCATGTTTTACCCTCGTGGTCGAGGAACATGTCCTCAAGCGATGACCCTGTCGATCCCAGGCTCAAGAGAGAGGCGCCGGAGAGCGCTATCGCATCTCGTACGACGCTGAACACGTCTCCGCGTTCGTACCCGACGGTCAGTCGGTTGCCGGATCGCGTGACGTCGGCCCCGACGCCGGAGAGTTCGCGTTCCACGTCCTGGGCTCCCTTGATCAATTCGACATTGACGAACCCCGCATCTGCATCGGGACGAAGGTCGCCCGCATGTAGCAAGGTGCCCTGATCGAGCATCACGACGTAGTCGCACGTGCGTTCGATATCTCGAAGCACATGCGAGGACACGACGACGTCGATGCCGAAGGTTCCGAGGCGAGCGATGAGGTCGAGCATGTCGTCCCTGCCACTGGGGTCGAGGCCCGACGTCGGTTCGTCGAGAAGCACGAGTTCGGGTCCGTGAACGATAGCTTGTGCCAATTTTGCTCGTTGTTTCATTCCGGTTGAGAAATCACCGAGATACCGGAAACGCTCCTCCGACAGTCCTACGAGCGTCAACACGTCTGAGGCGCGTTGCCTCGCTGCCTGGCGGGGGAGTCCTGCGGTACCCGCTGCGTACACCAGGAAGTCTGCTGCCGTCTGCTCGAGGGGCAGACAGGGGCCTTCGGGCATGTATCCGACCACGCTGCGTAGCGCCAGGGTGTCGTCCCGGCTGTCCATCCCGAGCACGGTCGCGGCGCCGGTTGTTGGAGCGATGATCCCGAGCAAGATCTTGATGAGGGTCGACTTGCCCGCACCATTCGCACCGACGAGGCCTGTCCTGCCTCTCGGAACAGCCAAATCGAGCGAGTGCAACGCGGCGAGAGATCCGTAGGCGTGACCAAGCCCGGTGGTCGTAAATGCGTTGTCTGGCATGGTGTGCAGCGTACCCACGGCCCCGCTATGAGCGGCGGCATTCACCCCCGAGCACGTGTATGACCAGGATGGATGGTGTTGATATCTGGTGAACGGCCGTATCGTC
>BTQS01000122.1:0-5287 GCA_036985995.1 Acidimicrobiia bacterium
GTGTCACCTTCACCAAGATCGCCGACCAGCCGTTCGACGCCAAGGTGATACGAGATGGCAGCGTAGACCTCAGGATCGACCCCGGCACATTCGGAAGCTCTGCCGCTGAGATCCGATCGATCGCAGCCGACCTCGGCGGCTACGTGGCATCCGGCGAGTCCCGGATCGAGGAATTCGACGAGGACCGATACGCCGTCGGATGGTTCACGATCCGGATTCCGAGCGACCGCTTCGATGACGCCGTCGCACGAATCGAGAACCTTGGGGAGCGGGTGTCATCATCGCTTTCGAGCCAGGATGTCACAGAAGAATACGTCGACCTAGAGGGTCGCCTCAACTACTGGCGCGAGCAAGAGGCTTTCTACACACGACTGATGGAAGAAGCCACAACGATCGATGATCTCGTGACGCTCCAGACCCGCATGCAAGATGTTCTCTTGAACATCGAGCAGATCGAAGGCCGCCTCCGGTACCTGGATGGCCGCACAGAATTCGCAACGCTGACGGTCGGACTCACCGAGGTTCCCGATGGTCCGATTGCCCCTGTAGAGCCAACCAAGCCGGGCCCGATCGCTCAGGCCTTCGCCCAGGCAGGCGAGGTCCTGCTGGCCACCGTGGCGTTCATGATCGTTGCCGGAGCCGTGGTCGTACCGTTCGGGATCCTCACTTTGTTCGTGTATGCCTTTATGCGGCTGTTCTTGTCGCTGCGTCGCAAGGAAGAACCCGCTGAGGGCTGACGGCACGTCCCTGTCGCGTTGCCGGTGTCAATGTGTTCGGGCCCCGGCAACGCATGGACCTTCAGGGCTTGAGCGTGAAAGGCGGATACTCGTCTGTGAGCGCTGCGATCCATGCCCAGGTCCGTGCCCACCACCGGTGGAAACCGATGAAGTAGAAATGCAGGGCCAGCGGCAACGATCCGGTGACGAGGATCACCAGGAAGCCGTACCACGCAAGGAACAGTGTGCCGAGCGTCAACCACAGCAGAACGAAAAGGTGCGGGATCGCGAGCAGGGTACGGATGAAGAGGATGCCGAGCACGGCGAGTAGCCGGCTCTGGGGTTGGGGAGCTTCCTCGACGGTGACCTGTGCCGGATGGTGTTCGTCTGTTCCGTAGGTCGGGAACACGTCGGTCGTGCTTGTGAACCACGCAAACACACGGCTGGCCCACTCGAGGAATATCAGTTCGAAGTTCTCCACCCAGAACGGCTTGCTGCCCGTGATGAGGATGTACCAGTAGCCGATCCACACGACGAACTGCACGGCTATCGCGTAGGCGAGGAGCAGGAACAGGTGCGGGATGAGCAGGATGGCCTTTGCGAATGCGATCAGGCCGAGTGCTGCAAGGCCGCGACTGCGATACTCGTCATCGACGGGAACCGTGAAGTCAACCGGATATGAGGAGCCGTCGCTCATTTCCACCTCGATCGTGCGTAGTCGGTGTATTCATCGGTGAGAAGCTTTCGGGTTGAGTTTCCCATACGAACGTAGAAGTCTGCGGTCCTTGCGCTTTTCGGCTCGTCGAGGAAGACCGGAGTATCCGACGGTTCCACGCGTATCACGGCTACGTCCCTCCCTCGGTATAGCTCGAAGGATACGTCGACGAACGCGATCGCGGGTTTCCCGAGCGTGCGCTCGAGGTGGTCCATCAGCCAGAGTTGGTATCGGTCGTGGTCGGGTTCCTTCATGAGTGATAGGTCGCTGTCGAGCCCAAAGGGATTGCCGTCGTCGTCGATCCCGATGATGAAGAGTTGCGTTTCCATGGAGACGGGAGGGTACCGATGGCCGGCCGCACCTCGCTGTTGCGTCACCGCGTACCGGACTCAGGTTCTCACCCCGTTCTTTCGTAACTCAGTCCCGCATGGAGGGCTTGGTTACGCAAGGACAGGGATGGGGCCAAGAGGGGGGAACGGGCTGGTGGCTGTCGGCGGCTATCGGATCTCGACGCCCTTGTCCCCTTCGACGATGCGGCCGATGACGACGGAATCGAGGTCGCTGGTTTCGAAGGCTTTGAGGGTCGCATCGACATCCTCCTCGGCCACGATGGCTGTGAAGCCGATGCCCATGTTGAAGGTGCGGAACATGTCCCCCGGAGGGACTTGACCGAGGCTCTGGAGCACCTGGAAGACATGCGGGACTTCCCAGCGCGAGCGCTCGACGATTGCTCTCGTACCGTCGGGCAGTACCCGGACCACGTTGCCGGGAAGGCCGCCACCGGTGATGTGGGACAGACCGTGGGGTCGAACCCGTGCCAGCATGTTGACTACGGACGGGGCGTACACGATGGAAGGATCGAGCAGGACGTGTGCGGTTTGCATGTCCGTATCGGGGAATGGCTCATCGAGCGGCAGGTGCTTTGCGGCGATCGCCCGCACGAGCGAGAAGCCGTTCGATCTGAGATTCGGGCTCTTCACACCGACGATGACGTCGCCGGGAGCGATGAGATCGGTGTCGACCTCGTCACCCATCTCGACGATGCCGAGGGCGGTCGCTGAGATGTCGAACTGGTCGTGTGCCATGATGCCGGGATGCTCGGCCGTTTCTCCGCCGAGCAGAGCAATGTCTGACTCGCTGCATGCGTCGGCGATCGACTCCACGATCGTCTCGACACGGTCGAGGTCGAGATGTCCGACGGCGATATAGTCGGTGAGAGCGATGGGCTGCGCACCTGCGGCGGCAAGGTCGTCTGCGACCATCGCAACGAGATCGTAGCCGAGACCTTCGAGAAGGCCGGCCTGGCGTGCGATCTCGCCCTTTGTGCCGACGCCGTCCGTCGACATCATCAAGATCGGATGCTCGTAACCAGCCGGTATTTGGAGTCCGGCTGCGAATCCTCCGAACCCTCCAACGACATCCTCAGTCCAGGTGCTCGTCACGCGCCAACCGATGCGGTCGACGAGTTGGTCGGCCGCATCGAGATTGACCCCCGCTGTCTCGTAGCTCGTCATGTGGATCGCTCGAGGAGAAACTTGCTGTCGGTCACCGGTACGTCCGTTGGGTAACTTCCCGACAGGCACGCCGTACAGAAGGCATCGGCATCTGTGCCCGTTGCCTGGATGAGGTTTTCGAGATCGAGGTACGCAAGGGAGTCGACGCCGAGTTCGGCTGCGATCTCCGTGACGCTTTGTCCTGCAGCAAGGAGCGTGGATCGGTCGCCCGTATCCATCCCGTAGAAGCACGGCCAGCGATATGGAGGCGACGAGATCCTCAGATGCACCTCGGTAGCCCCCGCCTCTCGCGTCATGGCGACGAGCTGCTTGGTCGTCGATCCACGGACGATGGAGTCGTCGACGAGCACGACACGCTGGCCGGAAATGATGCCGGGCATCGCGTTGAGCTTCATGCGGACACCTCGCTCACGCATCGATTGCGCCGGCTGAATGAAGGTGCGCCCGACATAGCGGTTCTTCACGAGGCCATCGGTGTACGGAACGCCCGAGATCTCCGCGAAACCCTGCGCAGCCGGGATGCCTGACTCCGGTACCGGCACGGTGATGTCCGCCTCGATCGGCGCCTGATGTGCGAGAAGGCGGCCCATTTCCTGTCGTGTCGATTGGATCGTCTGGCCGAGCAGAGTGGAGTCGGGTCGCGCGAAATAGACGAACTCGAAGATACAGAGTTGTGGCTGCGTTTCGGCGAACGGGAACCGGCTGCGTGGCCCGTCTTCGTCGATGATGACCATCTCGCCCGGCGCGATCTGGCGAATAAAGGCTGCCCCGAGGATGTCGAGCGCGGCCGTTTCTGATGCGATGACCCAGCTGTCACCGAGTGTGCCGAGACAGAGCGGTCGGAATCCCAGAGGATCCCGAACGCCGACGAGCGTCGCGTGGTCCATCACCGTGAGGGTGAAGGCGCCTTCGAAGGTTGGAAGTACGGCCGCGAGTGCATCGTCCAGCGGCAGGTCCGTTTCACCCATCGACCTTCCGATCGCTTCGATCATGAGCTCAGAGTCCGTGGTGGCAGCGAGCGGCCCGAGTCGGGTTGCTAGTTGTGATGTATTCGTCAGGTTGCCGTTGTGAGCGAGAGCGATGCCGCTTGCGCCGAGGTGCCGGAACACGGGTTGCGAGTTCTCCCAACGGTTGGAACCGGTGGTCGAGTAGCGCGTATGCCCTATTGCGAGGCTGCCTGCTAGGCCGGCGAGGATGCTCTCGTTGAAGACCTGCGCGACGAGGCCGAGATCCTTGTACACCGTGATGTTGTCCCCGTCACTCACCGAGATCCCAGCGCTCTCCTGGCCCCGGTGCTGGAGGGCGAACAAGCCGAAATAGGACAGACGCGCTGCATCGATATCGGGGCCGATGATGCCGAAGACTCCGCATGCTTCGCCGGGACGGCCAAATGTCGGGTCGCCAACCACGTACTCGTTCACGAGTGCGAGTGTACCGGCTACGTGCCTGCGCGGATCAGATCGCGATCGTGATCGCGACGGCCGCCAGCGTAACGGCGGCGGCGATGACCGTACGGATGGCGCGTGCGTTCGGCTTTCCGACGGCGAAGGTCGACCAGAGCCATGCGATGAGAATTCCTGCCGCGAAGCCTCCAAAGTGCGCTCTCCAGGCGATGTTGGGCACGAACAGGGGGAGCGCCATGTTGAGGAGCAGAAGGATGCCGAGCTGATTGAACATGGAGCGGCCGCCTGGTGTGTTGCGCATCTTCCAGGCGACGAACATCCATGCGCCGAATAGTCCGAAGATCGCCCCGGATGCACCGATCGTTACCTGTGCCGTGGGACCGAACGCGTAAGCCACCATGCCGCCAACACCGGCCGAAGCGAGGTACAGCGCGGCGAACGCCTTGCCTCCCACCTGCTGCTCGAGACGTGGACCGAACAGGTACAAGGCGTACATGTTGAAACCAATGTGCAAGAAACCACCGTGAAGCAGCGCTGCGGTGAACGTCCGGTACCAGTCGCCTTGTGCGACGAGAAAGTTGGCCTGACTCAGGTTCTGCATCAGCCAATGTTGGATATCTGACGAAAGAAGGCCCGCAACGAAGACGGCGGTCGTGACGCCGATGATCGTGAAGGACACCGGGGCGGTCTGGAACGAGGGACGTCCGATGACATTCCTGGCATGGATGACCCTTGCTCTCGACTGTGGGGCCGCGCACTCCGGGCATTTCTGTCCAACGGATGCGTCGTGGGAGCACTCGACGCAGATCGGCTTTCCACACGACGTACACGACAGGCGCGTCTCGCGATCAGGGTGTCGGTAGCACGTGGTGACGTCGTGGTCGCTCATGGTCATGCAAAGGTAACGACCCCTGGCGCGAAGCTGTTCCGGGGTGACTC
>BTQS01000123.1:0-5269 GCA_036985995.1 Acidimicrobiia bacterium
GTGCGGCAACGTCGAGGATCAGTGCCTGATCGGTGTTGCCACCACCGATGTGACGGGCCTTGCCGTTTCGCACGATCCACTCATCACCTGATATCGATCCTTCCATGAGGCGGTCGGCAAGTCCATCGACAGCCGATACCACGACCTCCGCGTCACCGGTCACCGGGTTCGACGAGAACGCCGCCCCAGCGACCGTGGCATCGACCATCGCCTGGACAAGCACCGCCATCGGCGTTCCATTGGCCGACGCCACGACCCGACGCGCAGCGTCGAGCACGGTGCCGGCCTGTGCACTCACACCCAGAAGGGACAGGTATTCGCCGGCGTGTGAGGCGTCGACGAGATCCTCCTCGATGCCCGAGGAGCGGACCGCGACCCTTGGTGCACCAATACGAGTCAACGCGTCGCCCACTGCGGAAACCAGATCGCTCGACTCGAGTGATCTGGTTGCATCGACCGGGATCACGAACCCGTCGGGGATGGTCTCGTCCGTGTCTGTCAACAGGGCGAGTGCCGCGGCTTTCGCCCCGGCACTCGCAGGATCTGTGGCGCTATCCAGCCGCTGAATGGTCTGCGAACTCACGATGCGCCCCTTCCTCAACCGTGTTGCCTTGATAACGAATTGCGACAATGCCAGCAGCAATCAACCAGGTCATCGCTACCGGCAGGATGATCACGCTAATCGTCGATCGGGCATTCATGATGGTGCCGACCATCGACACGACTCCTGCAACGGCCGCCAACAACGACCACCGATAGAGCCACCGGGGGACCCAGGTGTTCCTGCCAGCGTATGCAAGGGTGGCAACGCCGAGTCCAAGAATCACGACGGTAGCGATCCAGTCAGCGGTCATGCCGATGTACGCGATCGCTCTGGCCGTCGTCTCTACGTCTTCACCCGCGACGTAGCGCGGAGCGAGCTCCTCGATGACACCCAGGAGCACCGGAAAGAGAACGATGCCCGCGGCTGCTCCCGCCGTGAACGAGAATCGTGCAGTCTTGGTAGCGAGAGAGTTCCGGTCACCGAGTCTTGACAGCAGCACTCCGCCGAGACCGATCCCGAGCACCCCGAATATCGATAGCCACATGTTCGCCTTTGCGGCGCCACTGTTCGTCACAGCGTTTGTCAGGAACTCCCCGAATGTGCCCGCCTCGAGGCTCTCGTCGAAGAACGTCCCAAAGCTTGCTCCGATCGCGGCGCCTGCCGCCATGGTGATGGTGCCCGCAAGGACTACCCACCCAGCGATACGTGACTGGTTCGATGTATATGTTGTCGCCATGATCGTTCCTCCCGAATGGTGGCGCTACATGAACCGTACATGTTTTTCATAACTCATGCAAGTTCTTTATTGTGTGATAAGATTGTGCGCATGGAATCTCTCAGGGACGAACAAAAACGAATCGCAAGGGATCGGATCCTCGAGGCATTAGCCGCCGAGATTGCCGAGAACGGATTGCTCGACCTATCGATGGCGGCAGTGGCTGAACGTTCTGGTGTCTCACAGCGAACGATCTACAACTACTTCGAGACAAAGGAAGTGCTTGTGAGATCGCTATTCGAATGGGCGGAACAATGGATGGAAAGCCGGGGCGGTCCCCTCAGCGAATCTGACCTCGACAAGATCCCGGACGCCGTGGTGACGAACTTTCAACTGTTCGAGGACATGGGCAATGTCGCTACGGCCCTGGCCCGAATCCGATCCGATGCGCCAGATGACACGACCACAAGTGAACGGTTCGGCACCGGTCACGTGAAACGTACCGAAGTCATGCGGTCCTCTCTTGCCGAGATCCGGCCGGACCTCGCCGAGGAAGACCTCGACGCGCTGGCGGCCATCTTTCGAGGGGTGACAGGCTTCGATATGTGGAACAGCCTGAGCAAGGAATACGGTCTCAGCGGAGCCGTCGCCGGAAGGGTCGCTGGATGGGCGTTCTCCGCCATGCTGGACGCCATCCGCAACGGCGAAGGTCCCTACCGCTGAGCCACACTCCCGAGTACGTAGAATTGGGGGGCTGCGGATAGGAGCTGTTCTGGAGTTTGCGAACACGAGTCGGCCAACGCTTCGGTCCTCCCTCCGCAGTGTTCTACAACCGTATCGACCACACGTCGTTCCTCAAAGCAGATCGCACCGACTGGGACCCGCACAAGCCCTCGACACGCTTCCGCTGCTCTGGTCGACAGTTTCACAGCTCTGAGGTAACTGAATGACACTGACCTTCGATCGGATGCCGGCGTCATCGATCCGGTTCTCAATTCCGGAGACCTAAGAGATGCGGTACTCCAGCGCTGCTTTGACGAACCTCCCGAACGCTGCGATCACGACGATTGATGCGACGGTATAGCGCCGTGTAGCTTGCGTTTACCTTGCGCTTGCGTTTTCCTTGCGGTATGCTTTCACCATGACAGCCAAGGCACTCTTGTATGCCCTCGAGACAGACTCCCCCGAAGACGTCGAGTCCTGGTGTCGGGGATCGCTCGGTCACGACGCCGACGTGTTCAGGACAGTTCTTCGAAAGGCCCTCGAGGGAAGTCCCACTGCAGCATTCGACTACGTGCAGGCATGGCGTTCGCTGTCCCAGTCGCTGCTCGCAGCCATCCGTACCGAGCGGCCGGACCTCGTCACCGAAACAGACGGCGGACTGCAGATCCTCGACGCCACAGGGACTCCCGGATCAGCGTCGTGGTTCATCATCGAGACCGAGGCGCTGAACGCGCCGTTCTCTCCGTGGGTCACCCGAACCAATGATCTGGGTGTCGGAGCGTGCGCGGCCCTCCTCCAGACACTCCGGACTGCACTTGTAGGACTCCATCCTGTAGCGATCGATGCCCCGGCGCTCCCCAACGTGGGCATCTCTGTCGCCCAGCTCGATGCCTTTCGCAGGAACGTGACCCGCGCCCTCAGCCACGACGAAGCAGATATCGACCGCATTCAGCGCATCTTTGGCCTCAGCATCACCGACCTCGGCCGGCTCTTCGGAGTCACGCGCCAGGCCGTGGCGCAGTGGCGATCGTCCGAAGTGCCGCCGGCACGGCTCGCAAAGGTCTCGACCGTTGGATCGATCGCCGACCTCCTCGATTCTCAGCTCAAGAGCGACCGTATCCCTGGCATCGTTCGCCGGCCGGCGCCGGTCTACCGGGGGCGCTCCATCCTCGAGATGATCCAAGAGGATCAGCACAACGCTGTGCTCGACCAGGCCCGCTCGTCGTTCGAATGGGCAATCCCCGCGTGACGCAGCAGGCGAGACGATCCCGCACGAGGTGTGCAGGCCTATTCGCCGAACCGCCTGGGATACAGGAGAACCAGGCGTCGCCTGTCGGAGCGCTACCCATGGGACCGAGACAACCGACGAGGAGCTCGCATGGTTCCCGCGCGAAGACGCGCTCATCGCTGTAGACAAGGAACCTTTCGTGAGCTGGTTCTTCGGAACTGCGTGACTGCGCCCCACTGCGAAGCCCTCTTCCTCATAGCCAGGGATACGAGCAACTATTGTGTCCTCTGTGGCGAACATTGCGCTCTGTTTTCCTCTTCGACTCACCATACGTCGGCATAATGTTACGTATGTCAAACATTCACGTTGACAGCGCGTGCTTCACATGGGACAATCACCGCCATGTCCGCTACAGCGAACAATCTAGAGACCTTCGCCAAGCTTCTGCGTGCGCGGCGCAAGGCGCTCCGCTTCACCCAGGAGGATGTCGGTGACCTCAGCGGAGTTCGCCGTCAGACGGTCGGACGACTCGAGGCCGCGGATCCCACCGTTTCAGTCGGAACAGCAATGAGGATCGCGGATGTGCTTGGAATCGATATCGGCGATAGAGCGAACTCCACCGCATGACTGCGCCCAGCGAAGCCAAATGGATCGAACGCGCCGACGTGTACAAGGGAGACCGAGTTGCCGGCACGATCGTGCGGACGGCGAGCGGGACTGAGTTCGCATACGACGACACATACATCGCTGAGGCCGGACGACCCGTGGCATCCACGCTACCCATTCGTTCAAACCCTTACATCACTGGGTCCGGAGCACTCCCTCCCTTCTTCACCGGACTCCTCCCAGAGGGCGCTCGACTACAAGCCGTCATACGCGCGGTCGGCACATCGGCCGACGACGAGTTGTCGCTGCTTCTTGCGGTCGGGTCCGATACAGTCGGAGACGTCCGGATCCTGCCCGAAGGAACACTCCCCCCACAACCCTCGGACAATCTGCCCTCTGATCCCTCCCAGGTGCAGTTCCGCCAGCTATTCGCTGACGCAACCGACCCGGACTCCGACCGTTTGGATGCCGCCCTACCGGGCGTGCAAGACAAGATCTCGGATTCCATGATCTCCTTCCACATCCGACGCTCGCGACGGGCAGCGATACTCAAACTGGATCCGGCCGACTACCCGCTGATCACGCGCAATGAGAACTTCTTCTTGACGGTCGCTAAGTCGGCGGGTTTCGCCGTACCGGCACACGAACTCGTCACCGACCGGGACGGAGAAACAGGGCTGTTGGTCGAGCGATTCGATCGATTGACGCGTCCGGCCGACTCTATGATCCGCATCGCTCAGGAGGACGCCTGCCAGTTTCTTGCACGCTATCCAGCGGACAAGTACCGGGTCTCGATCAACGACATCGCAACGAAGGTGGTGGACCTCGTCACCTCGCCTGAGGCTGCGGTGCTCGATCTCACACTCCAGCAGGCGTTTGCGTGGATGATTGGCAACGGTGACCTCCATGCGAAGAACTATTCGCTCCAGTTCCGCCCCGACGGGCTCGTCGCTGCCACTCCGCTGTACGACATCGTATCCACGCTCCCCTATCCGCTTCGCCAGAACACTGCACTCCGCCTCGAAGGACGAGATGACAACTTCACCCTTGCCCATTTCGTAGGTTTCGCTGGGCGATTTGGCGTCCCGGAACGCCTGATCACTCGGCGCGTTGCGAACATGGTGAAGGGAACGGAGCCCTATCTCTCTGACATTCCGACAATCGGCTACGACGATCTGACATCTGAGCGGATGGAGGCAGAGATACGCAGAAGGATGGACACGCTTCGTCATTCGTGACGGTGCCGTCCCAACAACCCGTCACCTTTGTGCAGAGGCGCATTCGGTTAGTGAGAGGACGCCGCATCTGCTGCGGCTCGAACGGCCCTGAGCTTTTCGTCGACACCGAGCGCCCTGTTTCCCGGGCTCTGGGACTCCTCCTCGAGACCCTCCCAGTCGGTGCTGTCGTTCATCGCTACGGCAAGGCTCACCGCCGCTTCGAATGTGACCAGCGA
>BTQS01000124.1:0-5245 GCA_036985995.1 Acidimicrobiia bacterium
TGTGGTGATGTCGGGCGGTATCTCGATCATCGATGGGGCGAACGCACCCATCGCGTTGATGTGAGTGCGTTCAGAGAGCGAGTCGGCAGCGAACAGCGGCTCTGTCGATGGCGTGGCGGTGGATACGATGTCGGCCGCTCCGACGGCCTCATCTGCATCGCGAACAGCCTCACCGCCGACGTCCCCGGCCACCGCAAAAGCGTTCGCGTAGTCACGGCTCCAGACCAAGATCCGCCCGACCTCCCTGACCGCTCTCACGGCGGCGATCTGATCCCGTGCCATCGCTCCAGCGCCGAGCATCGCCATCGAGGACGCCGATTCTGCAGCGAGGAGATCGGTCGCAAGCCCTGCCACCGCTCCAGTGCGGATGGCTGTGAGCGTCGGGCCGTCGACCATGCCGAGTGGTGCTCCGTTCTCGTCGAACACGACAACGACACCGACTGGACTCCCAGGCATCACAGAAACGACCTTGATACCCGACAGCTTCCCGACGCGACCCGGCATGAACAGCGACGCGCCGAGTAGCTGCCTCTGTGGAATTTCGGTGTCGGCGCTGAACGCTGTGCGCATAGCGCCGATCGCATCGGTCATTGGGAGGCATCGGCGGGTTGTCGCGGCATCGAGGTATCGCACGCCATCATCGTACGGGGTTTGCTATCGCACGGGCGGCGTCCACTTGGTATCTTTGTGCAAGGAGGGACCTATGCAGAAGACCGTAGCCAACATCATCGACACCAAGGGACGGGATGTTTGGTCGATCGAAGCCAACACATCCGTGTACGAAGCCCTCGAGGAGATGGCGGACAAGAACGTTGGCGCGCTCGTTGTGACGTCCGACGGCGAACTCGCCGGGATCCTTTCTGAGCGGGACTACGCCCGTAAGGTCATCTTGTTGTCGCGTGGCTCAAAGGACACTCTCGTATCCGAGATCATGACGCCCGATCCAGTGACCGTGTCGAAGTCGGATACCGTGGCTGCGTGTATGCAGCTCATGACGGACAAGAGAATCAGGCATCTCCCCGTCATTGATGATGGGGACGTGATCGGTGTGATCTCGATCGGTGACGTCGTTCGCGCCGTGATCGATGAGCAGAAGTTCATGATCGACCAGCTCGAGGGCTACATCACCGGGTAGGCGGGCAGCACGTGGCGCGTCAAGCGCCATGTGTCATGTGCCGCGCTTGGCGAATACCTCTTGGTCGAATGGCTCGATCATGATGCACTCACCGGGGCACTCCGTGGCTGCTTCGACCACGACCTCGAGCTGTGATTCTGGAACCCGTGCGACGCCCCGTGATCCGTCCGGTGCCTGGTTCCCATCGAACACGATTTCCGCGCCCCAGTGCGCTGCTATCTCTTTGACGACCCACAAGCCGTCGTCGCGCGCCTGGAACACGTCTGGGGAGATCTCTTCGCAGATACCGTCACCGGTGCACAGGTCCTGATCGATCCAGACCATCAGTGATGCGTCAGCCATGTCCATCCTTGGTTGGGAGCTTCGGGCCGTGAGAATAGCCCACCTGTCATGCGAAATCGTCGAGATGAGCGGCCGTGATTCGCTGGTAGGGTTGCGGCAACATGGGGAGGATCGGCCGGATGACGACCATCGATGAGCGTTTCGCGGCGGGTAAGGCCTTGCGCCGCGAGGTACCGAGGTCGTCACATGGCCACTTCATACGGGATGATTCGTTCGACGCGGTCGACCTCGTCCTATCGCAGGAGAAGGGGAGACTCGAGGACCTGATACCGGTACGCAGAGCCCGCATGGCGGAGAGCCCGTTCGCGTTCTTCAGGGCCGGCGCTCAACTCATGGCATCCGATCTCGCGTCGACGCCGCGTACAGACATACCCGTGCAGGCAAGTGGCGACGCCCATCTCGCCAATTTTGGTTGGTATGGATCTCCTGAACGTGATCTTGTGTTCGATGTCAACGACTTCGATGAGACATTGCAGGCTGGCTGGGAGTGGGATCTCAAGCGACTCGCTGCCTCGTTTGTCATCGCGAGCCAGGACAACGGTTTCGACGAGAAAGATCAGCGTAAAGCTGCTCGCACTGCGGCGCGTTCCTATCAGAAGGCGATGATGAGCTACGCATCGAGGCCGGTGCTCGAAGCGTGGTATGACCGCATCAGCGCAGACGAGATACTGGAGAGGCTTCGCTCCGAGGGTCGGTCCCGTGACCTTCAGCGCGCAGAGAAGGGGTTTCGGAAGGCGTCGAGGAAGGACAGTAGGCACGTGCTTGGGAAACTGGCAGAGCGTGTTGACGGTCGATATCGGATCATCGACGATCCGCCGTTCGTCGTACCCATTCGATCGATGGATTTTCCCACTGATGCAGATCGGGTGCGTGCCTTGATCCTTGAGACAATCGACAGGTACACCGATACCGTTGCGCCGGCGATCGTGATGCTGATCCGCAAGTTTCGTGTGATCGACATGGCCCTGAAGGTCGTTGGTGTCGGCAGCGTCGGCACCAGGACCTTCATCGCCATGCTCGAGGGAAACGACGAGGAGGATGTGCTGTTCCTTCAGATCAAGGAGGCCGGCCGATCTGTACTCGAGGATGAGTTCGGCGATTCGCCGCTCGCACACCCGGGACAACGGATCGTCGAGGGCCAACGTCTGATGCAAACAGTGAGCGACATCATGCTCGGGTGGACGACGACACACACCGGGAATCAGTACTACGTTCGTCAGCTCAAGGACATGAAGGCATCCGCGGATATCGGGAAGTTCGATCCAGGCGACATGCGTGAGTACGCGAGGGTATGTGGCCGGGTGCTCGCTCACGCGCATGCTCGAAGCGGTGATTCCGCCGTCATCTCGGGATATATCGGATCGAGTGCCAGATTCTCTCACGCTGTGACGGACTTCGCTGCTGCATATGCCGAGCAGAACGAGCGCGACTATCGAGCATTCATCGAGCGGATGCGGGCGGAGAGCCTGACTTCCTAGCTCTTGCCGACCAGGTACCCTCGCTCGTGGAGGCGACTGCGTGCCTGGTGGACGTCACGGACTTCAAATCCGATGAGGGGGCGAGAGTTCCCTGGCGGGTTCGATTCCCGTCCGCCTCCGCCAATCGGGCTCTGGCGTTGATTTCGGCAGCATATGGCCGGAATCAACGCCAGACGCCTATTCATTGCGGCCGATGAGCGGGTCGCTGCTGTCGTAGAGCGCGTTGATCCGGTCGCCGAACTTCGCCATCACGGCACGTCGCTTGATCTTGAGCGACGGTGTGAGCATGCCGTTCTCTGGTGTGAACTCCTCGCTCTCCAACACGAAGTCGCGAACACGCTCATAGTGCTTGATCGACGACTGGGCACGATTGATCTCAGTCGTCAACAGGTCCACGACCTGGTCGTCTGATAACAGAGCCTCGATGTTCGACGTGTCGAGGCCCTTGTCTGTGGCCCACTTTTTGACGTATTCGAAATCGGGAACCACAACCGCAACGTTGTACGGACGCTGCTCCCCATACACCATGACCTGGCTGATGAACCCGGAAAGCTGAAGCTGTTCTTCGATCGGAGACGGAACGACGTACTTGCCGTTCTCGAGCTTGTACTGCTCCTTGATCCGCCCCCGAATGAAGAGGTAGCCGTCCGCATCGACGTGGCCGAGGTCGCCCGTACGGAAGCCGTGATTCGGTGTGAACACTTCCGCGTTCGCCTCAGGCAGGTTGTAGTAGCCCATCATCACGTTGGGGCCGTGTACAACGATCTCACCGATCTCGGGGTCGCCGGTCACATCGGTGTCTATCTCGAGCGTGACATCGGGGATCGGTCTTCCGACCGAACCGATCCGTCTTGCAGTCCTCGTGTTGGCTGTCACGATCGGACTCGTCTCCGTCAGGCCATAACCCTCGTAGACGGTGATCCCAACAGCCGAGATGAACTCGGCAACGTCGGTGGAGATGGCCGCGCCTCCCGAGAACGCGTACTTGAGCCGACCCCCGAAAGCAGCACGCACTTTCGTGAATACCAGCTTGTCGAACAGATCGTTCTGAAGGTCTACCCAGCGGCTGTGCTTGCCACGTTTTCTCAGTTGCTCGCGCTTGCGGGCGTTCGCGACCGCTACGTCGAACAAGGTCTTCTTGATTCCTCCCTCGGCTTCCATCATCTTTTGGAGACCGTCGTAGACCTTGTTGAACACGGTCGGCACAGACACGAGGATGGTCGGCCTGATCTCAGGCATGTCCCTGGTCAACGTCTTTGCACTCGTGAGCCCTGTTGATGCCCCGAAATAGGTCAGCGCGTGTAGCTCTACGGTCTGACCGAAGGAGTGTGCCCACGGGAGGAACGATGCGGAACGATCATCCTGCTCCAACGGGAAGAATTCGGCCACAGCATTGATGTTGGACGCAAAGTTGCCATGAGAGAGCGTGACTCCTTTGGGGTCACCAGTTGTGCCGGACGTGTAGATCAATCCTGCGAGGTCGGAACTTGCCACGACGGCAACGGGAACCGGGTTCTCTGCTCCTCGAGTAAGTAGCTCCAGATAATCGATGGCGTCGCCACCGGCAGGGTCGTCTATGACGACGATTGCCTCGAGGTCGGGGAGTTCCGACTGAATCTCCTCGATCTGTGCCCGGATGCCGTCGGTCGCTGCGAAGAGCACTTTGGCTCCCGAATCCTTGAGGATGTACTTCCAGTCCTTCTGAGTTTGGGCTTCGTACATCGGCACCCAGGCTGCGCCCAACGAGTACGTGGCGTACGCGCCCACAGCCCACTCGATTCGATTGTCAGAGATGATCGCGACACGATCGCCGGTCGTGATACCGAGAGATGCGAGCCCGCCGCGGGCCTTGGTGATCGCTTCACCGAATTCACCGTATGTCAGCCACGTCCAGTCCCCGTCGCTTCCTCGGTGACCGAAGAGCGGATTGTCTGCGTAGGCGGTCACGCTGTTCGTGTACAGATCTACGAGAGTCGCGATCTGGGCGGCCATAGAGTTCCCTTCGTCGGTGGTCGAACCATAGGCGTTGCCGGTCATGGCCGAAACGGAGAATGTCGATATCCTGGGTTCATGGACGAAGCAGCTGCGCTGGGAAGACTCATCCGAGAGTCTCGCCTCAAGAAGGGTATGTCACTTGGCCAGCTCGCCTCAGCCGTCGGTCGTTCGTCGTCGTCGGTCAGGCGGTGGGAGCGTGGTGAAGTAGCGCCAGCGATCGGCATCCTACCTCAGCTCTCCCAAGTGCTCGATGTTGCTGAGTCCGATCTTCGTCAAATGCGGCCTAGCGCTTCAC
>BTQS01000125.1:0-5230 GCA_036985995.1 Acidimicrobiia bacterium
GTGTGGTGAAGGTGACCCTCGGCATGGTGCGGAAGTCGATCGTGCGTCCTGCTGCGCGCAATGCGTTCTCGGCTGCGATGTTGCCGGAAGCGGCAGCGACGTAGACGAACTGCGGTGTAGTGGTGACATCACCAGCCGCCCATACGGACGGATTCGAGGTTGCGAGGCCCGCATCGACTACCACTGCGCCGTGTTTGTCGGTCTCGACGCCGGCGACATCGAGCCCGAGGTTCGCCGTGTTGGCTCGGCGACCGGTAGCCATCAAGAGCCGGTCGGCTTCGAGGCGCTTGGTGCCGCCATCGATCTCGATCTCGAGCCAGACCCGGTCTCCGTCCTTGCCGGCGCGACGGGCCATGGCCTTTTCGTAGACGTCGGCACCTTCGTGGACGAGATGTCCGCGCATGAGGCCTGAGATCTCGGGTTCTTCGAACGGCGCGATACGGTCTAACGCTTCGACCCATGTGACCTTGGACCCGAGATGGGCAAAGAGCTGTCCGAGTTCGAGACCGATGGCGTTGGCACCCACGACGATCAGTTCGCCGGGCAGCTCCGTCAGCTCGAGAGCGGTGGTAGATGTGAGGTAGTCGGTATCGTCGAGGCCTTCGATGGGTGGTACCCACGAGGAGGCTCCGGTCGAGATGAGGTAACGGCCGGCAGTGATGGGCCGCCCGTCGACTTCGACGCTGTTCGGACCGGTGAAACGGCCCGTGCCCTGGATCAGGTCGATGCCGTAGACCTCGAGTAGGTTGGCGTACTTTTCCTGTCGCAAGACCCCGACGAGCTCGTCCTTGGATGCGATCAGGGCGCCCAGGTCGACGTCCCCGGCGGACGTTTCGACACCGGCGAAGGGGGAGTGGCCTGACTGGTGATAGAGCTCCGCAGGTCGCAACAACGCCTTGGACGGCACACATCCGATGTTCACGCAGGTTCCCCCGATTGTGCCGTTCTCGACGATGGCGACAGTTGCCCCAAGGTCCTTGGCCTTTATCGCCGCAGCGAACGCGGCGGAGCCGGAGCCGAGTATCAGCAGGTCGTAGTCGCTCTCACCTGATGTTTCGAAAATTGTCGGCTCGTCGTCGGGTGTAGACACCGAGACGATCTCGTAGCCGGTGCCTTCCAGCGCTTCGGTCGCTTTTGCCTCGTCGAACGATCCGGTATTGGTTCCTGCGGCGAACCCGCGACGCCAGTCGACCTCGACATCCGTCAGACCTGCCGAGGTGAGTGCGTCCCCGACGTGGCCTTCGCAACTGTCGCAGGTCATGCCCGTGACGTTGAGGGTGATCTTGGTGCTCATTATCTTCTCCGCATTCGGTGGCGACACAGGATAGTCAAGTATTGTGTATTCAGAATTATTCCAGCTTTGTGGCTTCTTCGCCTGTGACGATCCGACAGGATCCGATGTCACCACAGGTCGTGTCGAGGAAGCCGACGCCGAGATCGAGCAGCGCAGCCACCCGGGCGTTGCCGATCCGATACTCCACGACACGGCCTTGTCGCTCGCTTTCGAGGTACCCGCACCACACCAGGCACGAGAGATGCTGAGAGACGCGTCCCTGCGAGAGGCCAACCTCTTCAACGATCTCCTTTTGACTTCGAGGGCCCTCGAGGAGAAATCGAAGAATCCGGACCCGGGTTGCGTCACCGAGCCCACGGAAGATGCGGGCGATCAGTTCGTCGTCGGCGAGTGGAACCGGAATCGGCTCGATGATGGCTGGTCGGCCCACGGCGGCTCCGATCGTTGTTGCTGGAAAGATATTGACAATAGCGCATACGTCGCTGGGATATCGGGTCTACACGACTGTGGTGCCCTTGACGGCGTAGGTGCCCGGTCCGCATAGCGAGCATGTGATCTGTTGGGCGAGGGCTGATTGGAGCTGCCGGCGAGCGCGACGGAGGCGTGCCTTCACGGCGTCTTCAGTGATTCCTAGTTGCACACCGGTCTCGGCGGTAGAGAGTCCCTGACCGAGACGAAGAGCCACGACGCTGGCCTGACTCTCCGGGAGATCGCGGATGGCCAAGGCGGTGCGGCATCCGAGTATCGAAATATCGAAGGCGTCGGCAGGCTGGTTCGGGCTGGCAAAGTTCTCGAGGACGGCTTCGGAGAAAG
This sequence comes from Acidimicrobiia bacterium, assembly GCA_036985995.1. Classification (GTDB taxonomy): domain Bacteria; phylum Actinomycetota; class Acidimicrobiia; order Spongiisociales; family UBA5794; genus JAMBLL01. The sequence goes on from BTQS01000125.1 coordinate 2,108, forward strand.
AGGTCGTGGGCTTTCTACGGCGCCTGACGTCGAGACACGTGTTGCGTGCCACCGCAAAGATCCAGGTACCCACTGTGCAGTCGCCGCGGAATCGGGGGAGACCTTTGAGGATCCGTTCGTTGATCTCCTGAGTAGCGTCCTCAACCTCCCCTGGTGACACCATGCGGTGTGCACACCCCAAGAGTCGCCCCTCGTAGCGGATGAAGAGCTCGCCGAGCCACGCCGGATCGTCAAAGAGCGCTTCTTCCATGAACTCCTCGTCCGTAACCATGCTCCAGTTCGGCCTGGATGCTCTCACCGTTGTGATCTTCGACCTCAGAATGTCGCTGGACTCCGTGTCATTATAGTGAGTCGGCGCCGGGTCAACCTCATTGTAGTTAGCGAATGTTAGGATTCCAGAGCCTGATGAGGCGTGGAGGTCTTTCCGGTGACGAGCAAATCTTCAACACGGCCCCGCTCAAAGCAAGACGCAGCGATGCTCTCTGGTGGCGTAGCCGGGGCGATAGCGTTGGCGTTGTGCTGTGGCGGAGCGTTGCTGGCCATAGTGTTCGGGTTTACCGCTCTTGCAGCGTTCCTTCTCAATCCGTGGTTCCTCATCCCGGTGGTGCTCGTAGCTGCTGGCGTTGTGTATTGGCGGGCGATCCGTAAGAACGGGGCTTGCGAGGTCCCTCGAGATGAGGAGAAGGATCGGCAGTGAGTAGGAAGCAGCAATCGCGACAGCAGCGTCGACGCCATGCACAACGCGGTTCGCGAGGATCAAAGACACGAACATGGTGGATAGTCGGCGGTATTGGTGTTGTCGCTCTGGTAGCGGTGCTCGCAGCGTTCGGATTATCCGGGAATTCGGGCGTACCGATGGGACCGAGAGCGGATGTGTCGACGACGCCGAGCACGGACGTGTCGACGGCGCCGGTATCGACGGCACGTAGTGCTGCGGTCGATGTGGTGCTGCAAGACTTCGACGGGAATCCCGTGACCGTATCGAGCCTGGAGGGCCAGCCTGTCGTGGTCAACTTCTGGGCTTCGTGGTGCCCGGCCTGTTTCGCTGAGATGCCGGCTTTTGAGAAGGTGTACCTGGCCCGTCGCGATTCAGTTCAGTTTCTCGGCATCAATCTCACCGAAGATGTCGAACCGGCCCTGGCAGTCGTAGAACAGACCGGCGTCACCTATCCGCTGGCGCGGGATCCGCAGGGTGAAGCATTTGCCGCGTTCGGAGGCTATGGGATGCCGACAACGATTTTCCTGGATGAGACCGGGCGCGTGATCGAACTCTATACAGGGGAGCTCACCGCCGATGAGCTCGAAGCTCGAATCGTGGAGTACTTCGGGGGCTGATGATCCTCACCACACCACTTTTGTTCGCGTTTGCTGCGGGCATGGTCGCCACCGTCAACCCGTGTGGCTTTGCGATGCTACCGGCATACATATCCATCTTCCTTGGTGGAGATGAGGGTGACGATTCTTCTCCGGGCGTGGTCACGGGACTTCGAGTCGGCGTTTCGGTCACGATCGGCTTTCTCGTGTTGTTCAGCGTCGTGGGTCTCCTCATATCGATCGGTCTCCAGTGGTTGCTCGGCTTTGTGCCATGGGCTGCGTTGGCCGTCGGAATAGCTCTGTTCGCGCTTGGTGTCGCGGTGCTCAGGGGCTATCACCTCACCGCTCGAGTTGTCAGCGTGAAGAGCAAGAAGGGTCGATCCTTCCTGGCTATGTCGGGATTCGGAGTGGCCTTTGGAACGGCCTCGATCTCGTGTACGATCCCGATCTTTCTCGCAGTCGTCGGTCTTTCGACGAGAACACCGAATCTGGTTTACGGTTGGTTGGTGTTCGTTGCGTACGCAGCGGGCATGGGTGTTGTGCTGACGGCTATCGCTGTGGCGCTCGCGACATCCCGAGAGGTCCTTGTGACCCGGATGCGGAATATTCTTCCGTACGTCGAACGGATCGGAGGATGGCTCCTTGTCCTCTCAGGGCTGTTCATCACGTACTACTGGGGAATATTGTTGTCCGTCAGGCCGGGTCAGGATTCCATCCTCTATCGACCCATTGCCTTCATGGGAGGCCTCTCGGCGTGGTTCACGAACAGCATCGGTAACGCGCCGATACGCTGGGCAGGTGCTTTTGTCGCCGTAATCGTCGTGATCGGTGCCGGCGAGTCAGTCCGTCGGCGTCGGCGTCAAGCCGAGAAGATCACATCATGAGCGAAGTCGTCGACGTTTCCACGTCGAGTAGATGCTTGCAGTCAAGACGTCAGAGGCCGGACGAAATTCCCTGCTCTCCGGCCCGATTGTCCTTAGAAGTCCCAATAGCGACACCTTTGAGACGTCGGACCGACTCAATGAACGAATCGATCGTTTCGGAGGTATCCGATGGACACGCCGGCACCCGGAGGCTCCGCACTCATTCTCACCGGCGGAGGGAACCGCGGCGCGATCCAAGCGGGTGCGCTGCTTGCCCTGTTCGAGCAGGGTTACCGGCCGGACCTCATCATCGGAGTTTCGGTCGGTGCTATCAATGGTTCGATGCTGGCTTTCTACCCAACCACCGATGGTGTGCACCGGGTGCTCGATATCTGGTGCAGCCTCGACGGGACGCACCTGTTCGGAGCAGGGTCTCTGGCGTGGCGAGGCTTGGCGGCCATCCTCCTTCGTCGACCGGCCGCCTTTTCGAATCGTGGACTTCGCGATCTCCTCATTCGCCATTTGCCATCGCGTCGTTTCTCCGATACAACTGTTCCCTTTCTCGCCGTAGCCACGAATCTCGAGACGGGCAGGGCGGTGCACATCGCTGGTGGCGATCTCGTCCGAGCGGTTCTCGCGTCCGCGGCGGCTCCTCTACATCTACCTCCTGTCAAGGTCGGAGGAGAGCTACTCGTGGACGGGGCGATCGCCGACCCGGTGCCGATAGGTTCTGCATTGGAGGCCGGAGTTACACAGGTCGTCGTGGTTGAACCGGGTCACGCGTGTGATTGTCCCAAGGTATACGACAACGTCGTATCCATATTCTCTCAATCCATCGCAATCATGGCTCGTGGGATCCTCGCCGCCGAACTCGAGGCTGCTGAAGGTTCTGCCGACATCGTCCATCTCGGGTTGACGTGTCACTCTGACATCCCGATGACTGATC
>BTQS01000126.1:0-5185 GCA_036985995.1 Acidimicrobiia bacterium
TCACGCCTTTGGCAACCGTTCGTAGCTTCCCGTGGTTCGGACTCACAAGGACGACAACACGATGAGATTCACCGAACGGGTAACCGCGCAGCACAATCCCCTGATCGTTCCGAATCGCCAACCGACACCTTTCTCAGGACGACACGGAGGGTACTGTCGCAGCGCGACACGCATGAGGTTCATCGCACACCCTCGGGTGATCCATTCTGTGGGCTGTCAGCGTGGTATAGCAGCTTGACACTTACACCCATGGGGTGTCTGGGTACGCGCATGTGGCTCTAGAAGCCGAGGCGGTCGAGGAGTTCGTCGGAGCGCTGCCAGTCCTTCTCCACCTTGACACGGAGGCTGAGAAACACCTTGGTTCCGAACAGCCGCTCGAGGTCTTCGCGTGCGTCGGTGCCGACCGCTTTGATCATCGAGCCGCCCTTTCCGATCGCCATGCCCTTCTGGGAGTCACGCTCCACATACGCCGTCGCGGAAATCCGGAGCAGACCGCTGTCATCCGTCTCCATCTCATCGACAGCGACGCCCAGGGAATGGGGCAGCTCCTCGCGAAGGCGGGCAAGGTATTTCTCGCGAATGATCTCGCCGGCGAGAAAGCTGTCCGGTTGGTCGGAGTGGGCCTCCGGAGGGAAGAAGAAGGGTCCAGGAGGGAGCAAAGCCACCAACTCGGTGACAACGAGATCGATGCCGTCGTGTTTGCGCGCCGATATCGGGACGTACGCCTCGAAGTCCCAGCCACCGGCCTCGGCCAACTGGGTGAGGATCTCCTCCTTATCGGCGATATCGACCTTGTTGACGGCGAGGACAACCGGCGCGTCGGCCCTCAACAGGCGTTCTGCGATCAAGCGGTCGCCCGGCCCGATAGGTTGCGTTGCGTCGATCACGAACAGGGCCGCATCTGAATCAGCAAGGGACCCGTATACCAACGTGTTGAGACGTTCTCCGAGGGCGGTTCGCGGTTTGTGAATGCCCGGCGTATCAACGAGAACGATCTGTGCCGAATCATCGGCGAGCGTCACGACACCACGAATCGTGTTACGGGTCGTTTGCGGCCGTGCCGAAGTGATCGCGACCTTCTGCCCGACGATCGCGTTCACGAGCGTCGACTTCCCAACGTTTGGTCGACCGACCACCGACACGAAACCGGATCTCGTCTCGAAATGCGTCACAGACGCGCCACCCTCACCTTGGACACCCTTCTGCCCTGCACCAGATCCGCAGTGAACACGAGGCCGTCGTACTCGAAGCGCTCACCCTCGAGGGGCACCCGCCCGGCCAGCTCGAGGACGAGGCCACCGACGGTGTCCCACTCATCCGATGGCAGCTCGACTCCAACGAGTTCGGCCAGTTCGTCCACGTCGAGCCTGGCATCGACGATCCATTCCCCATCGGCCTCGACGACCATGGGCTTCTCCTCGTCGTACTCGTCAACGATCTCCCCGACGATCTCTTCGATGAGATCTTCGATCGTTGCGATCCCCGCCGTGCCGCCGAACTCATCGACCACGATGGCGAGGTGCTGTTGATTGGCCTGCATCTCGCGCAGCAACTCGGACACCAGTTTTGTCTCAGGCACGAAATACGCCTCGTGAGCGATCTCAGATGCTGTGCGGGGCTCTTGCTCCTTGTCGAATATCTCAAGGAGGTCGCGTGCGAACAACACACCGACAACGTGGTCTATGGTTTCACCGGTGACCGGAACTCGTGACCGACCGCTCGACAGGACAATGTCAACAGCGTCGTCGGTTGAAGCGTCGCCAGAGATGGTGATCATGTCGGTCCTCGGCACCATGACCTCGCGGACGATGGTGTCGGTGAATTCGAGCACCGAGAGAATGAGTTCACGCTCCTCGGCATCCGAATCGGGATCACTCTGTTCCTCTTCTTCCTCCGTGTCGGCGATGAGGTCGCCCGCTGCTGCACCGAACGCGATCGCAGGCTCGAGAAGCGAAATGAGTCGATACGCCCCGGAGCCGGGTCGGTTCCTTCCGATCCAGCGAGGAAGGACATCTACGAGGATCACAAGTGCAACCGCCATCGCGATCAACGCCGCACCGAGGCGAACACCCGAGAGCGTGTCGGTGAGCACCCATGTGAGCGGTATCACCGCGAGAACGATCAGGAAGGTCACGGTCGTGCCCAATGCCGGCTGGATACTTGCTCGATCCTCGAGGAGGTGGGCGACCTTCGCTGCACCGGCCACGTCGTCGGCCGCATCGCGTAGGGCATCGGCCCTCGGAGTACGCACGAGACTCGCTCCCCCAGCGCGCAACACGCTGCCGATGAGCAACACGATGAGCGCGAACACAGCAACGGCGACGATCATCGTCTGGCTCGTCCGATCCTGTTCAGGTGTTCTGCCTCTTTCGATTCCATGGCCTCGGCCTCTACCTCAGTTTGGTGATCCCAACCAAGGATGTGCAACACGCCGTGGGTGACCATCAAATACAGCTCGTCGAGAAAGGAAGCGCCGTACTCGTCCGCGTGGCCGGCCACAACATCGGTGCAGATGAAAATGTCACCGAGTTCGAGCGGTGGCCCTCCCGATACCGCCGTGGGAGGCTCCCCAGGGGCGGCGTCCTCGACGGGGAAGGACAGCACGTCAGTGGGTCCCTTCTTCCCCATGAACCGCTCGTTCAGTTCGGCGATCTCCTCGCTGCCGACGAACGTGATCGCGAGCGATGCGTCGGAAGCCAGGCCCTCTGCGGCAAGGATCAACGCGGCGAAGTCCCGCAACGCACTCTCATCGATATCGGATCGGTCAACGTCTGTAACCGCGACGTTCATGGCGTCTCGGGGGTCTCACCCGTCGGGAAATCCGGATATTCGACCCTCGCGTGATAGTAGGCGGAGAGGCCGGCCGCGATCTCCCGCCTTATGGTCGTCAATTCACCGAAGGTGAGGGAAGAATCGTCGAACTGGCCGTCCTCGAGTTTCTCGCTGACAATCGAATCGACGAGCTTGGCAAGGCCCTCTTCGGTCGGCTGTTCCTGCTGAGCGTACGCACGCGCCGCTGCTTCGGCGGCGTCGGAGATCATGACGATCGCCATCTCCCTGCGCGTCGGCTTCACACCGTGATGACGGAACAGCTCGGCATCGACGTTCTCATGATCGGCGAGGGCCTTGTGATAAAAATACCGCATGAGGCTGGTGCCGTGGTGCATCCGGATCCCGTCCGCAACGTCCTCCGGGATGCGGAACTGCTTCGCCAGGTCCAGGCCGTCGAGGACGTGGCCGCGGATGATCTCAGCGGACTCCTCGGGTGTGAGATCGTCGTGCGGGTTGTACCCAAGCTGGTTCTCGACGAAATACAACGGGTTCTCGGTCTTCCCGAGGTCGTGATACCACGCGGCTGCCTGCGCGAGCAGCGGATTCGCATCGATCGCACGTGCAGCGCGTCCAGCGAGGGACCCCACCAGCATCGAATGGTTGAACGTACCAGGTGCCTTCTCCTCGAGCTCCTCGAGCGCGGGGTGGTTGCGGTCGAGCAGGTCGAGCAAGGACATCGTCGTCGTCACTCCAAAGGCAGTCTCCATGAACGAGACCAGCCCCTGGCCGATGAACCCGCCGACGATCGCTCCCGCCAGCGCCCATGCCGCTGCCTGGAGCGGATCGGAGTTCGTCGAGCCGTATCGGAACAGGAACTCCAGGCCGGCGGCCACGGGTGCCGCAACTGCAGCCGAGCCGAGGACCGACAGCCGAAGCTGTGACCGTGTCGAAACGCTCGAAACGAAGGCGACCGGTATCGCTGCGGCGATGCCTGCGAACACCGTGAACGTCAGATCGTTCGTAGCGATCGCCGTGAAACCGGCTGTCGTGATCGCAACGAGCAGCGCTGTGCGATGATCGAACAAGATCGCCACCATGACACCGATCGCCACTGCAGGGATGACGTAGCCGATCGAGTGGTTCTCCGGACTCGTAGCGATGCCGGGGATGCGCGCCGCAAGAGCGGCCAGAAGGAGGATGATCGCCAGCAGTACAACGTCGCGAGGCCGGTATACGTTCTTCGGTGCGATCCTGTAGAGAAGGAAGGCGAAGATCAGAATGCTGATCGCCCCGAGAAGGACGAGACCCCACGCCGGAGCTACCTTCGTGATCTCAGGTGAATACAGCTCGAGTTCGGTGATCGCTGCTACCTGAACCGATGTCAGTACCTCTCCCTCCTTGGCGATGGTGTCGCCAAGGGCGTAGCTCGTCGTCTGCTCCGGTTCAGCGTTTCGCGCTGCTTGCTTATCGAGTTCCCACTGGGTCTCGTCGACGACCTCGTTCACCTGAAGCCGGCGAGCAACGAGGTTCGCCAATGCCTCACGGGTGTCATCGATGTCCTCCTTGGGAAGGTCGACGATCAAGATCGGTGGCCGCGTCGCAGCATTGAGGTACTTCGCCGTCACCGTGTCGAGATCGCTCAACCTGATACCCGCAGTGACCTCGTCCTGTGCCCATCCGATGGCGGTGCGCTGCATGTCCGGGAAAACGCTCGGCTCTCCTCGAGCAACCCGGTCGAGGTCCTTGTCGTAGAGCGACACGAACTGGGCGATGGTCTTGCTCTCGAGTACCGGATGCTTCTCCTCCAGGAGCGCGACCTGCTCGGTGAAGTCTCGGCGCGGAAGCGTCGTCGTCGTGGTCTCGGGGATCGTGGTCGTGGTGGTCGTGGTGGTAGTCGATGACGTTGACGACGTCGATGACGAGGTGGTGAACACATAGACCACCACGTTGATCGAGAATCCTTCAGGAACCGTGGCCCCAGCGAAAGGCACCTGTGATACGACTAAGCCATCCAACGCCTCGTCGGTCGTGTCCGTCGATCCGATGACGTCGAAGAGGAGGCTCGCTTCGGTAGCCATTTTTTCGGCGTCTTGTTCACTCAGTCCGACAAGATTTGGAACCTCTGTGGTGACGACAGGTGGGGCCGGGAGGAACGCTCCCTCCTCGAGATCGGCGAAGAAGGCGTTGATGTTGTTGATGACGTTCTGGCTCGTCGAGGTGTTGATCTCGTAGGGGGCGGGCACGTTGTTCTCTGCAAGCATGCGGGCTTGCTCGGTCTTGTCAGGATCGGGGATCTCCGATGTCGATCGGTTGGCGACGAAATCCTGGGGTGATCGTTGCCCGACCGCGATCTCGGGCGGGACCTCCGGGGTACTCACGTATCCGAAAACGAGGATGACCGATGCGATGAGGA
>BTQS01000127.1:0-5157 GCA_036985995.1 Acidimicrobiia bacterium
GGCGGAGGTCGTCGAGAATTGACACGTCATCATGCTACGGACCGGACCCAGCCTGGCGTTCGACCAGCCTGATCGGCGAGATCAGGCCGACGTTGCTCATGGCATCGATCGCATGCAACTCGCCTTCGGCAAGAGCAAGGATCCCGGTATCGCCCACCAGTACGTTCACGACGCAGTCATCGCACGCCACAGTTCCCTGCATCACACAGCGGTCACAGTCGATGATCATCTATACCTCCCGGTTCTCCCATCACCGTACGGGTCGGGTATGACATTTTTGACCGACAGACCGTCCCACCTTCAGGGGGGACGGGCGAGCTTGCGAGCCAGGGGGGCCTGCGAGCCTGCGAGCCCGGAGTGACTGGGAGCACCCTTGGCTTCGTGATCCCCCTGCAACGTCGCTGCGCTCCTCTGCCGTCCCCCTTGAAAGGGGGACCGACCTGTCCGGGCTCCGCCGTCCTCCCAGCAGAGGGACCGTCCTCAGCGTTGAAGACTGTCTACTCTCTCCATCATGAAGCTCGGACTCAACATCGGTTACTACGGAACCGCCATTGCGGACAATTTCGGACTCATCGCTGAAGCTGAGAACCTCGGATACGACTCGGTCTGGACGGCCGAGGCATACGGCTCCGACGCGTTGACGCCGCTCGTGTGGATCGCTGCAAAGACCGAACGCATCAAACTCGGGTCTGCGGTGTTCCAGATGCCGGCCAGAACGCCGGCCATGACAGCCATGACGGCGACGACGCTCGACCTGATGTCGAATGGACGGTTCCTCCTCGGGTTGGGCGTATCGGGGCCGCAGGTAGTCGAGGGCTGGCACGGACGGGCGTTCGGCAAGCCGCTCGTCGTCACAAGGGAGTACGTGGCGATCCTGCGAAAGATCCTTGCGAGGGACGAACCGGTGGAGTTCGACGGCACGTACTACCAGCTCCCCTATAAGGGTGACGATGCGACAGGTCTCGGGAAACCGCTCAAGATCATGATGCGTCCGAAGAACCACGACCTCCCAATCTACCTCGCGGCCATCGGACCGAAGAACGTACAGCTAGCAGCGGAGATCGCAGACGGTTGGCTTCCGATCTTCTTCTCACCCGAACGTACCGCCACTGCATACCAACCCCTCCTTAAGGCAGGGTTCGCCCGAAGCGGGGATCCCGACAAGGCAGAGCGGTTCGATATCGCACCAACCGTGTCCGCTCTCGTCACAGACGACCTCGAGGCCGGTCGTCTGGAGATGAAGCCACAACTCGCGCTCTACATCGGCGGCATGGGAGCGAAGGGCAGGAACTTCTACAATGATCTCACTCGACGCTACGGATATGAGGCCGAGGCGAGCCAGATTCAGGACCTCTACCTCGCCGGTAAGAAGATGGAGGCGACCATGGCGGTCCCGGATCGCCTGGTCGACGAGGTGTGCCTGGTCGGATCTTCGGAACAGATTGCCGACCGCCTCGAGGCGTGGGAAGACGCAGGCGTCTCCACGTTGATCATCGCAACGTCAGATGTGCGAACACTCCGCGCGATTGCCGAGCACACTATCTGATCAACGGTCCTCGGGTTCTGGTCGCGGCACCAGCAAACGGAACGTGGAACCTTCGCCTTCAACGTACTCGAGGGTGCCACTCATGAGCTCAGCAAGCCGCTTCGACAACGTCAATCCCAAACCAACGGACGCCGTGTCCGCCTTACTGCCGGCGGCACGCCCGTATGCCTCGAAGATCACCTCTTGATCGTCTGGAGCGATTCCCGGGCCATTGTCATGAACATCCACAAACGCTGCGCCGCCACATGTTCCGAATCGGACGGCGACCTGGGGCCCACCGTATCTGAAAGCGTTCGTCAGCAGGTTCCGGATGATCTGACGGACGCGCACAGGGTCGGCATAGGCAATACACGGAGCATCGTCGATCGTCAGCGTCACGTGCTCCGACGCCGAGAGGTGTGATCCAACGTTCTGTGCGATCAATGCGAGATCAACGCGTTCGGGGAACACAGGGATCGCCCCACCCCTCGAGCGAGCCGCGACGAGGAGATCTTCGATGAGATCGGCCATCTCACGGCTCTCATCTGCGATCACGCCGAGAAGCTCGATCCGATCCTGCGCTGTGAACGATTCGTCCGAGGCCAGGAGCTCCTCGGCTATGCCCACTACAGCAGTGAGCGGTGTTCGAAGTTCGTGACTCACCGATGCGATCAGCTGATCCATCGATGACAGTGATGCCTCGAGACGGGCCCGGTTCTGTGCGCGTTCGTAGAACGCTCCAAGGATGTCGGCGATGGTGCGGAGAAACACGTAGGTGCGCTGCGACCATCCGTGTCGGTCGTCGTGCGCGATGAACTCGACGGATCCGAACCAGACACCATCCATATCGATCCCGGCGACGATCCGCGACACACCGCCCTCACTCGCAGTAGATGTTTCTCCACGCTGGATGTCGTCGCGCACCTGGGGCGTGGGCGCATACGCGAGCCGGTCGCCAACGCCTACCCGCGAGACGCCGCGCACAGGCGTCCACACGGCGAGAACCTCTGCCGCCGGTTCACCGTCGTCATCAGCGACCGTCTTTGTGACGACCACCTCGTCGACCTTGGCCGCGGCACCGATGGCGTCAAGGGCCGGTGAAAGATCCGCAGAGCTCTCCCCAAGGAGGGCGCGAGACGACCGCGCGAGTGCTTCCTCGAAACGAAGCCTGCCATCTAGCGACCCGATGAGCGACTCGCGAACCTTCGCGTCGTCTGCTCGCTGCCAGAATGCCGCCGTCAAGTCTGCAAGCGTCCGCAACAGGACCAGATCATCTGTACACCATACGCGGTCCGTATCGTGGTCTCCTGCACCGATAACGCCGACCCATCGATCGTGCATCACGATCGGGACATCGACCTCGACGTGAAGTCCCGCCTCACCACCCCGGTCGGCAACCGTGTCCCTGGCTTCCTCGACCCGATAGAAGAACGGTGCACCGCCCTCGAGATGCGATCGGGCGCGTGGCATCACAGACCACGGGGCCTTCGCTGTGCGGTCGATGGACGGGTGCACATGTTCGCTTGCGGCCGACCGGGCAACGACTACCGCGCAGAGACCGAGGTCCGGTTCTTCGACGTTCCTCTCAACGAACACAACAGACGCCCCGAGTGCCTCGCAGATGGGATCGAGGGCCTTGGACAGAGCTGAAGCATCATCGTCGACTACCAGTGCGCGAGAGGCATGAGAAATGGCGGCTGCCATCTCGATCTTGTGACCGATCGACTCGTATCCCCTCTTTCTCACGATCGCGAATTCCCCAACCATCGCGATCGTGAGGATGCCGAACACCGCGACGACGATGATCCCCGCTACGAGCGACCGCTCGACTTGAACGTCCGACAGGCCGGGGATGGGCGGTGCGAACGATGCGATCACTCCCACGACGATGGCGTACAGCCCGACCGCCCAGGCGCGCTGGGAGCGACCGAGGACCGCAACGACCAACACGAAGTAGGCGACAACCACGCCCACCGCAGCGGACGGAACATCAGCGAGAATCAACACGAAACCAGTGAATGAGATGTCGGCGACGAGCGTCGGGCCGACAGCCCGTCTTCCAGACCGCAGAGCAAGCGTGGCATCCGCAGCGATCCCGAGCCCGAACAACGCAACGACCGCCATGGCCGGCCACGCAAGGATGAGGCCGCTCACGATCGCCAGAGCGGCTGTGATCAGACCCGTGAGACGGCGGAGCTCATGCCACCGCGTGGTGACTGCGACCCGTGCAGGTTGCGGCTCTTGGGAAACATCGAGATATGAACGCGGGAGCGTCGCAGTCACAGCACTCCGGTGTGTAGCTCCAGTAGCTATCGGTGCGAAATCAAGGGCTGTTTAGCGGTTCGCCCAGGCGACGAAAGCGCTCGACCACACCGGAACGCAGCCTTCACCGGAGCAGCGTTCCCTGATCTCTCTGTCGTTGCTGATCACGATCGAACGCGTCGCTCCGCCATGGACGATCTCAACGATCTCATCGTCTGCAGTTCGCTCACACGAGAATCGCACATCGACGCCTCCAGGCGATCGGAATACCCTTCGCCCATCCACCGCAGCGGCATCGAAGACGACGACGACATCTGCCCCTGAGGCCGCAGCCAACCGCTCGGCCTTCGCTATCACCGCAGAGCGCGCGGCCGGCGACGAAAAGTCCTCCGGCATGAACAGGCCGGCAACGTTGTAGCCATCGATGACGATCGTGTCGGGTCCCTGGCGGATCAGTGCGACAAGTGCCTCACGTCCATCTGGTCGCATACCGCTAGGGATCATCAGCGAACCCTGTGACGTCATCGGACTGTCCGTGCGCTTTGCTTCTCGAAAGGGGCGCTGGATTCGCTCGATCGTGTCGAGCCACGCGGCGAATGTCACAGGATCTGACGGCGGCACCGACGTTTCACGGTTCTTGGCTGTGGATACCGGAACATCCTTGCGACGAGCCCGCTCGGCCGAGCGAGCCAGACGCGTCGCGGCCTCGGCTGTCTCCGCTTCGAGTGCTGCGATCCGTGCCGTCAGCCGGTTTCGCTCATCGTCAGACGCCCGCAGCTTCCCTTCGAGCTCACGGACTGTACCCACCAGACCGTCCTTCGATGCCTTCTCTGCGAGCTGCATCGCCGCGAGCGCTACTTCGTGATCAGCTCGCACGGCCGATAGTCGGTGCTTCGCCTCCCTGAGTTTTTGTTCGAGGGAACGGACCCGTTGCTGGGTTCGCTCGACCTCTTGTTCGAGTTCCACCACCCGCAGATCCCGGGCGGTTGCGGTGATCTCACCTGTGCTCTCGCTCGGATCATCGAGAAACGCCTCACCAACGGAATCGTCTAGCTCCTCGTCCTCCCAACGCTGCTGGACTGCATCCCGGAATACCTCGTTTTCCTGGATCTCGCGCAGGAGCGCGTTGGCGAACGGTGGAGGCAGCGACCGTGCAGTGCTACGCGCAACCCTTCTCAGGCGCGAGGGAACGTCGGCATCGTCACGATCGGCGAGTTCCCGACGCGCGACAGCAACCACGTTCGCCAATACCGAGCGTTGCGGCCCCTTCATTTCGGTCACTCCCCGCGATCGTGCCTCTCATTCATTTTGACATGAAAACACACGATGCAATACTTGAGGCCAGTCCAAGACGGGCGAACGCAACATGA
>BTQS01000128.1:0-5143 GCA_036985995.1 Acidimicrobiia bacterium
GCGCCGCGCCGCATCGTCGACGTCCCCGTTGAATATCGAGGTTTCGAGGTGGGCGATGAGTACCTGCTCGGCTACGGCATGGATTGGGAAGGTCGATACCGGAATCTGGGCTCGATCTGGGCGGTTCTCGATCTCGCGGTACTTGCCGATGATCCCAAGTCGTTCGAAGCCCTGGCCTTTGGCTAGTGAGGCACGTACGCTCCACGCATCGTCACACGGTGATAGGGTAAAGGTATGACAGACCCGGTTCCGATGGATCTCGTTGGCATCCGAATCGAACTGCCGACGAATACACCGATCCTCTTGCTTCGCGAGCGTGGAGGAGAGCGGTACCTGCCCATCTGGATCAACACGCCGGAGGCCACGGCGATCGCCCTGGCACACGACGGGATACGCCCCGAACGACCGCTCACGCACGATCTCGTTGCAGCGTTGATCGAAGAGCTGGGGGCGAAGGTCGATGAGGTGGTGGTCACCGAACTGCGGGGAGGCACGTTCTACGCGGATCTCCGTCTGTCGGTCGGAGACGATGTCCACACGATCTCATCCCGGCCCTCCGATGCCGTGGCTATTGCAGTGCGGACAGATGCGCCACTGTTCGCCGCTCGGGCGCTCCTGGAGGAAGCAGGCGTCCACATCCAGGACAAACGGGAGGAGGAGGAGATCAACAAGTTCAGGGAGTTCCTCGAACTTGTCGATCCCGAGGACTTCGAGGCCCACGAGCACCGTGACCCTCCCGGGCAATGACCACTAGGTATCAGAAGGACCGGTGGACTGGAGATGTCGCCTTCCGACGTGTGCCGACAGCCTGAGGTTTTGGACGTCAGGCGACTTCGAGGTCGTTGACATGTGGCTACACAAATCGTAACTTTCATGACGGTAATTCCTGCCACGGAATTACGAACGTGTAACCTCTGGGCAACGGGAGACGCAGACATGAGTGACGATCACAACGAAAAGGCCTTCGGATTCCGCTCGCTACAGGTGTGCAAGGTCGTGGGTATCACCTACCGCCAGCTCGATTATTGGGATCGCACGGGGCTGCTTGGGCCGTCGATGCAGGAGGCGTCAGGCTCAGGCACGCAGCGGTTGTACACCTTCGCCGACATCGTCACTCTGCGAGTCGTCAAGCGTCTCAAGGATGCCGGCACGAGCCTGCACAAGATCCGCTCAGCGTTCGAGCATCTCGACGCCGAAGTAGGGGAGAACTGGCGCGAGTGCGACATCACCCTGCTCAGCGACGGTACCACCATCTACGCAGCGACAAGCCCGGAAGAGGTGGTCGACCTCTTCCAACGGGGCCAGGGTGTGTTCGGAATCGCAGTCAGGCCTGTCCTCGACGAGGTACGCGGCGAAATCCACAAGCTCTACCCCGACCATGCTGAAGGCACGACAGAGGTGCCACGACTTGCTGGAGCATCGGGACCCTGACGAAGGACGACCTCTTCGGGCCGACACCGGCCGACACAACGGGGTTCGCACACAACAGCGAGCATGAATTTGCGCGGCTTTTGGATTTCTACGGCATCGACTGGGAGTATGAGCCAACCGCCTTCGCACTGGAGTGGGACGACGATGGCAACCCGACAAAGTTCTTCCGACCAGATTTTTTCCTTCCAGACGAAAATGTATACATCGAGATCACAACGATGAGCCAGAAGCTGGTGACGAAGAAGAACCACAAGGTGCGGAGACTGCGCGAGCTCTACCCCGACGTCCGATGCAAGGTCTTCTATCAGCGTGACTATCTCCATCTGCTCGTCAAGTACGGTCTCGAAGAACCCGATTCTTCTATCGAAACAGTGACACCGACGCGTATTCCAGGGCCACCGGAGGTATTGGACCTCGGGCGGGCAGCGGACGCCTCCTGACCGTAGCTACCATCGCCTCGGCGTCCTGAATGGGAGGTTGATTTGCCTACGTCGCCGCTCCACGAAACCCACGAACGCACAGGAGCCAGATTCACCGATTTCGGTGGTTGGACAATGCCCGTCCAGTACGACAGCGTTCTCGCGGAGCATGCCGCGGTCCGCAGCGCTGTGGGAGTGTTCGACGTTTCGCACCTCGGCCGCTTCGAGGTCTCAGGCCCAGGATCAACCGGCCTCCTTCGGCGTCAGCTGTGCAACGACATCGCCAGGATCAGCTCCGGGCGTGCGCAGTACACGATGGCGCTGAACACCGATGGAGGCGTCGAGGACGACATCATCGTGTGGCGCTTCGCCGACGACCGCTACTGGGTGATGCCCAACGGCACGAACTTCGATGAGATCGCCTCGCGGTTCGTTGCGTTCGCCCCTGACACGGTCTCGATACACGACGTTCGAGTCGACTCGGTGCTGCTCGCGGTACAGGGACCTGACGCTCCAGACCTGATCGGTCGTGTGATTGGATTCATGCCGGGGCGGTTTCGGGTCGGGGCGGGCACCTTCGAGGGCCATGAAATCGTCGCGGCAGGAACCGGTTACACGGGTGAGAAGGGTGCCGAGATCTACATCGGCGCGGAAGGTGCCGAGGCGCTGTGGTATGCACTCGTGGAAGCAGGAGCGACACCTGCGGGGTTGGGTGCACGAGACACGCTGCGGCTCGAAATGGGGTTCCCGTTGTGGGGCCAAGATCTGACCGCAGACACATCACCCCTGGAGGCCGGCCTCGGGTGGGTTGTTTCCTGGGATCACGACTTCATTGGAAGGGATGCTCTCGAAGCCCAGCGGAATAGTCTTGACAAGAGGCTCATCGCGTTCACGACCGAGGGCAGAGCGATTCCTCGAGAGGGGTATCCCGTAACGACAGACAGCGGTATGGGCACGGTGAGTTCGGGTAACTTCTCACCCACGCTCCAGCGCGGTATCGGCATGGCATACGTAGCGCCGCCTCCAGACTCCGATGAATCCTTGACCATCGAAATTCGCGGCAAGCAGGTCCCGGGGACCATCGTTGACCTCCCATTCCTCGATCGGTGATCCAACTGATCGAGGCAATAGGCGATGCCGGCACCGTCGCCCTGTCCAGGCTCGCCGACGCGTCTATACGCAAAGGGGTCGAAGCTGCCGGTCGTACGCTCATCGAGGTACCCCACATCGGTTGCGAACCGGTCTTGGTCGGTGTGCCGGCCGGTGTTCAGAGGGTTCGCTGCTGGCCGAATCTCGGAGGACGCCTGGAGAGCGGATCAGAGTCGGACATCGTCGCCTGGTGGCCCTCTCTGGCTGAAGTGCCAGACACGGGAACCGTGGTTCCGCTATGCGGCAATGCAAAGCTGGACGTGCAACAGCGTACCGACTTTCTGATCGATCTGTTGAAGCGCCTCGAACAGACCCGCGGAATCGTCAGGGCTTGTGAACCTGAGGCACCTCGGACGATCATCTACACGCCCTGCATACCCGTCGAGGACGTTGACGCCTTCGCATCACGGTATAGGGGAACACTCGCGTTCACACCGCCATACCTCGGCGAATTCCCCGGCGGAGTGTGCATCACCGTCACCCAGCAGGTATGGGCGCGGACGGATGCATATGCTGACGATCTCGAGGATCTGCTGTATCGCCACGCTAGATAGAGGGAGCCGTCAATACGATGACTGCACTGGGTATCGATATCGGTGGATCGGGCATCAAGGGTGCGCTCGTGGACTTCACGCATGGAATGCTCATAGGTACGAGATTGCGCATTCCGACACCCGACCCGTCTACTCCCGGCGCGCTCGTCAGCGCCACACTAGATCTCGTGAACCAGCACGACTGGCAGGGACCCATCGGCATCGCAGTTCCCGGCGTCGTCCGTGACGGAGTCGTCCGTACCGCTGCCAACATCGATGACGCCTGGATTGGTCTCGACGCCGCTGCAATGTTCTCAGAAGCTCTCGGTCGTCCCGTGACCATCCTGAACGATGCCGACTCGGCCGGTCTGGCAGAGGCGCGATATGGGGCCGGTGCGGGGATACGAGGCGTTGTGCTGTTGTTGACCTTCGGAACCGGGATCGGATCTGCACTCATGAACAACGGCGTACTCGTACCCAACACGGAATTCGGTCATCTCGAGTTCAGAGGCAGTTCTGCTGAGGCATATGCAGCCGCGCGACTCGTGAAGCGAGATAGCATGACGATCGGGTGGTGGGCGCAACGCGTCAACGAGCTGCTCGCATACGTCGAGATACTGCTTTCTCCAGACCGCGTCATCATCGGTGGGGGCATCTCGAAGCGATTCGAGGAGTTCGCCCACCTTCTCGATACGGTCGCTGAGGTCGTGCCGGCACAACTGAGGAACAACGCGGGTATCGTCGGAGCAGCGCTTGCTGCCAGAGAGGACGGCTCATGACCGAAGCGACCGGTACGTACACGACGACCGACGGCCTTGAACTCTTTACCCGGTCGTGGACGATCGATGATCCACGGTACGACATCCTCATCGTCCACGGTCTTGGCGAGCACTCCGGGCGATGGGCCGACCCTGCCGCCTACTTCAACATCCACGGAGCGAACGTCTATTCATACGATCTGCGAGGGCACGGCAGGAGCGCGGGCGACAGGGTCGACATCGAGCGGTTCGAGGAGTTCTACGACGACATATCCGAGATGGCAACTCAGACCGCGGCGAGCACGGGACGCCCCTGGGTTCTCTACGGTCATTCACTCGGAGGCCTGCAAGCAGCCGGGTATCTCATCAACAACAGAGATCCGCACCCCAATCTCGCCGTTCTATCAGCGCCCGCGATGAGCGCGTTGCGGGGGATCGACAATGTACTCAAAGTAGCGGCCTCGGTGCTTGGAACGATCGCCCCCAAGGTACGCGTATCGTCGAACATCACAGGCGAACAGCTTTCGCGCGACGCATCCGTTGGCGAGGCGTACTTCGCGGACGAACTCGTTGAGACCAAGGCGACGACACGGTTTGGCAAGGCTGTGTTCGGCGAACAAGCCAAACTCGCCGACCGACACGATACGATCACGATCCAGACGCTGGTGATCCACGGGGCAGACGACGAGCTCGTCCAACCGGCAGCAAGTGCAGGCTTGGCTGCGTCCGATGCGGTCGAGCGGAAGGTTTACCCTGGCCTCCGCCACGAGATGCACAACGAGCCGGAGGCGGCGCAGGTTCTCGGTGACATCACCGATTGGATCGACCGAAAGCTGTACTAGAAGAAGCCTAC
>BTQS01000129.1:0-5054 GCA_036985995.1 Acidimicrobiia bacterium
GCCGACGCCTACCAGCTACCCCACAAGATGCGCGGAGCCGCGATCGACCAGAAACTCGTGGACGCCGTCCACAGAGCGGGCGCCCACCTGCACGTGTGGACCGTCGATGACCCCGATGACATGCACGACCTGTTCAACCTCGACGTCGACGGCATCATCACGGATCGGCCGGACCTGCTCAACGACGTGATCGAGGCGAGGACGTAGACAGCCGACCGGCAAGTAGTTCGTTCGCTCGCGGCACGCTCGCTGAGAGTTTTCAGAGCTGTCTGCTGTGAGCTGTCAGTTGATCCGGAAGGGGATGCCGTTCATCATGACGAGACAGTCGATGGCTGCGTCGCGTGCTTGATCGAATGTGAGGCCCTCGAACACCTCGTACGGCTCGCCGTTGTGTTGTAGGTACACGGTGTACCCGTTTGTGCGGTCGAGGACGTACAGGCCGTTCTTGGGTCCTGTGACGTTCCTCCCGAGGGCCGTGAGGGCGCCACGGTCGGGGATCTCTGCGATCAGGTCGATGCGCTCAACGGTCAGCGCTGCTGCGAAGTCGTCTCCGGTCGTGGCTTGCCGCCCGAGCATCTGAGAGGCGACACGGCGAGCCTTCCGGTCGATGATGGCTCTTGCTTGTTCCTGACGGGTGAACATGCCGGGCCTCAGAGATGAACCGAAGGCTTGTACGCGGGGCGATCGTCTTCGAACGCTGCGATGTCGTCGGTGTGTTGAAGGGACAGAGCGATCTGGTCGAGACCGTTCAACAGGCAATGCTTCGTGAACGGGTCGATAGAGAACGACGCGGTGAAACCCTCTGCCGTCACAGTTTGACTTTCGAGATCCACCGTGACCGTGTTGTGTGGATCTTCTGCGATGTTCGTGAGGAGTGCAATCTCGTCGTTGGTGAGCACGACGGCGAGCAGCCCGACCTTCGTGCAATTATTGGCGAAGATATCCCCGAACGACGGAGCGATTACCGCTTTGAAACCCCAGTCCTCGAGCGCCCACGGCGCATGCTCACGGGAACTGCCTGACCCGAAGTTCGGGCCCGCGACGAGTACGACGGCGCTCGAATACTCGGGCTTGTTCAGCACGAATTCGGTGTCGAGCTCACCTTCAGCGTCGGCGGCCCAGTCGTGGAAGAGGAACTCGCCGAATCCGGTGCGCTCGACGCGTTTGAGAAACTGCTTCGGGATGATCTGGTCGGTGTCGACGTTGGCCCGAGGCAGGGGAGCAGCGGTGCCTGTGATCGTGGTGACCGGCTCCATCACGCCATCTCCCTCACGTCGACGAGGTGCCCGTACACGGCTGCAGCTACAGCCATAGCCGGTGACATGAGATGGGTCCGCGAGTCTCTTCCCTGCCGGCCTTCGAAGTTGCGGTTCGACGTCGACGCACACCGTTCCTGAGGATCGAGCACGTCGGGGTTCATCGCGAGACACATCGAGCAGCCGGGCTCGCGCCACTCGAGACCGGCGTCCATGAACACCCGGTCGAGGCCCTCTGCTTCGGCTTGACGCTTCACCAGACCGGAGCCGGGAACGACCAGCCCACTGACCCTTTCGGCGATCGTGCGGCCTTCGAGCACCTTTGCAGCCTCGCGGAGATCCTCGATGCGGCCGTTCGTACACGAACCGAGGAACACCCTGTCGATGGCGATGTCGGTGATCGCCATACCCGCTTCGAGACCCATGTAGGCAAGCGCACGGACCGTCGAGTCCGCATCGATCGGGTCGGTGAAGTCGTTGGGGGAAGGGATGACGCCTGAGATGGGGAGCGTCTGGCCGGGGTTCGTTCCCCACGACACGTACGGTTCGAGTTCGGTTGCGTCGATGAATACCTCGGCATCGAACACAGCGCCGTCATCGGTCCGCAGCTTCCTCCATGCCTCGACGGCGTCGTCCCAGTCCGGGCCCGTGGGAGCCATCGGGCGACCCTCGAGGTACGCGAACGTCGTCACGTCCGGGGCGATCATGCCTGCTCTTGCACCGGCTTCGATCGACATGTTGCAGATCGTCATGCGGCCCTCCATCGAGAGCGCCTCGATGGTCGAGCCCCTGTATTCGATCACGTGGCCGGTTGCGCCTGCGGTGCCGATCTCAGCGATGATGGCGAGGATCACGTCCTTGGCGGTCACTCCAAAGGGAAGCTCACCGTCGATCGTGATCGCCATCGACCTGGGCTTTGTCTGTTGGAGCGTCTGAGTGGCAAGCACGTGCTCGACCTCGGATGTGCCGATGCCGAAGGCCAGGGCCCCGAACGCCCCGTGGGTCGCTGTGTGCGAGTCGCCACACACGATCGTCGCTCCCGGCTGCGTGACACCCTGTTCGGGGCCGATCACGTGGACGATGCCCTGCCGCACGTCGTTGATCGACAGCAACGGAATCTTGTACCTGGTGGTGTTGCGTTCCAGTGTCGCGATCTGTGTCTTGGACAGCGGATCGTCGATACCCAGATCCCGTGACGTCGTCGGCACAGCATGATCGATCGTCGCCAGCGTCAGTTCCGGCCGCCGCACCGCCCTCTGCGACATCGTCAGAGACTCGAAGGCCTGGGGCGACGTGACCTCATGGATGAGGTGTAGGTCGATGTACAACAGATCAGGCTTGCCATCACTGCGGTACACGACGTGGTCTTCCCAGACCTTGTCGAAGAGCGTGGTGGGGCCGGTCATTGTGATCCTTCAGGTGGGGGCCGACGATGGTAGCGACTCGTTACAACTCCAAGAATACGGATGTGGCCGCCCAAGGGGTATACGCTGGCGGGGATGCCCATCATCGTTGCCGTCATCGCCGTCGTCACGTTGTCGGCCCCGTTCGGTGGCGCGAGTGCCGGAGCTGTGAGCCTCGACGACGGGATGACGATCGAGGTGACGGTGCAAGTCGACCGATCGTTCGACGTCGTTCTCGCTCGTCCCTTCTCATCATTCGAGGAACTCCCACCCACAGCCCTCAGCGACCTCGGCAACGGTTCGTGGGGAGGCTTCGTGGAGTTGCCGACGGCCGAGAACTGGAGTCTCGTCTTCGAAGGATTCGAGTCGGACGGCACCGTGTCACGCTCGGACACGGCCGATCTCCTGGCTCTCGGTGTCGACAGGGTCCTCATCAAGGGGGAGGACCCTCTACCCAGGGGTAGTGGATTCTCAACGGCGACCCTCTGGCTCATCGCCGCTATCGCGCTGGTGCTGGGATCGCTCGGCGCGCTCGCGTGGTGGACCTTTTCCGGGGACGAGACATCGGGTTGACAAACGGTCGGGAATAACCGAACATACGTATAACCCCGACCATATGTAGACATGACGACCCAATCCAGCGAAGAGCGCGAGCCGCGACATCACGTCCTCGACTACGAGATCGACGATGTCGTTGTTGCGTCGACTACCGCCCAGATGAAGGCGGTGGCGGACGACACCCGCATGGACATCCTCAACCTGATTCTCGAGCGTGCAGCGACCGTCAGCCAGCTCGCCGATGCGCTCGGAAAACCCAAAGGAACCATTGGCTACCACGCCAAGGTGCTTGCAGATGCCGGGCTGATCCGTGTGGTGCGTACGAACAAGGTCAGGGCCATGACCGAGAAGTACTACGGGCGGGTCGGGCGCACGATCAAATTCGCCGGACCCGTCGAGAGCGATGACCCGCTGTGGTTCGTCAACGACGCGCTTCGCTCCGTGAATGTGACAGAGGGGCATCCGCTTCCGATGTGGACGACCAGGGTCGCCCGGATACCCGTCGAGCGCGCCGTCGAGTTCTCAGAACGCATCATCGACCTCGCAGAGGAGTTCCTCGAGCTACCCCGAGAGGGTGACACCGTGTACGGGTTCCTCGCCGGTGTGTATCCAACAGACCATCCGGTGTTCAGCGATGAGGACGAGGCAGATGGCTGAGGCTGCTCAATCCGTCGAATCACCTGTGAAGCAGAAGATCCGGATGGGGGCGAACTTCTGGAAGCTGTGGACCGCGAGCGTCGTGTCGAACCTGGGAGATGGTGTCGCCGCGATCGCGTATCCGTGGCTTGCGTCCGGCATCACGAGGAATCCGCTGTTGATCGCGCTGATTGCGATAGCACAGAAGATTCCGTGGCTCGTGTTCACCCTTCCAGCGGGTGTCATCACCGACCGCATCGACCGCAAGAAGATCATGACGTCGACGGCAGTGTTTCGAACCGTCCTGACCCTGATCGTTGCTGCCGTGGTGTATATCAATCAGGATGTGCTCCCCTCTCCTGGGGACATCGCCGCAGGAGGTGCCGTCGATTCGAACACGGTGGTGTACCTGACGCTGCTGATCTCGGCTCTTCTGTTCGGATTCGCCGAGGTGCTGTACGACAACTCGGCACAGACCATTCTCCCTGCCATCGTCGAACCCGAAGGGCTCGAGAAGGCCAACGGTCGGCTGTGGGGTGCCGAGATGGTGATGAACTCCTTCGCCGGTCCGCCGCTTGGAAGCCTGCTGATCGGCATCGTATTTGCCCTCCCATTCTTCTTCGATGCCGGGACGTTCGCCATCTCCGCAGCTCTGATCTTCGCTCTGAGCGGTGTGTTTCGTACCGAGGGTGCACGGGAGGCAATGACCGAGGAACGTCCAGGGTTCTGGGATGAGATCAAAGAGGGTGTCGGGTGGCTATGGGCGCATCCGCTCCTACGGCCGATGGCGATCATCCTGGGCATCTTGAACGGGCTGTTCTCCGTCATGTTCGCAACCATGGTGTTGTTCGCCCAGGAAGCGCTTCTTGTCACGACTACCACCTTCGCGATCCTGTTGATGGCCGGCGCGGCAGGTGGTGTTCTCGGTGCGGTCCTTTCGCCGAAGATCTCCGAGAAGCTGGGGAGCGGAACAGCACTCTACATAACGCTCATCACCCAGGCTGTCACCGCGCTCGTCATCGGGTTCGCAACGCACTGGATCGTTGCGTTCGCGATGTTCGTGGTGTCCTCGTTCACCGGGGTGCTGTGGAACGTGATCACGGTGTCGTTGCGTCAGACGATCATCCCGGACCACCTGCTCGGCAGAGTGAACAGCGTCTACCGGTTCTTTGCGTGGGGCATGATGCCCATCGGCCTCGCG
>BTQS01000130.1:0-4971 GCA_036985995.1 Acidimicrobiia bacterium
GATGATTTGTCGGATACGGAGAACAAGATCGCCGTCGCTCGCCAGATCTACAACGACACCGTCTTGACATACAACAACGCTGTGCAGCAAATCCCGACGAACATGGTCGCGGCCGCGACCGGTTTCACGGCCCGTGAACTCTATGATGCCGTTGACCTGGCAGACACCGCTCCCGACGTCAACTTCTAGTGCTTCGAGGCCCTGACACACACCGCCGGGTGATCGCCAGGCTCCTGGTCACCCTTGTCGCCGTCATCGGTCTGCTGCTGCCGGCAACGGCCGCCCTCGCGAAGTCGTTCTGGATACCGGAAGCCGACGTCGACATCGTTGTGCAGGACGACGGATCAGTCCAGATAACGGAACGCATCCAGTTCGACTTCTCCGGCAGCTTTACCGGCGCCTACAGAGACATCCCGATCCGGAACCTCGAATCGATAGACGAGATCACCGTACGTGACGAAACCACGGACTACGTCGAAGGTGGTTGCACCGAACTCGGCTGCAACTCCCCTCCCGGCACATTCGGATTCGTGAAATTCCCGAACTTCGTGCGCGTCGTGTGGCACCACGATTCCCAGGATGAGCGGCGCACCTTCGAGCTGTCGTACACCATGAAGGGACTAACAGTCGTGTACAACGACGTCGTCGATGTGAATCTGCAGGTCTGGGGCGACCAGTGGGCCGTGGGTGTTGACCGACTCACCGCGCGGATGCAGCTCCCCGGGAGTCCTCAGCCAGGCGATGTCCTGGTGTTTGGGCACCCATACGGCGTCAACGGGTCGACATCGCTGGGCGACGACGGGGTATCGCCGTCTCTGGAAGCGACCAATGTGCCCGCCGAGCGGTGGGTCGAGCTCCGAGCCGTGTTTCCTACCGAACTGCTCACCTCATCTACCGGTACACACCGCTTCGACAGCAATGGTCTACAGACGATCCTCGCCGATGAAACACGTTTCGCGCAGGACAATGAGGCAGCGACGCGCGCCGCGGGGCAAGGTCTCCTATTCGGTGCCCTGGCCATTCTGTTGATCGCAGCCGGACTCGGGATCATCACCTATCTGAGGTATGGGAAGGAGCCGAAGATCAGCTACGACCGCGAGTACGAACAGGAGCCCCCGTCCGATCTCCCTCCGGCAGAGGTGGGCGCGTTGTTGTCCCAGGGCAAGGTGACGGAAAAGGAGTTCACAGCAACGCTGTTCGACCTGATCCGTCAGGGAGCGATCAACGCTCAATCGACCCAGGTTGTTCGCTCGACGTGGGCGGGCCTACGCACCGAGACGATCACCGACCTCGAACTCAGCCTCGGGGAGAAAACCACCGGCCTGCGGGATTATGAGCAGTCGGTGATGACCGTCGTCAAGCGAGTGCTCGACGACGGGCCGAGGCCGCTCACCAACTTCCGTGAGGGCATACGCGACGACGCTGAGTCCAATGCCAAGACGTATCAGGTGTACAAGAGCCGGGTGCTCGACGCGGTCGGGCGAGCGAAGATGCTCGACACGTCCGGGAACCTCGCCTCTGTACTCACCGTGATCGTGGCCATCCTCGTCGCAGCTGCTGCGTGGCTGATCCTCCCGCGAGTGCTCGCAAACCGCCCGGGGGGTGGAGTGATGGCGTTGCTGATCGTGTTCGGAACGACAATCGGTGCGCTGCTCCTCATCGCCGTCCTGGCCTTTCGGAGGGTTCGCATCAAGCGGACACCATCCGGTGCGCTCGAGGCAGCCCGGTGGGATGCCTTCAAACGGTACCTGAGAGACTTCTCCCGCCTCGAGGACGCTCCGCCGATTTCACTCGAGCTGTGGGACCGCTACCTCGTCTACGCGATCGGGTTCGGTGTCGCATCCGAGGTCCTCGAACAGGCGAGGCTGAACGCTCCACCTGAACTCGAAGAGTGGTCATCGATCTACTGGTACGGCAACTACGGCTACTCGGGCGGGCACACCGAGAACGCGTTCTCCGGCATCGAGTCTGCGTTGTCCGGTGCGTTCACGGCGCCGTCTTCTGGAGGTGGCGGCGGCTTCTCCAGTGGCGGAGGTGGAGGCGGCGGAGGTGGAGGCGGCGGCGCCTGGTGACCACAAGGCGTCTGGCGTAGATGCCGGCATCATCCTGCCGATTTCTGCGCCAGAGCCGTGCGGCGGCCATCGACCAGTACCTCTAGCTCATGGATGGTGTCACTTGGAGAATCCTGAAAAACAACGAACCGGATGGTCGACAGCGTCATCGGTTCAGGAAGGTCGATCTGGATCCACTGTGGAACCACGTCCCCGGACGACCAGAACGAATCGCCTGACGTCACCCCGTCCAGCACCAACTCCGGACCCTGGCCGGGTCGACTCGCAGAAGCGCCGGCGATGAGCCCCTACGGGGTAACACTTCCAGGGCACCACGTTTCGGCACCGAGCGCACAGAATTCAGTGACTCCACCGACCATCGTCATCAGCACCTCGATACCTGGGATCGCTTCCGGCGGAACCGCAAGGAGATTGTCGGAGAGCACAACGAGGTCGGCGAACTTACCCGGCGTCAGCGAGCCAACCACATCGTCCTGGCGTATCGCGTAGGCCGAGCCCGTGGTCATCATCGCGAGACCCTGATCGACACTGACGCCTTCACCTGCCATCCAGTCTGGAGGCTGACAGATCGACCCGTCCTCGGCCACCGCTCCCCGCGTCACCAGACTGAACAGCTCGAGGATCGGGCTGACCGGCGGAGCCCACGGGTCGTCCCCATGCCAGGCGACAACGAGCCCGGGATTGGCGGCGACAATCTCTCCAGGCTCTTCACCGTTCTCCTTGTAGAAGTCGGTCCACGGTGCGTCTATGGAACAGGCCGCCGAGGCGCCAAAGAGGACGGGGACTAGGCCGAGCTCACCGTATCGCGACGCGATGTCCTCGGTGACGATGGCGTTGTGATCGATCCGATGGCGCAGATCGTTTGGGGCGCCCGCGAGCACCGTCGCATACGCCTGCTGGACCTCCGCGACAGCCAGGTCGCCCTGGGCGTGGATCGCTATCTGATAGCCGCGATCGTTAGCGTCGCGGATGTACGAGGTGAGTGTGTCCAGATCGTAAAAGGGCTCGGAGACTTCGACACCTTCGAGGAAGGGTTCGCTCGCCGCGAGCGGCCCGCACGTGCCGCCGTCGGCGAAGATCTTGACTCCCGCAACACGCAGCCGCTCACCGAGTACCTCGTCTGGTGGATACGCCTCATACCAGAGACCCTGGTCGATGCCGCAGTTGTCGGTTCGGACCATGTACATGCTGGTTCGTATGCGCAGCTCACCGGACGCTGCCGCCTCGGAGAACATGTCGAGCCGCCCCTGGTTGGTGAAGGCCTCGGCGAGAGTGGTGATGCCATTCTCGAGCGCCAGAGACTGACCGTTGGCCAGGCTGTCTGTGTCGGTGAGAATGTGCGTGTGCGCGTCGACAAAACCGGGGTTGACCGTCCGGCCTTTCAAGTCGATAACTACCGTCTCCGATCCTTGGTACCAGGCGACATCACTATCGGACCCAACAGCGACGATCGTGGCGCCGTCGATGGCGATGGCTTCAACTGTTCCGATGTTCGGATCCATGGTCACGATCGAGCCGCCCGTGAAGATCAGGTCGACTGGATCCGGAGACGCGACGGTCGCTGTCGTGCTGGTCGTTGTTATGCCGGTCGTTGTTGTGGTGGTGTCATCTTGCGAAGACGTCGACACGTCGACCTGCGTCGGAACAGGCGACGTCACGGTCGTCACTTCTCCAGCACCTTGGCAAGCCGCGGCGACCATGGTCAACGCCAGGAGGGCGGCTATCCGAACCGACATCGTTTAAATCTAGCAGCCGAGTCGGGGCCGGGTCCTTGAGATCGAGGTCCCCACGAGGCTCTACACACTTTCGAGAAGGACCGCGGTGCCGAGCCCAGAGCCCGCGGGCACAGTCGCCCCTCCGAGGCTGAGGTTGCGCTGCTTGAGCGCTTTGGCCAGGTGCACAGAGATCCTCAGGCCGGACATGCCGACCGGATGCCCCAGGGCAACCGATCCCCCATCGACATTCAACCTCTCCCGATCCCAGCCACCCATCTCCTCGCACGCGAGGAGTTGCACAGCAAAGCCCTCGTTGCATTCGATGAGGTCGAGATCGCCCAGGGTTCTGTCCGCTCCGGCTAGCGCTGCGTTGAGGGCGTCGACGCACGAGTAGCCCATGAGATTCGGGTCACACCCCACCATGGCGGTCCCCTCTGTGACGATGCGGGCGAGCGGCTCGAGGTCGTGCTTGTTCATCGCGTCGGCGCTCGCGATGATCGCCGCCGCTGCGCCGTCGTTGATGGTGGCGGCGTTGCCTGCAGTGATGACACCGCCGGGCTGGACGCTTGGAAGCTTGGCGAGAACCTCGACGGTCGATCCGGCTCGTGGGTTCTCATCGACTTCGAAGATCACGGAGCCGTGGTCTGACGGGACCCTGATCGGCACAACCTCATCAGCGAAACGGCCGGCTGCAATAGCGGCAAGCGCCCGTTCGTGCGACACAATGGCATATTCGTCCATCTGCGTTCTGGAGATGCCGTCGACCCTGGCGTGATGCTCGGCGACGTCGATCATGTTCTTGGGGTCGTCCCACATGTCGGACCCGGCGAGTGTGCACTCGCGCAAGGTGTCGCGGAACACCCCGTCCCCCAACGGACGCTCCCGTCGCGAACCCGGCATCATGTCCGCCGCGTTGCTCATCGACTCGAGACCCAGAACCATCACCAGATCGGCCGCACCGACAGCGACCTGATAGGTCGCCTGGATCAGGGCTGCCATCGACGAACAGCACTGCATGTTGATCGTGAAGGCGGGCACGTGTTCGGGTACTCCGACGCGCATGCCGACGATACGCGCAGGGTTCGATTCGGTCATGGCTTGGAGAACCATTCCCGCAATGATGAGGTCGAGCGCCCCCGCGTCGATGTTCACTCGATCGAGCAGCGCGGTGGCAACCTCAGACT
>BTQS01000131.1:0-4745 GCA_036985995.1 Acidimicrobiia bacterium
TGGCGTGTCGAGCCGCTGCAGGAGTTCACAACGGACGCCGGCGTGACGGGATCGTTCTACATCGCCCAGGGCACAGATTCGGTGACGGGGAATTGGGTCGTCGTGGACGGTGGACGTCTGGCGATCTTTGCTGGCACAGCCTCGGAGTCGGCCTTCAAGGCCGGTCTCGACGACTTAGATCAGATGGCGCGATCGATCCTGTTCGAAGCGACCTCAGGAGCGAGCGAATGAGTGGCAATGGGACGCGCGCATCTATTCGGCCCAGCTTTGTCGAGCCAAAGTCTCTCGTCTTTTGGGCATTCGTGGGACTCGTTGTCTATGGCATCGTCTGGACGGTCAACGAGGACCTCAGCCGATGGGGTGGCCAGACCGCGGGAATCCTTGCGTCGACGATCGTGTGGCTGCTCTATGGACTGTTTGTCGGTTGGCTCCTGTACCACCTCCAGCTCTTCAAGCACCGACCGGCCAGTGCTGTGGTCGCTGGATTGCTTTGGGGAGGTTTCGTCGCTGGCGCAGGGTCCATCATCGGCGGGGTCGGCTTCGAAAGTCTTATCCTAAAGTGGTACGGAGCCGAGTTCGCGTCGGCGTGGGCATCAGCGATCAGGGCACCCTTGATGGAGGAAGGACTCAAGATACTCGGTGTGATCGCCCTGGCCCTGATCCCCCGCGTGAGGTTCTCGTCGGTCCTCGACGGCCTGTTCTACGGAACGATTCTGGGGCTTGGCTTCACGGTGACAGAGAACATCATCTACACCAATGTGACCATTGCATTGTCCGGCGGAGTAGATGTCGTCGGAAGCATCGCTGGAGTGATGATCACTCGCGGCATCCTCGGCGCGATGTTGGGCCACATGGTGTTGACCGGCATCACCGGCGCAGGGATCGGATACTTCGTATCCCGTCGAGGCAAGCCGATGCTGAACCGTGCCATGCCCGCGGTGGCATTGTTTGGCGTAGGGGCCTTCTTCCACTTCCTCCAGAACTCACCGATCCTGGAATCCCTGGGGCTCGCCAGCATGATCGTCAAGGGCATTCCTGCTCTCATCACGCTCCTCGTTCTCGCCAAGTGGGGTCGAAGGGAGGAACGCAAGCACTTCTATGCGATCGGGCACAGCCTCGACGAAGGCTTGATATCCGAGGGGGAGCTCGCTGGCCTAGCGACGCGCCGAACACGGCGCAAAGCACGAAAGCGATCCGGCGACCGCGGGCACATGAAATCCTTGCAGCGGTCACAGCTGCAACTGCTCAACGCTATCGATGCCTACGGCAGCGGAAGCCGCGAGGTTGCTGCGGCAGGCGAACTCGTTGCCTCGACGAAGCGGTAGCCCAGAGGTTCCTTGATACTCCAACCGATAGCGAGACGCGCCCGGTCAACCAATGCCGCCTGAGCGTCTGGCGGAGCGAAGCAACCGGATCGCAAAGAGGCCGGCCGAGATGGTTCCAACCGCACCGGGGAGCGACATGTCTCCGATTCGCGGAGGCACACGAGAGGCCCACAGGCGGGCAGACCCGGTGAACAGCGCTGCCGCTAGAGCCGCGTACACCAAGCGATTGACATTTCGGTCGAGTCCCTCAACGTTGAGAGGAACCTCGATCCGACCGGCCTTGACTCCCTCGAGGATCGCTGCAACGTCACGGGGGAGCGTATCGATCAGGTACTCCCAATCCTTGGCCGTTCGCTTTGCGTGACGAAGCATGCGTTTGGGGGCGAACCGCTTGGCAGCGATCATCGCCATGTGCGGCTGAAGCACTTCGACGACGCTGATGTCATAGCCTGTTAGGGACAACAGGCCCTGAAGCTGGACAAGAGTGCGCAGCATGAGGGCAACGTCGGGTGGAACGAAGAGCCGATGCCTGCGGAGGATCTCGTCGGTCGCATCGGCAAGACCGCGCATGTCGATGCTGGCGACACCCGCAGAGCCATACCGATCGAGCCAATCACTGATGTCGCTTCGCAGTGCCGCCCTGTCGAGTGTGGACGGCGGGTCGCACATCTTCACGATGCCATCCGTAACGCCGTCGATGTCGCGGGTCAGCACCGCGACGACGATGCCGTCGATCTCGTCCTGGAGGTCTTCGTCGATTCGACCGACTTTGCCGAAGTCGAGTAGTCCGATCCTGTCGTCGTCGAGAATGAAGATGTTTCCCGGATGCGGGTCGGCGTGGAAGAAACCATCGCGAAAGACCATCTCCACATACATGTCTGCCCCGCGTCGCATGATCGCTTCCCCGCTGGGACCCAGGTCGTCGATGACAGCCGAGAGCGGGACTCCGTCCATTCGCGACATCGTAAGAACTCGCTCCGTGCAGAGATCCAGGTAGGGCTGAGGGATCACGATGTCCGGTTCCTCGGCGAAGTTCTTCCGGACCCTGATGAGGTTCCGCGCCTCGAGCATGAAGTCTGTTTCGGCAAGCAACGATCTGCGCAGCTGTGCAGCAATCCCTGCCGGCCTATACAGCGCGATGTCAGGGTCGTGCTCCTCAGCCAGAACGGCGAGCGCCTCGAGGATTTCGAGATCCCGGTTGATCGTCTCTTTGATGCCGGGGTGCTGAACCTTGAGAACGACCTCCGTCCCGTCGTTCAGCGTTGCAGCATGCACCTGTGCGATCGACGCTGACCCCAGGGGCTCGTCATCGAATGCAGCGAACAGATCCTCAATCGGCCGCCCCAGTTCTTCCTCGATCGTCGCCCGTGCGGTTCCAGGCGCATCCGGAGGTACCTCGCCCTGGAGCGTGGAGAGGGCGGCAGCGCCATCCTTGCCGATGAGGTCCGAGCGCGTGCTCAGGATCTGACCGATCTTGATGAAGGTAACTCCCAGATCGAGCAGCGCCATGCGCAACCGCTCGCCATCGGACATCTCCAGCAGCTCGGGGCTACTCAAACGGCCCAGAAGCGGCTCATACTGTTCCGGCACACCCACGACCCAGGATGCAAACCCGTACTTCGTGAGGATCGTGACGATCTCAGCCACACGCGCCGCATCCTTCAGCAGTGCGCGTCGCGCTTTGGCAGGGTCAGTCATTGTGTGCTCCTCGGTCCTCAAGTGCGGTCCAGCTCGATTCGGTGCATGCTACAGCCCCTCTACGTGGCAGATGCCCCCGATCATCAGGGCTAGTGTTGCCCGTTGTCTGACAGTTGGAGTGTGTAGTGTGATCCGCAGAGCGGTTGTCGTCTTTGGCCTCATCGTGGCCGTGCTCGGGGTGGGCGTGCAGGCAGCGCAGGCCACCTGGTCGGTTGTTGCGGTGGACCCCGAGACCGGGGAGGTCGGTGTCGCCGTGGCGAGCTGTGTGGGGTTCGAGGTCTCGGTTATACCTGTGCTGGTGCCGGGTGTTGGAGCAGCTGCATCCCAGGCCGCCATCTCGGAACCCTCGGGAATGCGTATTGTTGAGGCGCTGTCGGGTGGTGCATCTGCGGCAGAAACGCTCGACGCAGTCGTCGCGGCTGACGATGCACCCGGAGACCGGCAGTTTGGTGTTGTCGTCCTCGATGACGGGGGTGCTGGATGGACTGGCTCCGACACGTTCGATGTGGCCCTTGACCGTCGGTCCACCGACGGCACAGCTTCGGTCCAGGGCAACATCCTGGTGTCCGAGGCTGTGGTCGCTTCGGCGCTTGCAGCGTTCGAAGCCTCAGACGGGGACCTACCAGACCGTCTCCTTGCCGCACTCCTGGCCGGCGCAGACGAAGGTGGCGATTCACGGTGTGGCGAGCAGACAGCGACATCCGCTGCTCTGATCGTCGCTAGACCAGGTGACCAGAGCTACTCGTTCACGGATGCCGGTGTGCTCGGCGTCGATCCCACCGACTCGGTGGTCCCCTCTGTGTTTGTGTCGGTGCTGGTTGTGGCGGGCGCAGAACGTGCCCCCGACCGGCTTGCCGAGGTGTGGGCATCCGCAGACCAGGACGCGGCGACGGTGGCAATCCGCGAGATCGACGAGGGTGCAGACACGACATTGGAGAGCGCCCGCAACGTGGTTCTGGTGCTTCTTGGCGGCGTCGTGGCTCTTGTCGTGATCGTGGTCTTCGTCGTGATCCGCTCGAAACGTCGCAAGCAATCGACCTGAGCCGGGCGGCAACGGCTCTTGGTGATGCTACGTCACTTCGCCGCCACGACGGACTCGCCGTTTCTGGGCCGCGTTTGGGCTGCACCTGGGATCTGGGTTTGATGACCCGAGGCCGAGGTTGACCCCGGCGTCCTAGGAATCGGAAAATTCTCAAGGTACACTCGCTCGAACATCACCGGGAGGCAGATCATGTCGAAGCGAATCCTGGCGGTTGCAGCTGCTCTCATGTTGGTCGCCGCCGCCTGTAGCAGCAGCTCGAGCAGCACAACCGCAACGACCGGCGGCACCACGGCACAAACATCGGCGTCGTCCACGACTTCGTCCTCGTCAACCACCACGACGTCGACCCCCACCACGACAGCAGCGCCCACCACGACGGTGGCGACCACGACGACCGTGGCAGGGGAGTTCGTGCGCTACGAAGATCCAGTCGGTGACTGCCTGGACGCTACGACCAATGCGCCGGCTCCGTCTTGCATGCCGGGCCCTACCGATTTCCTATCAGTGGAGATCACGAGGGCAAGCCCCCTGACCATCGTGATCGAAATCGCCGAGCCCGGCCTAGCGGGGCTCTCCGATACGTATCAGATCACCCTCGGGTTAGATCTGGATCTCGATCCCGGGACCGGCATTGTGGACTTCTGGCCCGAGTTTCACGGAATCGGGCCTGACCTCGAAAC
>BTQS01000132.1:0-4685 GCA_036985995.1 Acidimicrobiia bacterium
TGGGGAGATCATCGAGATCCTTCCATATCGCAGGTCCCGCGCTCTGGTGTGAATTCAGCCCACGGCCATCGGCACAATCCGTTCAACATCCACCGCGGTGATCGAGGGCGTACGATGGGTGCCGTGAAACGGTGGATGGTCATCAGCGGTTGTCGCGGGTTCGAAGGATGAAAACCGGGACGTTCGGGGTGAAGACGGGAAGTCGCAAGACCGTGGTTGACATCACGGGTGAAGCCGCGGCGTTCGTTGCAGGGGAGGGGGACGGGTTGCTCAACGTGTTCCTTCCACACGCCACAGCGGGTGTCGCCATCATCGAGATGGGGGCAGGATCGCACGCCGATCTTCTCGACGCGATCGACAGATTGCTCCCTCCGGACGATGCCCTATACCGGCACCGGCATGGATCTGCGGGCCACGGCGCAGACCACGTTCTGCCTGCGTGGATCGCGCCGTCGCTGATCGTCCCCTTCGTTCAAGGCGAGCTGATGCTCGGCACGTGGCAGTCGATCGTCCTCGTCGACCCCAATCGGGACAACGCGACCAGGACTGTGCGGTTGACGATGATGAGTGGTGGCTGAGTCTCCGCCTACCGCGCTCGCGGGCTCGCGGTCCCCCCTCGCTCGAAGACTCGCTGGTCCCCCCTGAAGGGGGACGGAGAACGTGGCCTTTCACTTCGTTTCGAATTCTCGTAGACTTACGTGCTGAATCCTCAGCCGAACTCGAGGAGAACTCCAAAATGCAGCAGGAAACCCTGCGCGCAGAGCAGCGCGTTACGTCGGGAAGTCGTGCCTCAAAGCGGCTTCGCCGCCAAGGGCGGGTACCGGGCGTCGTCTACGGTACCGACATCGATACCCACGCCATCCACGTCTCCGATCGCGATCTCTACAACGTCCTCCACACTGAGGCGGGTCGCAACGCGATCATCGAGATCGACATCGAGGGGACCCAGTTCCTCACCGTTGCAAGAGAGATTCAGCGTGACCTGGTGCGTGGCGACATCACCCACCTCGATTTCATCGAGGTGAAGATGGACATCGAGATCGACGCCGAAGTGCTTCTCGAATTCGTTGGTACGCCAGCCGGCGTCCGTGACGATGGCGGCATCGTGACACCACTCGATTCGGCCGTGATGGTCAGCGCTCTGCCGAACGCCATCCCCTCATCGATCGAGGTCGATATCGAGCATCTGGGCATCCATGACACCGTCAAGGTGGAGGATCTCCCGCAGATCGATGGCGTCACCTACACGGCCGATCCAGACCATCCCTTACTCACGGTTGTGCTACCCGCGGCTGAAGTCGAGCCGGAGGTCGAGGAACTGGAGGGCGAGGAGATTGTTGAGGGCATCGAGGGTGAGGAAGACGTCGAAACCCCGGCTGAGGACGAGGGCTGATCTCGGGATCGACCACACGGCTCGTCGTCGGGCTCCGTAACCCGGGGTCCGAGTACCAGGGCACCCGCCACAACATTGGTGGCGACGCTGTGGTGCGCTTCGCCGCCGATCACACGGTTTCGTTCAAACGTGCACGACAGGGGATCAGAGCCGAGGTCGCGGAGCTATCGCTCGGCGATCACAGGGCCATCCTCGCGATACCTATGACCTTCATGAACGAATCTGGTCAGGCGGTCGCTCCCCTTGTGCGCTACTTCGGCATCCAGCCGGAGAATGTCCTGATGGTTCACGACGACATCGACGTTCCCTTCGCGAAGCTCAAGGTGCAGTGGGCGGGGGGGCACGGCGGCCACAACGGCGTGCGTTCGGCCGTCGGATCGCTCAAATCTGGGGACTTCTGGAGGCTGAAACTCGGCGTTGGGAGACCACCCGGACGCATTGACCCTGCCGACTTCGTCCTTGCCCGGTTCCGCCCGGCTGAGCGCGACGACATCGGCGTGACGGTCGCTAGGGCAACCGATGTGATCGAACGGTTCGTCGTCTCGAGCGGCGAGGACGCGCGACAATTCGCTGGAGAACTCAACGGCTGAAAGAGCGGATCCATGACACGGTACATAGGGGCGATCGATCAGGGAACGACGAGTACGCGCTTCGTGATCGTCGATGACGACGGCACCTTCGTAGCGGTGGCTCACATGGAGCACGACCAGGTGCTCCCGCGTCCAGGCTGGGTCGAGCACCGGGCAGACCAGATCTGGGAGAACACTCAGACCGTCATCAGAAGGGCGCTGAAGAATGCCGGTCTGGCGCCGGGCGATCTGGCAGGGATAGGCGTCACGAACCAGCGTGAGACGACGGTTCTGTGGAATCGGTCCACGGGAGAGCCCGTCGTGAATGCCGTTGTGTGGCAGGACACTCGGACCGCCGACCTTGCGACCGGGCTCGCCTCGCGATATGGGACAGAATGGTTTCGACGGCGGACGGGTCTGCCTCCTGCCACGTATTTCTCGGGGCCGAAGGTGCGGTGGCTTCTCGATCGACACGCAAACCTTGGAGAGCTCGCAGATCGAGGTGACCTCGCATTCGGGACGATCGACTCGTGGCTCGCCTGGAAGTTGACGGGTCGACATGTGACAGACGTCACGAACGCGAGCCGCACCATGCTGATGAACATCGAGACCCTCCAGTGGGATCCGGAGCTCTGTCGGGCGGTTGGTGTGCCGATGTCGATTCTGCCGGAGATCGTCCCATCGATCGGATCCATCGGGCCGTGTACCGGCGTTCTCGAGGGCACAGAGCTCACGACGATTCTCGGCGATCAACACGCTGCTTTGGTAGGTCAAGCTGCGTTCGATCCGGGCGATACGAAGGCAACCTATGGCACGGGCGCGTTCCTCCTGACGAACACGGGTACAGACATCGTGCAGTCGACCTCCGGTCTGCTCACGACAGTCGCGTACCAGATCAAAGGACAGGCTGCCTGCTACGCGCTGGAGGGATCCGTTGCTGTGGCGGGATCCGCCGTGCAGTGGCTGCGAGACAATCTTGGCCTCATCACGTCCTCGGGGGAGATCGAGGCGCTCGCAGCGACCGTACCGGACAACGGGGATGTGTACTTCGTTCCTGCTTTCTCCGGCTTGTTCGCTCCCCACTGGCGCGACGACGCGAGGGGAGTGTTCACCGGCCTGACGCGGTTCTCAAACCGCGGTCATTTCGCACGCGCCGTGCTCGAGGCTGCCGCGTTCGCGACGCGCGACCTCATCGTCGCCATGGAGAAGGACACAGGCGACCGCCTGACCGAACTTCGCGTGGATGGCGGCATGGTTGCCAACGCGTTGTTCATGGGTTTCATGGCAGATGTGCTGGCAATCGAGGTCGTTGTACCGTCCAAGATCGAGACGACGGTTCTCGGTGCCGCGTTCGGCGCGGGCCTCGCAACCGGTGTCTGGGCGGATCCCGGCGATATCGCGGCCCGCTGGCAGGAGGCGGTCCGATACCGACCCTCGATGACCGATAGTCGTAGGGAGCAGCTGTTCTCTGGCTGGTCGAAGGCCCTCGACCGCTCGCTCGGTTGGATATCGGACTGATTAGGGCGAAGCGGTCCCGCTCCCGATAGGCTGCCGAGCGATGTCCATTCCGAATCTGCTTGCGGTCATCCGCTTGATCCTCACGCCGATCGCCATGGCGTTGATTCTCGCTTCGCCTGGCAACAGGACCCTGGCGATCACGGCCACTGTCGTGTTCGTGGTAGCGGCGATCACCGATTTCGCAGACGGCTATCTTGCGAGGCGATGGCAGATTACGACCACGCTCGGGGCGTTCCTCGACACGGTCGCAGACAAGATCCTCGTATCGGGCGCTCTGATCGCGCTCGTCGAGATCGGGCGAACGAGCAGCTGGGTAGCGTTCATCATCATCGGTCGCGAGGTCGCGATCATGGGCCTTCGATCGGTTGCCGCGCTCGATCAGGACACCGTCCCGCCCTCGATGTGGGGAAAATCGAAAGCGACCGTGCAGTTCGTCGCGATTTCGGTGGCGATGCTGGGTATCGATATCGACATCGGTCCGTGGCGGGTGGACCAGTGGCTCATGGCAGCCGCAGTTGTCGTCACACTCATCTCCGCCGGCGACTATTTCTCCCGGTTCCGGACTGTGCTGTCGCGCCGTGACCGAACCGAATAGCGCCTTCATGACCGGAGGAAGCGGCCTCGTCGGGGGGCATCTCCTGGCACGCCTCACAGAGTCCGGCACGTCGGTTACCGCTGTCGTTCGCTCCGAAGCTTCGGCGTCCAAGGTGTCCGAGCTGGGAGGCACGATCTTTCACGGTGATCTGTTCGATGTCGGCCGGCTCACCGAGGCCATGTGGGGGGTGGACATCGTGTTCCACGTCGCGGGTGTCAACGACACGTGTTCGAGACAGGCGGCTGCGATGGATCACGTCAACATCGACGGCACGAAGGCCGTTATCGCTGCTGCAGGCGCTGCAGGCGTTCCCAGAGTTGTCTACACGTCGTCGGCGGCAGCGATCGGCGAGGCGAAGGGCATGATCGGGACCGAGGCAACCAGCCACACGGGGGAATACCTCTCGGCGTATGCCAGGTCGAAGCATCTCGCTGAGCAGGCTGCGTACGCAGAAGCGGCCGAATGTGGTGTCGAGCTCGTTGTCGTCAGCCCGTCGTCCGTTCAGGGCCCGGGGAGAGCCACCGGATCGGCCAGGCTGCTCCTCACGGTTCTCAACGCAAAGCGCCCGATCCTCTTCGACACTCATGTGTCGATCGTTGACATCGAGGAC
>BTQS01000133.1:0-4676 GCA_036985995.1 Acidimicrobiia bacterium
CCTCGATGAAGTCGACGTCGGGCTTGTCCAACTGTCCGAGGAACTGACGAGCATAGGCCGACAGGGACTCGACATAGCGACGCTGCCCCTCGGCGTAGATCGTGTCGAAGGCGAGGGATGACTTCCCGGATCCGGACAAGCCCGTGAACACGATCAACTGGTCCCGCGGCAACACGAGATCGACGTTCTTGAGGTTGTGTTCTCTCGCACCCTTGACGACGATCTTGTCGCTCGCCACGTCACTCACCGCTCACCTTCGCGTCTGCCTTCATCGAGGCCCAGCGATTCTACCGGAGGCATATGACATCTAACGTCGACGGCAGGCCGGCCAGGAACTCTCTACCCCCACCAAGCTCGCAGGCTCGCAGGCCCCCCTTGCTCACTTGCGTTCGCTTGTCCCCCCTGAAGGGGGGACCTTCTTCAGACCGATGCCTCGGTGATCTCTTTCAGCTCCCGCTTCAGGTCGTTGATCTCGTCGCGCAGACGAGCCGCGTACTCGAATCGGAGGTCCACTGCGGCCTCGTTCATCTCTTCCTCGAGGCTTCGGATCAGGCGACGAAGATCGGGGGTCGTGAGGTCAAGGGGCTCGCGTCGCCGCAGCTCGCGCGCTCTGACATCCGCGCTCGGTGCGTCGGGCCGCGCAACGAGTTCGAGGATGTCCGACACCTTCTTCCGGATTGTCTGGGGGTCGATCCCGTGTTCTTCGTTGTATTCGAGTTGTAGCATGCGCCTCCGATTGGTTTCGTTCAGAGCCCGGCGCATGGAGTCAGTGACGTCATCTGCGTACATGACCACGGAGCCATCGACATTGCGAGCCGCCCTACCGATGGTTTGGATCAAGCTCGTGCCCGAACGTAGGAAGCCCTCCTTGTCGGCATCGAGAATCGCTACCAGGGACACCTCGGGGAGGTCGAGTCCCTCGCGGAGCAAGTTGACGCCGATGAGGACGTCGTATTCGCCGAGTCGCAGGTCGCGAAGGATCTGCACGCGTTCGAGGGTGTCGATGTCCGAATGGAGATATCGAGCCCGCACGCCAAGCTCGAGCAGATAGTCGGAAAGGTCCTCTGCCATCTTCTTGGTGAGCGTCGTGACAAGCGCCCTTTGATCGTTGTCGGCAACACGCTGAATCTCAGACACGAGGTCATCGATCTGCCCCTTCGTGGGCCGCACGATCACCGCGGGATCTACGAGTCCCGTCGGGCGGACGATCTGCTCAACAACCTGAGCGGACTCTCGAAGCTCCCAGGCGCGTGGTGTTGCTGAAAGCAGGATCGCCTGGCGCGTCTTGGCATACCACTCCTCGAACGTCAACGGTCGATTGTCCAGCGCTGATGGGAGTCTGAATCCGTGCTCGATGAGAACGTCCTTGCGAGATTTGT
Organism: Acidimicrobiia bacterium; assembly: GCA_036985995.1. Classification (GTDB taxonomy): domain Bacteria; phylum Actinomycetota; class Acidimicrobiia; order Spongiisociales; family UBA5794; genus JAMBLL01. The sequence goes on from BTQS01000133.1 coordinate 1,380, forward strand.
CGCCTGCGTACTGACCGTTGATCTGAGGAACCGTAACGTGGCTTTCGTCGATCACCATCAGGAAATCGTCTGGGAAGTAGTCCAGCAGGGTGAAAGGTGCCTGTCCGGGTTCTCGCCCATCGAGGTACCGCGAGTAGTTCTCGATGCCTGAGCAATATCCGACCTCTCGCATCATCTCGATGTCGTATCGGGTGCGCATACGCAACCGCTGTGCCTCGAGCATCTTGCCCCTGCTCTCGAGCTCAGCGAGCCGATCAGCAAGCTCGACTTCGATACCGCTGATCGCTCGTTCCAGAATCTCGTGAGACGTCACATAGTGTGTTGCCGGGTACACCCACGCCTCGTTCATCTCGTCGATCACCTCGCCGGTGATGGGGTTCATACGCGTGATGCGTTCGATCACATCGCCCCAATACTCGATGCGAACGATCGTTTCGTCATACGTCGGGAAGACCTCGAGCGTGTCGCCCCGAACCCTGAACGTGCCACGAGTGAGGTTGACCTCATTGCGTTCGTACTGGATGTTGACGAGGCGCTTGATCGATTCGGACAGCGGGAATTCGACACCACGGACGAGCCGAAGCAGTTGACCCTCGTAGTGTTCCGGAGACCCGAGTCCGTAGATCGCCGAGACGGACGCAACGATGATGACGTCCCGCCTCGTCAGCAGCGCCGCAGTGGCTGCGTGACGGAGTCGGTCGATCTCGTCGTTGACCGTTGACTCTTTCTCGATGTACGTGTCGGTTTGCGCTATGTACGCCTCCGGCTGGTAGTAGTCGTAGTACGAAACGAAGTATTCGACACGGTTGTTTGGAAAGAACTGCCGAAACTCATTGGCGAGTTGCGCTGCAAGCGCCTTGTTCGGCGCAAGCACGAGCGTCGGTTTCTGCACCTGCTCGATCGTCCAGGCGATAGTCGCCGACTTGCCGCTACCCGTGATGCCGAGCAAAGTCTGGAACCGGTCGCCCCGATCGATCCCTTCCACCAATCGACCGATCGCCTCGGGCTGATCACCGCTCGGAGCGAAATCGCTGACAACCTCGAATGCGGGGGCCTCAGACATCAGCGAGTATCTCCTCGATCAAGGCACAGACCCAACGCTCGGTCTCATCCCATGCACCCGAATTGTCAACGACGACATCGGCCCACGAGCGCCAGTCGTCATCGGTCGGTTGGCTCGCCATCCGGCGCCTCACGTCGACGACATCTCCGCCGCGGCTCACGGCACGGGCCATACGTACATCGCTGGGGGCGACAACGGCGACTCTCGTGTACCGATCGGTTTGCAACACCTTTGTCACAGGGACCTCGATCACGGTCGGCGCTGAGCTCTGTGCGATCTGATCGCGAACACTACGTTCGATCTCGGGGTGCGTGATCGCTTCGAGCTGAGCGAGCGCGGCTCCGTCGGTGAACACGATACGCGCCAGGCCCGCCCTATCGATCGCATCACCATCGACTACGGACGGCCACAGCGCTCGAACTGCTTCGACCGCGCGAGACCCCCCAGCCAGCACGTCGCGCCCCACATCGTCGGTGGAGATCCACGAGAAACCATGCCGGGCGAACAGTGAGGCGACACGCGACTTTCCAGCACCGATCCCACCACCTATGAGCACGACGGGTACCTGTCGGGAAGAGTCACGGTCAGACATGACTGAGACTGTACCCTGCGCCTATGACAGCCAGGCCGACGTGGTCGCAGCGATTTCGCATCACGTCCGACATCATTCATGTTGGGGCGTTGATTGTCGCAGCGCTCAGCACGCTCATCGTGACGGGCGCAACCGCCCAGACGATCACGGCGATAGGAATCGGTGGTGTCGGAGTCGCGATCGCTCTCGTCACTCAGATCCCATTCACACACGGCTCCCGGCGCGGCCCGGTCGCGGTCGGGACAGGTATCGTTCTCTACACGCTCACGATTGCGATCACCGACGGCCTTACGAGCAGTTTTGTCGTCCTTCCGGTAGCTGCGATCTTTCTAGCCGCCGCCGGCGGAGGCCTACGAGTTGCCGGGCCTGCGGCCCTCGGAGCGATTGCCGGCGTCCTGGCCATCGGCGCTTCCTCTCCGACCAATGGAACCGTCGACATCGTCCGGGTCTCAGCTATCTACGCACTGACGGCGATCGCTTTCAGCGAGGTCCAGAGGGCGATCACAGTCGAGTCGAAGAGAACCGCACATCTGCTGCTCGCAACCGGCGCCGCACGGAGCCGGACGGAGAAGCTCACGGAGACACACGATCTGTTGGAAGATCTCGTCACCGTCGCAACGTATCCAGACATCAATGCTGTGGCGACCGCGCAGGATGCGCTCAGAGATGTCGGCGTTGTCGCGCCCGATGCCTCGGCACGGATCGTTGCCGACGGCGACGTCGTGCTCGCCCGACGCGGTACCGATCACCAGGGTTCACCGGACACGGTGGTACCCATCACTTGGGAGGGCCGGCAACTCGCACGTCTCGAGCTGTGGGGCGGCCGCATTCCCCTTTCACCGGCAGAGACAGCCGCGCTCACCCAGACGATCGAACCTGTTGGGCTGGCCATCGACAACGACCTGCTCCTGCAACGCGTCGCGGGGATCACGATCCAGCGCGAGCGAGTCAGGTTGGCGAGAGAGCTCCATGACAACATCGCACCGTCAGTCGCATCCGTAGGCCTCGCTCTGGACATGGTCCTCATGAGCGGGAATCTGAGCACAGAGCAGATGCGGAATCTCGAGGCAACGCGGTCCGTCGTCACGCGCCTTGTCGATACCATTCGTGATCGGGTCCAAGATCTGCGCGCTGACCGAACGCTGAGTATTCTCGAGATGGCGCACTCGCTGGTTGCAGAGGTCGACGCGGATGGACCGACGGTTGTCGTCGATATCGAAGAGCGCACACCACCGAGGCCGGCGATCGCCGTCGAGATCGGGGCTCTTCTCACGGAGAGCTTCAGGAACGCCGTCACTCATGCCGATGCTTCGATCATCACCGTCACAGGACGTATCAGCGAGGCCGGTGGGTCGCTCACCATCAAGGACAACGGCAAGGGGTTCGAAGCGACCAGCGCCTCCGAAGGCCGGTTCGGCCTGCTCGGCATGGGCGAACGTGCCAAGCTCATCGGAGCCGAACTGACGATCGAATCGACACAGCAGAACGGAACGATCGTGACCATGACCTGGAAGGATGATTGATGAACAACCCGATCCGTGTCGTGATCGCAGACGACCACCAGCTCATGCTCGACGGCCTCAAGCAGGGCCTCAACAGCCTCCCCGATATCACTGTGGTCGGGACAGCGGTCGATGGATCG
>BTQS01000134.1:0-4660 GCA_036985995.1 Acidimicrobiia bacterium
GACCGGTCGGTGATCGGTGCCACGATGATCGACGGCACCCGCGGGCTGACGGAGATCGTTGCCACCTACCCGGCCAACGTCTCGGCGGTCGTGGATTATTACACACAGAACCTGCCCGTACTCGGATACGAGGTGACCAACTCCGAGGGATCCGATGCCGAGTGGCGCCTCGAATTCTCCGGCGAGGGTCTCAGCGGGGAAGTCCTCCTCGAGGTCGGTGGCAACGGAGTCACAACAGGCACCTTGCGATTCATTCGCGGGTGAGGCGCTAGATTCACCTCAGAACCGAGGGAGACAATGGCGCGCCTGTCGAGATTCGAAGATCATCGATACATCGGCACGCGCGATGACATGCGTGCATACGACTGCGACGATGAAGCCCAGTTCGAGATGTTATCCGCCAGGGTCGTCGCCGATGAGCTGCTCGGCCGAGGGCTCCTCCAGACATTCGCTCCCGACACGGCCACAGATGCCCGTAATCGGGGATTTCACCCGACACGGAACTAGGAATCGATGATCGTCAGTACGTCCTCTGCGAGCCGCTCGTGTCTGAACACGAAGAAGTGATCCGACGACGGATATACCGTGAGCGACGCATCGATCGATTTCGCGTAGGCGCGTAGAGCTGCCACATCCACGAACTGGTCTCGTTCTCCGACGAGGAATCCCCGCGTTGCCGCTTCGAGCTCCGTTGGTTCTGGGAGTCCTGGTGTGAGCGGGCTGTCGACGGGGGGTGCGATGCCGACGTAACGGAGCTTGGAGTCTGCTACGGCCTGCCAGCGTAACGCCGTCGCCGCCCCGAACGACCAGCCACAGATGCCCTCAACAGGTTGGTCCAGCGACTCCGCGTATGCGACCGCCGCTGCCACATCGGCGATCTCATCTATTCCATATCCGTACGTACCCGTCGACTCGCCTACTCCTCTGAAGTTGAATCGCACGACCGTGTAGCCGGCCGCGACTCCCCGCTCAGCGATCGCCCCCAGGATCGGCGCGCGCATCGTCCCCCCATGCTGAGGATGCGGGTGACACACAACGATCGTGCCTCGAGGATCGGTAGGAGTGTCGAGGAGCGTCTCGAGTATGACACCGTCGTCTGTGCGGAGGGTCGTAGGAGTCACAGCGTCGCGAACCACAGAGCCGTTGTTACGAGGATGACGAGTCCCACAGCGAGGGACGCGAGGATGAGATATCGGGTTTGCACACCGCAAGAGTATCCGAGCTCGCGAGTGTGCTGTCGGTGTACCGCTAACCTTGCACTATCGATCGCACTTCTCTGGAGCGACTCTTCGTATGTACGACATTGCCATCATCGGGGGAGGCCCAGGCGGATACGCCTCGGCACTCTACGCCCACAATTTCGGTCTCTCCGTGGCCCTCATCGAGAAGGATCGTGTCGGCGGCACCTGCCTGCTGCGTGGCTGCATCCCTGCGAAGACATGGATTGAGTCTGCACACGTGTTCTCCACCGTTGCCGGTGCCGAAGAATTCGGGGTCAAGACATCCGCGCCCGAGTTCGTGTGGCCGACAGCGCTCGAGCGCAAACAGAAGGTCGTCGAACTCCTGGTCAAAGGCCTCACGGGGACACTCAAGGCCAGAGGTGTCGACATCATCGAAGGCCACGGTCGAATCTCTGGTCCAGGGTCTGTAGCCGTGGAGACCTCTGACGGTTCTGTGTCACAGATTCAAGCACGAGCCATCATCATCGCAACGGGTTCCGAACCGGCGACCATCCCGGGGTACGACATCGATGGTGAGCGCATCGTCACGTCAGACGATGCGCTCGACTGGACCGAACAACCCCAAAGCGTCGCCATCATCGGCGGCGGTGTCATCGGGTGTGAGTTCGCTTCGTTCCTTGGTGAGATCGGCACCGAGGTGTACATCTTCGAGATGGAGGACCAGCTCGTTCCCGGGATGGAGCCCGAGGCAGCCAAGATCCTTGCACGGGCGTTCAGACGCCGGAACATCAACATGCATCTCGGTGTGGCTGTCGGCCCTGCACAGGTTGGTGAATCTTCGATCGTCATACCGTGCGGCGACGACTCGGTTGAGGTCGACATCGTACTCATGGCCGTCGGGCGCAGGCCCGTCACGGCTGATTGTGGGCTCGACGCAGTCGGTCTCGGCACCGATAGAGGGTTCATCAACGTGGACGCCGCAACGATGCTCACCGAGGCGGACGGTGTTTACGCCGTTGGAGACATCGTCATCGGAACACCACAGCTAGCACACGTGGCTTTCGCCGAAGGCATCGCTGCGGTGACGCACATCGCCACCGGTGAGGCCGCCGGAGTCGACTACAACGCCATTCCGATGGTCGTATACACGCAACCTGAGATCGGCTGGGTCGGACGCACGGAGGCCGCTGCCCTCAGCGAAGGTTTTTCCGTAGAGACGGCAGAGCACGGAATGCGCGGCGTTGGCCGGGCGATCATCCAGGGTGAGGTAGGCGGAACGGTGAAGGTCGTTTCGGAAGCCGACGGTCCCGTCCTCGGTGCCACGGTCGTTGGCCCGGGTGCAGGTGAGCTCGTACACGAGCTGATGTACGCGGTTGGTTGGGAGGCCTTGCCGGCAGAAGCCGCAGCTTTCATCCACGCGCACCCAACGGTTGCCGAGGCGGTCGGCGAAACGCTGCTTGTAGCTGCCGGGAAGCCACTGCACTAGAACAAGCACAGAAGAGAACATCGCGTCCACCCCGCGGGTTGACGCCACAAGGAGCGAAGTCATGGCGGTCACGATCACGATGCCCCAGCTAGGGGAAACGGTCACGGAGGGCACGATCCTCGCGTGGGTGAAGCAGATCGGCGAGTACGTCGCTGAAGATGACATCCTCGTGGAGATCTCGACCGACAAGGTCGACACGGAAGTTCCGTCACCCGCCGCTGGGGTGCTCACCGAGATCCTCGTTCCCGCCGGCACGACGGTCGATGTCGGTACAGCCCTCGCCGTTCTTTCGGACGAGGGTGAGGGATCACCTGAAGCGTCGAGCGAATCAGACAGTGACGAACCGACAGCCGACAGCGTCCAGCCGACAGCCGACAGCGTCCAGCCGACAGCCGACAGCGTCCAGCCGACAGCCGACAGCGTCCAGAAAATGAGTGAGGCCATGACCGAGCGTCGCGGGGTGCTCTCTCCCGTCGTTCGCAAGCTCGCCGCCGAGAACAACGTCGATCTGGCGATGGTCCCTGGAACCGGCGACGGTGGCAGGATCACGCGCAAGGATGTGGAAGCGTTCGTCGAGGCACGTGGAGATGCCCCAGCCTCCACACCCGCACCCGCTGCCCCGGTACTTGCTCCTGTGGCCGGGACACCGCCTCCCGCCCCGAGGCCGGCCGCCGTTACACAACCCGGCGAGGTTCAGGAGATCTCGCGACTTCGATCGCGTATCGCAACCAACATGATCCATGCCAAACAGACGGCAGCCCACGTGTGGACCTCCGTCGAGGTCGACTACGAGCGTGTCGCCGCGGCTCGCGCCGAGTACGGCCCGGCTTTCAGGACGGCTGAGGGGTTCTCACTCACCTATCTCCCGTTCATCGCCAGGGCGACCATGGATGCCCTTGCCGCCTATCCGGCGGTGAACTCGTCATTCGATATGGAAGCCGGAACGCATACGTTCCATCGATCGGTCAATCTCGGTATCGCTGTCGACCTCGATCAGAAGGGTCTTGTCGTTGTGAATGTTCGCGACGCCGACTCGATGACACTCAAGGCTCTCGCCAGGTCCATTCGTGCGATGGCAACAGATGTCCGCGCCGGCAAGCTCGGACCTGATGACCTCACCGCGTACACGTTCTCGATCACCAACCCGGGCCCGTTCGGTTCGTTCATGAGTGCTCCAATAATCCCGGTGCCGAACTCGGCGATTCTGAGCACGGACACCGTCACGAAGAGGGCTGTTGTCGTCGAACTGCCTGACGGCTCGGATGGTCTGGTCATCCACCACATCGGCTACCTGGGTCTGAGCTGGGATCACAGGGTCTTCGACGGGGCAACGGCTGCTCTGTTCCTGAGGCGCATCAAGGAGAATCTCGAGACCTGGGACTGGGACCAAGAGCTCTCGTGACCGCGCCGAACGCGCCGACGCTTCGCATGAGGTGGCTCGGGCGCGTTCCCTACGAGGAGGCATGGGATCTTCAGAGGGCCATCTGGGAGGGCCGTGTCTCCGGTCGCACTCCCGACGACTACCTGCTCCTCCTCGAACATCCTCACACGTACACCATTGGACGCAACGGCGACGGGTCGAACCTGAGGATCTCGCCGGAGCGAATCGGCGACATCGGTGCGACGGTCATCGACGTCGACCGGGGCGGCGACATCACCTATCACGGCCCTGGTCAGCTTGTCGGCTATCCGATCGTTGCGATCCCCGTGCTCGGCGACGGATTCGACGTCGTCGGCCACGTGCGTCGGATCGAGCAGGTCCTCATCGCGACACTCGCCGACCTCGGGATCGAGGCGTGGGCCGAGGAAGGGTTCACCGGTGTGTGGGCCCGCTCGGGGAAGGTCGCTGCCATCGGCGTGCGGGTGTCGCGCGGCGTGGCCACACACGGCTTCGCGATCAACGTCGACCCACAGATGGAGTACTTCGGCAACATCGTTCCCTGTGGGATCGCCGACCGGCCCGTCACATCGGTTGCGGAGGTCCTGGGGCGGA
>BTQS01000135.1:0-4616 GCA_036985995.1 Acidimicrobiia bacterium
AGAAGTGCCGGAAGATGTCGCGCTCAATGGTTCGCGAGATGCTCCTGCGGCTCGCCGCACGAACAGGCATCGAAAAGCGTGTCCACCCTCACGGGCTGCGCCACACAATGGCCTACGAACTCCTGATGGAGGGGGTGCCGATCCCCGTCATCCAGCGCCAACTCGGCCATACGAGTCTCCAGACCACGGACACCTATCTGTCACACATTGCTCCGAAACAGGTGCTCGAGCTCATCTCGGCCCGAAGCTGGCAGGTGCCGTGAGGTCGGCCCCGATCATCACAGAGCGAGATGGAGACGCAGGGCCTCATCGACCTCTTCCATGCGATCGGGAGGGATTCTTCCGATCCGGGTCAAGATCCGCCCGACGGATACCGACCTCACCTGCTCTGCCTGCACCTTGGAGTCGCGGTCTAGTCCCGCCTCGGTCGCTCGAATGAGGACCTGGAACGGGTACACGTGGCTGACATTCGATGTGAGCGGGAGCACGGTGACGACCCCACGATTGCTTTGCGCGGCGGCCCCGTTGGCCCCGTCGTTCGACACGATCACCGCTGGGCGGGTCTTGTTTGCTTCTCCCGACCGCACCGAGTCGAGATAGACCATCCGGATCTCACCCCGCAGCATCAGCCTGCTCCGTGACCGTCACTGGACACGACATCCCAAGCCTCATCGTCCCCTGCCTGGTGCCATTCGTCCCAGGCCGCCTCATAGGAGGCACCGAGCTCAGCGGATCGCAGCAACCGCACGGCACGGTGGACCACAGACGACCTCGACGGATAGCCCCGCCGCTCTGCGTAGTGGTCGAGGAAGACGATGTCGTCATCTGGAAGACTGATACTCACCTTCATACTATAATACTACCATGGGTATGACCGATTAGCGATCATGGCGTTCGGGTCGTTGGACTCCGAAACTGGGATGCGCCTTGACCTCGTCCGACGGTTCGTTGCCCGACACCGTCCAGCGGTCCTTCCAATCCTCCGGTGGTTCGATACCGCGTGCCTCCAGCCACAGCTGGAGTGCCTCGGCAACGACCACCGAACGAGACCGATGCGTGGGGGTTGCCACGTCGACGATCGACACAAGCTCACGGGGAAGCGACACGCTGATCTGGCGTAGGTTCGCATAGGCCATGTATCGACCCTGTCAGATCGGTAGGCGCGTTACTAGACCTCTGTTCGAAGCCGTCCCGGCTGTCAGGTTGCGATCGGAATGGTCACGACGAACCGTGCGCCAGCGTCACGGGACCTCCGCGTCCCTCGTCAGATCGGTAGTTTGATCAGGATTAGGCTCGGCGAGCAATAGCGCGGCACCCCACGGAGGCACCAATGTCGACGATGCAGGAACAAGCAGGAGCACTTTTGGGACAGGCAGCCGGATATGTCGGTGTCCGCACCATCGAGATGGGGTTGACCCACGGTCTCATCCAGGCCGCGGCAGCTCATCCGGAGGGGCTCGAAGCCAACGAGCTCGCCGTACACACGAATCTCGATCCGTTCTACACCGAGGTGTGGTGTCGGGCTGCCCACGCAACCGGTGTGCTCGATGATGCAGGTTCCGGGAGATACCGCCTGGCGGAGCACATGGACACACTTCTGCTCGACGTTACGTCCCCGGGATACGTCGGAGCCATCTTCACGCTCTTTGAGCAGCCTGAGATTTTCGATGGGTTTCGCGCCGATCTCCCAACCGGTGAGGGCATCTGGTGGAACAAGTGCTCTTCGGCGTTCATCGCCAACGTTTCTGGAACCGGTGCCGCGTTCTACACACGGCTCATCCCCGGTGGCCTCAGCGAGGTACCCGGTCTCGACGAACAACTTGCTGGCCCATCGCGAATACTCGAGCTTGCTTCTGGATCCGGCAAGGGACTGCTGCGTCTCGCAGAGAACTACCCGGAGGCGGAGATCGTTGGACTCGACGGTGACGCTCACTCACTCGAGGCAGCAGGCCAACTGCTCGAAGCAGCAGGCGCCGCGGACCGAATCACGCTCATCGAGTCGACAATGGAGGACTACGAGACCGAAGATGACTTCGATCTGATCCTGATCAACATCTCGATGCATGAATGCCGCGATATCGACGAGGTCGCAAGGCGGATACGGAAGGCGCTCGTTCCCGGCGGTTACTTCGTCAACTCCGACTTCCCTTTCCCCGACAACGAGGAGGGGTTACGGACAGTCCCGGGAAGAGTGATGGCCGGCATCCAGTTCTTCGAGGCACGGATCGGTGACCAGCTTCTCCCCATCAGCGAAGCACGCGATCTATTGAACCGGCACGGGTACGGCGACGTCGATCACTTCTCGATCACACCGGTACACGCTGTCATTCACGGTCGAAAATAGACGACACAGGGATAGCCACGACGAACTTTGCATCGACAGCCGGGGTGTTTCTCGCGGCGATGTCGCCGCCTATGGGCTCTGGTGATGCCCCGTGCAACGGCGAGTCCCAGGTCCGGGTCATCTGTGCCAGGGTGCGTGCTTCGTCGCCCCGGCAGAGTCCGTCGAAGATGACGGGCAGTAGGTCCGGGTCGATTTCCTCGCCCGGATCGGAGACGGTGACGGTGCCGCGTCTCTACCGACCTCGACCTAGACCCATCCACCCTGCGGAGCGTGTTCGATCGCGTTGTCCAACAGGTTGCCGATGACCTGCTCGAAGCGATACGTCGGCGGCCTTCCCTTTGAGGTGAGATCAAACCGATACCGGCGTGACCGTTCCCGCTGCTCCATCGACGGTGACGATCGAACCTTCGGCGATTCGTTTCGTTGCGTCACCGGTGGCAAGCACCGACGGTATGTCGTACTCCCTCGTGAGTATTGCCGTGTGGCTGAGCGGACCGCCGGCATCACACACGAACGCTCCGGCGATGCCAAACAGCACGGACCACGACGGGTTCGTGATCGGGCAGATCACGACGTCGCCCTGCTGTACCTTTGTGAAATCAGCTTCTGAACGGACTGTCCTCGCCGTACCGGTGTGCACGCCAGCCGCACCGGGGATTCCCGCCACGACGCCATCGCTGCTCGACGTCGGCGTTATGGCACCGAACTCTCGCTCGACCGTCCACAACAGGGCCTGATTGAGGCGACGGCCCGCCGCAGGGAACGCACCGATATCTGGTGGTGCCCCCGGGGGATCGCCCAGGAACGCTGGACCCGGATGTGTTGCGACCCATGCCCGCTCGGCACGTCGCCGCCGCGCAAGATCTGTCAACGAATCATGCTCGGAATCCGTCAGTGCACGGGCGACTTCGACCTGTTCGAGCATGAACACATCGTCGGCCAGACCGATGATGTCGCGCGTGGCGAGCCTGCGCCCCACCTCGAGATAGGCTCTGCGCAACAGGGCACCTTGTGCCGTATACGTCCAGTGGATGTTGTCCTCACGAACGGGATAGATGTCTCGCGCTCGGGACAGAAGATCGTCGAACTCACGTACATCACTAGGCGACAGAGCCGCCCGAGCTTCCGCCTCGACATCGTCGTGGCTGAGCAGCGTCGTTTCGTTCTCGACCTCGGCCCGGATCATCCGTGCGATCAGACCCGGCTGCTCCGCGATCGTCAACGAAGACCAGTCGTACTGTGTGGATCGGAAGCCATAGGTGTCGACCCAGTTCGCAACGGCTTCACCCGATACAGCATCGGCGGCCGACATACGCGCCATGAGAGCGTCGTCAGGTCCATCGAGTGCTGCCATGGCGGCCGACGACTGACGGATCGTACTCGCGACATGTCGCATCGCCGTCGTGGGCTCCGACGAGGCCGGGGAGTGGCCTGACAGAAGCCGCAACACCCGATTCTCGTCCCATCCGAGCATCGTCGTAGCCGCTGTGACGAGTTCGTGGATCGCCACCATATACGGCAGCATCAGATCGAAGTGGATGTCGAGCGCGTGTGCGCTGAACACAATCAGGTCATCGATGTGTGCCAACAACGACCCGTCGTCGAGCGTCGTAACGTCGATGGCCCGGAATCCGGCTACAGAAGCCGTCATCTCTGGTTTCCACTCCTCACGCCACATGCGCGGCGAATCCTCGAGCGAACCGGATGCAACGACCTCCTTCGCAGTTGCCATGCGGGAACGTAAAGCTGGATGGAGCCGAACAACGATGCCCATCACGAAGCGGGGCGGCGGCTTTCCCGAGCCACCACCCCCGACGGGAACGGGCCGGGTGTAGATCTCGCCACCTAGGGACACTTCGTCGAGCTTCTCCAGGATCAGCCCAGATCGCGCCATCCACCTCGCGATCGCTTCGCTCTCGGCGGTTATGCCTGAGACCACAAGTGGGCGCACCGGCGTCGGATAGTGGGTTGTGTCCTTCTGCCACGAACCTTCAGGGATCTCGAGGGCAGGTTGTGTCGGAAGCGCGGTGATCGGCCGACATTGCAAGAGATGCAGCGTCTTGCCATCGTGGGCCCACTCGATGTCAACGGGATAACCCTGGCGCTCGGCAAGCCGTTCGGCGAGTGCGGCAACGTCGAGGATCAGTGCCCGATCGGTATTGCCACCACCGATATGACGGGCCTTGCCGTTTCGCACGATCCACTCATCACCTGATATCGATCCTTCCATGAGGCGGTCGGCAAGTCCATCGACAGCCGACACCACGACTTC
>BTQS01000136.1:0-4454 GCA_036985995.1 Acidimicrobiia bacterium
ACCGATCGCGTACTCGTAGGCACCGATGATCCCTTCGGGGCGGAAGTCCCGCGACCCCAGGCCGTAGGAGCCCGAGAGCACGGTCGGCATGTCGGGTTCGGCGATCGCAGGGATGTCGGAGGTGAAGCTGTTTCGGTCGATTTCCAAAGCCTTGTTGAGCACTGCGCGAATCTCGCGGGTCAACGGGTTGTCCGCGGACAGCGAATCATCTGCGCGTTCGAGCACGACGATGCACTTCTTGCCTGACAGAGCCTTGACGATTGCAGCCTCGGGAAACGGACGGAGAACGTTGATGTGAATGGATCCGACCGACGCGTCGTCGTTGGTTCGCAGGTAGTCGACAGCGGCCTCGATGTTCTCTGCCGCGGAACCGAGCGACACGAAGACGGTTTCTGCATCCTGTGTGCGGTACTCGCTCACGAGACCGTAGTGCCTGCCCGTTAGCTCGGCGAACTCCTCGTAGACTGCCTCGAGGAATGGAAGGATGTCCTCAGAGAAGTTGTTCCGGCGCGCCAGAACGCCGTTCATGTAGTGCTCCTGGTTCTGTACCGGCCCGAGCAGCATCGGATTCTTGAGATCCATCATCACGGGGACGCGCCTTCTCGTCGGCCCGAACAGCTCCCGCTGCGCCTCGGTCGGCGTGTCAATGACGTCGTCATGAGCACCGAGGAATTCCCGGATGAGGTCGGCCTCGTGCTTGTAGAACGTCCGCTCGAGATGCGATGTGAGGAACCCGTCCTGGATGTTCATGCCGGGGTTCAGCGACAACTCGGTGACCTTGCGAAGGATCAGCGCCTGGTCTGCCGCCTGCTGGCTGTCCTTTGCGAACAGCATGATCCACCCGGTGTCGAGCGCCGCGTAGATGTCGTCGTGCCCGCAATGGACGTTGAGCGCGTGCTTGGTGAGTGCCCTCGCTGCAACCTCGAGCACCATCGTCGAGAGCTTTCCCGGCGCGTGATAATACTGCTCGAGACCGTAGACGACCCCCTGGCCTGACGTGAAATTGACCGTGCGATGGCCCGTCATCGAGTAGGCGATCGCTCCGCCTTGCGCCGCGTGCTCACCCTCGGTCTCGATCGCGATCTTGGGGTTGCCGAAGACGTCGAGCACACCCTCGGCATAGGCGAGCTGGTAGTTCTCCCCCATCTCGGTCGACGGCGTGATCGGGTAGAAGACACCACCCTGGGTGATGCGTGCCTCTGTGTGATAGGAGACGATCTGATTCCCGTTCGTGGTGATCCGGATGCCCGGATACTTCGGAACAACTTCCACGACTTGTGGCCTCCAAGCTAAGACATGCGATTCTTACGACAGGATAGCTATTGACATGAGAAGCGGTTCGCGCTCACCAGATCGCACAGGTGCGTGACCGTGTAGCGTGCAACACATGTTCGATATCGAGATCGTCCGATCGGGGTTCCCTGCCCTCACGCGTTCTCTCGACGGCACGCCGGTCGCCTATCTGGACGGACCCGGAGGCACGCAGGCACACGGGTCCGTTGTCGAGGCCATGGCAGGGTTCATGACTGCCGGTGGCAGCAACCTGCACGGCCCGTTCGTCACGTCGGTTGAAACCGACGATGTCGTGGACCATGCCAGGCAGGCGGTCGCCGATCTATTCAATGCCCGACCCGACGAGATCGTGTTCGGGCAGAACATGACGTCACTGACGTATGCCATGTCGAGAGCACTTGCTCGGACATGGCGATCAGGGGACAACATCGTGCTCACGAGGCTCGACCACGATGCGAACGTGTCCCCGTGGACCCAAGCCGCCCACGACGTTGGGGTCTCTGTTCGGTTCGTCGACTTCGATCCGGAACACGGCTGTGACCTCGACCTCGGTTCTCTCGATGAAGTACTCGACGCTCGGACACGCCTCGTCGCCTTCACCCATGCCTCCAATGCCGTAGGCACGATCACGCCCGTCGCCGACATCGTGGAACGGTCCCACGGCGTCGATGCGCTCACCTATCTCGACGCCGTGCACTACACACCCCACGGACTCGTCGATGTCGCGGCCACGGGGACCGACTTTCTCGTCGCCTCGGCGTACAAGTGGTTCGGACCGCACATCGGGTGCCTGTACGGCAAAGGAGATCTGCTTACGAGCATCGAGCCGTACAAGCTCCGACCGGCACCCGAGGAGGCGCCAGAGAGATGGGAGACCGGGACACAGTCCTTCGAGTCACTTGCCGGCGTCACGGCAGCGGTCGACTACATCGCATCAGGTGGATCCGGCACGACCCGACGGGAGCGGGTCGTTTCGGCGTATGTGGCGATCGGGTCCCACGAAACGGCTCTGGCAGATCGTTTCCTTGCGGGGATCGAGGCGATTCCGAATGTCACGCTGCACGGACACGTCACTTCGGAGCACCGTACGCCAACCTTCGCTATCGACGTGGATGGCATCGACCCGGGGGCCGTCGCCAAAAGCCTCGGTCGCCAGGGTTTGTTCGTATGGTCCGGGGACTACTACGCATACGAGGTCATGCATCGTCTGGGACACGCACGCAACGGCCTCGTCCGCATCGGGTTCGTCCACTACAACACATCCCACGAGGTCGACCGCGTACTCGATGCCCTCGCCGCACTCACCTGACGTCAAACGAAGCTCTCAACTTCGGCTACCGTCGGCTTCCCGACACCTATACAGAGAGGGCGCCATGTACCTGGTCCGTCGCATCTACACCGTCAAGCCGGGCGAAGCCCGCAAGGCAGCATCGCTCATCGATTCGATCGGTGTGGCATATCTCGAAGCAGGAAAGCGCTCGGAGTCCAGGGTGTACTTCAACAGCGGTACAACGCCGGGGGAACGCAACAAGGTCGTCATGGAATGGACCGACGAGACGTTGCGCACGCCCTACGGCGAGGATCGAATCAAGGTAGAGGGTCTCGAAGAGATCGCCGCACAGCTGAGAGAAATTGCGATCGAGTCCGAGATCGAGTTCTGGGAGCTCATGACGGACGACAAGCGTCTCTAGCGAAGTTCTCAACTCGACGAAGCCCACACAACCGTGCCGGGCTCTTCGCCAGTTGGCAAGCTATCGCTCGTGTCGATTCTTGAGACCCACGAGCTCGCGAGCCATCGAGTCCTGACCCTCACGCCAGGCGTCGTCGTCCATCATCGGGTTCCTTCCCAGCACCCACAGCACGTCGACCCCGTCACCGTTGGGCACCAACCTGACCGGAAGTGGAGGCCCGAACGGCGCTTCGCCGGGAGCGAGATACAGGTCGAAGATGCCACGCTCAGCATCGGCGTCGATCCTGAACCGGGTGGGGCCGCCCATGGCCGGGACCGGGACGACGACTGTGTCGTCATCGGGACCCGGGACCGCTGAACCCGCAATGAACTCGGTAGCCCACTCACTGTGTGTTCGTGGGTCGGCGAGGTCCGCGGCGACGGTCTGAAAGGGAGCGTCGATCGTCACTGAGATGACCGCAGTTTCGGATGTTGACATCATTCCTCCTTAGGGGATATAGTCAAGTTACTTGACGAAGACTATCAAGTTGCAGGGATACTGTCAAGCTGCTTGACTATAGATATGGATAGACCACTGGCTCGCCTCCTCCTCGACCGGTTCCGGTGGGCCGACCTGGCGCTCCGCTCCCGGCTGACAGCTCTCGGACGGCCGGAGATGACGCCGGCACAATCGCTGGTATTCGCGTCGATCGACCCCGAGGGGACCCGATCGACCGAGCTCGCCCGCCGAATCGGCGTCACGCGTCAGGCGGTTCACCAGACGATTGGTGAACTCGTAGATATCGGGCTTCTCGAGTTGATCGCCGACCCCAGCGATGGCCGCGCCAAGCTCGTTGTCGTCACCCACGAAGGCGAGCGCACAATCGCAGCAGCCCGGAGCGCTTTCGCCGAAATCGAGTCGGGGCTTCGGGCCCGGATCGGCGTTCAACACATCACCGCGATGCGATCCGCCCTGGAAGCCGACTGGGGATCGCCAGAGCTTGCCCCGCCTGACGAGAAGAGCCCTCGGGCTGACCGGAAGTAAACGCCCGTCGCGCACACCACTTGAAGCCACCCTTTCCATTCGGGACTCAGTTACGCAAGAACGCGAAATCGCACTCTTGATCTTTGGGACACATCGCCGATATGAATATGTGCCATTGCGCCCCATATCGGCGATGACGGCATACAATCGTCGGATGGCCGGTCATCAGGAGGGTTGTGCGCCGATACATCATCGCTTTGGTAGTCGGCATTCCTATCGCCCTGATGTTGTTCGTTGCCGCCGGGTACGTCCACGACGAGGTGATAGCCGCTGATCGTGTCAGCCGCGGTGTGTCCGTCGCAGGAACCGACGTCTCGCGTCTCACGCTCGACGACACCTTCGCCGTCGTTGCTTCCTACGAGAAAACGCTCGTGTCCCAGCCGGTGGTACTCATCATCGAAGGAAAAGCCGTCGAGCTGGATCCGAGCGATGTGTCTCTCGATATCG
>BTQS01000137.1:0-4407 GCA_036985995.1 Acidimicrobiia bacterium
GTGCACGGCCTCGGGAACGACTTCATCGCCATCGACGGGCCCTTCGATCCGGACCCCTCCGATGTCGTGCGGTGGTGTGCGCGACGCGTCGGTGTCGGCGCCGACGGCGTTCTCGTGATCGAGCTGATCGACGTCGACCGTATATCGATGCGCCTCTGGAACGCAGACGGGAGTGTCGCTGAGATATCAGGCAACGGTCTGCGCTGCGTGGCAAGGCTCGGGTACGACAGGGGATGGGTCACATCGCGTCGCTTCATCGTCGAAACCGCTGTTGGTGACCACGAAGTCACGGTCAAGGACGGATCGGTGGTCGGCTTCGTCGGCGTTCCGAATCCGTTCCGCACGGGAACGTTGACCGTTGGGAAGCACGAGGTACATCCATTAGCCATCGGCAACCCCCACGCGGTGCTGCTCGTAGATGATGTCGATGAGGCGTCTGTGGCCACCGTGGGGCCCGAGATCGAAAACGATCCGCTGTTCCCGAATCGCACGAACGTGGAGTTCGTGGAGGTACTCGAGGAAGGCGGGATCAAGGCGCGAATCTGGGAGCGGGGCGTTGGCGAAACACGTGCTTCGGGTACGGGGGCTACGGCAGCCGCCTACATCGCCCACACGATCGCAGCCGTTGAGATCCCGGTTGCCGTGAACCTTCCGGGTGGCACTCTCACCATCACGTTCGATGACGCCGGTGCATGGATGGAGGGGCCGGCAGAAGTGGTCTACACCGGGACGCTCGACTGATCACCCGAGTCTGCGCAGGACCGCCACGACGACGCCGAGGATCACGAGGTCGTTGCTGAACACCATCGGCTCGTATGCGTCGTTCTCAGGGATGAGCGTGACTGCGGTGTCGGTGCGTCGGTATGTCTTCACCGTGGCTTCTTCGCCGTCGACGAGCGCCGCGACGATCTGCCCGTTGCGCGCCGTGCTCTGTTTCTGCACCACGACGTAGTCCTCGTCGTAGATCCCAACGTTCATCATCGAGTCGCCGCGGATCCTCAGCATGAAGACTGGTTCTTGGCCGACGAGTTCCGTGGGGAGGGGGTAGACCTCTTCGATGTCTTCTTCAGCAAGGATGGGGGACCCGGCTGCGATGTGCCCGACCAGTGGCACGTCACGGGTCGCCGCGCGGGATATCGCGGTGGCGCCGTCGTCTTCGAGGACCTCGATGGCTCGTGGCTTGGAAGGGTCGCGCCGGATGAAACCTCCGGCTGCGAGGGTGGAGAGGTGGCTGTGGACCGTCGACGGGGAACGGAGCCCTACGGCGTCACCGATCTCGCGCACAGACGGTGGGTATCCGCGTTGAGCAACGGTCGCACTGATGAGGTCGAGGATCTCTCGTTGCCTCTGCGTCAGGTTGGCTCGGTCTGTCACGGTCCCTCCTCGTCGTCGTCATCGGAAGGTTACCCGTTTTTCGCGAACGGACCAAACATATGTTCGACTTGACAATCGAACATATGTTCGATAGGTTGCTCGTATACCGAACAGGTGTTCGGTCAGGTTGTGCACCGGTGTTGCGCCCACGTGCATCGAGATGTGTCACACCCGGCCGATACCTTCGGTTGTAGGAGCTCAGCTCCTCCCGGGCGACCGGGTAGCAGGGAAAGGGAGACAGCAACATGGCAACGATCACCGGCGCCCGTATCCGAGCGCTTTTCATCATCTCCATCACGGTCGTCGTCGTGTTGCTGCTCCTTGCCTCTGCGGGGCAAGCGACGGGTGACGTGACGGACACATTCGAGTATCGCGTCAAGGCAGGAGACACGTTGTGGGAGATCGCCGAGGTGTACGGGCCGGAGGGCGTCGATCGTCGGCGGCTCGTCGCTACGATCGGACGGATCAACGGTGTTGACGCTTCGACGCTTCAGGCCGGCCAGGTGATCGAGATCCCGGTCGTTACGAGGTCCTGATCTTCGCACGCGAAACGGATCACACCCGTTGGGGGTACGCTGAGGCGATGCGCTGTCCGCTGTGCACCACAGGTGATACCCGGGTGATCGATTCACGTCCGGCCGACGAGGGTCGGGCGATACGTCGGCGGCGTTCTTGTCCGCGATGCGGTCACCGTTTCACGACGTTCGAACGGGCCTCCGCCGTTGTGGTGGTCAAGCGCGATGGACGGCGTCAGTCGTTCGATGCGTCGAAGGTGCGCCTTGGTGTCGAGATCACGCTCGCGGATCGGCCGGTTGCCCAGGAGGCCGTCGATGACCTGGTCGCGACTGTCGAGCGAGCCGCCTACACGTCCCAGGGCTCGATCCATGCCGATGAGATCGGGGCGATCGTCCTCGAGGGCCTTCGCGACCTCGATGAGGTCGGTTATCTCCGCTTCGCCTCCGTGTACAAGGAATTCCAGAAGGCCTCCGACTTCGAGAAGGAAGTGGCCTCCCTGGATGCAGACGGGGGAGCTAACGGCTGAGGTCGTCGAGGTGGGCCTCGAGTTCACCGGCGAGAGACATGATCCTGGCGTCCATCTCCGTGCGGAACTCGAGCAGTGCCCGCTCGTTCTGAGCGACCAGTTCGGTTCTGATCGTGTCGAGTTCGGACACGAGCACGGCGGCTGAGTCGGGATCTTCGCCGGTGAGCGCTGCGAAGTACTCATCTTGCCATGGCCCGTAGCGGTCGAGAGCCTTCGTTGCCTGATCGAGGACGGATGCGAAGGACGAATCTGTCGGGAGGTCGGCGATGAGCGCGGCATCGTCGGCAAGGGACGACGCGAGCCGTAGGGAAAGTTCGTTGACCACCGCGGTCGTTCCGGATGTTGGCAGCTCTCCGGTATTGAGGAGTTGGGGTATGGATGTTCGGTAGACGTATCCGTGGCCGAGTCTGCGCGCGATCTCAGACGAGTCGGAGGCAAGGATCGCCGAGCGGTCCCTGAGTGGCACGAGGGCGTCGATCGGGCCCGAAGGCACCAAAGGCAGTTTTGTCGGCAGAGGTGCCGCGGCGACGGTTTCGAGATTGGTCGCGTGGCTCGAAAGCCTGGTGATCACGGGCACAGATTCTCCGACGTCGGAGTCGGTCGAGCCCGGGTTCGTTATCGCGTCGAGGGCTGTCTGCGACGGCGGTAGGTAGGTCCGCACAGCAAGGGTGGCGTCGTAGTAGCTCTGGCGGACGGCGAGGGCTTCCTGCGCTACAGCACGAGGGAGCCACACTACAGCGATACCGACAGCTGCAGTGACGAACACCAGGAAGACGATGACAGGCCACCTGAACCGACGTTTGGTCCGGAGTGCGGGCGGGAGTACCGAATCGTCGAAGTCATCCATGATAGGTGCCGAATTGAGAAGATCCGTTTCGATCGTTGACCCCAAGAGATCCGGCGGTGGGGAGGGGAGCGCCGGGATGGGATCGAATGAGGACAGCGATGTGCCGGGATCCCCGTCGAAGGAGACGAGCAGGATCTCGACGTTGTCGGGTTCGGAGGGGGGAGAGGCCTCAGTGTCATGGGCGGGTAGGTCGGGCACCGTGTTCTCGCGTGTGAGCTCGGCGATGGCTTCACTCGGGGTGGGCGATGGTGACTTCGCGCTCACTACCTCGAGGAACCACGTACCGTTGTCGGGGCTCGGACCCGTTGGGGTTTGCTTGGCCATACCGGTGCGCTCCGTGGGAGAATCCAGTCATGAAGATACCCGTAACCCGCACAGATTCGTTGTATCCGCTTCCGCAGGTCGCTCATCCTTTCGACGCAGGGGCGGACCTCGCCGCCGCCGAGCGCGTCGAGATCGGACCGGGGGAGCGGGCGCTGGTTGGGACCGGACTGTCTATGGCGATCCCTGAGGGGTATGCGGGATTCGTGCTTCCTCGAAGTGGTCTTGCGATATATGAGGGCATCACGGTCATCAACGCTCCGGGCCTCGTCGATTCCGGCTACCGGGGGGAGCTGAAGGTAGGCCTTGTGAATCACAGTGACCGTGCCTTCTTGATCGAGCCGGGCGACCGCATTGCCCAGCTCGTGATCGTGGCGGTCGAACAACCCGAATTCATCGAGGTCGACCATCTCGAAGCGTCATCTCGTGGTGAGGGCGGCTTCGGATCTACAGGTGTATCTGGAGTCTAGAAAGAGCCCGGCCGTGGTACCATCACGGCACCGCGGACGTAGCTCAGCTGGTAGAGCGCAACCTTGCCAAGGTTGAGGTCGCCGGTTCGATCCCGGTCGTCCGCTCCGATGAGGGCGGTCTGTGTGGCCGCCTTTCACTGTGGCGACGTGGCCGAGTGGCTAGGCAAGGGTCTGCAAAACCCTCGACCCGGGTTCGATTCCCGGCGTCGCCTCGAACACAGGACCCGGCGAAGCAGTATTCCGGTACCGGTCGCTATCTTGTGGTCTCATCAACAGATCCGGGCGCTTAGCTCAGCGGCAGAGCACTGCCTCGACACGGCAGGGGTCACTGGTTCAAATCCAGTAGCGCCCAC
>BTQS01000138.1:0-4225 GCA_036985995.1 Acidimicrobiia bacterium
CTTCTTCTTGCGACTTTGTGGCGAGGTACTCACCGACCGCCATCGAGATCATGCCGGCGATAGCTCCCGCTGTTGCCGTGAGAAGCACATCGACCGAATCGAGTCCACCACCGACGACCCCGGACACGAGGAGGAAGGTGGAGACGAGACCGTCGTTGACACCGAGGATGATGTCCCTCATGTACTGGCGAGTAGCTCCGATGTGCGGTTTGTATCCCGCTGGGAGATCCTGTGGAGAGATACGTTCGGCCATGTTACGCAGTGTAAAGCTGACCGTGCACCTCTCCTAAGTACAATGTGGTCATGGCGAAACCGACATTTCTCCACCCGTTCGCCCCTCCAGCCCGTGATGCAAGCGACTATGTGTCGATCGTCGGGGGGCGGGGAGCCGAGGTCGTTGATTCCTACGGCAATGTGTACATAGATGCCATGGCGTCGTTGTGGTATGCCAACGCCGGGTACGGCCAGGCCGCGATCGCCGATGCCATATCGAACCAGGCGCATCAACTCGCGGCTTTCCACGCGTTCACCAGTTGGACGAACGAGCCGGCGGACGCGCTCGCTGACAGGATCAGCGCGCTTTGTCCCCATGACCATGCCAGGGTGTTCTTCTGCTCGTCGGGTTCCGAGGCGGTCGAGTCCGCTATGAAGATCGCAAGAGCCGGCCAGGCCCAGGCAGGCCATTCCGAAAGAACCGTCATCATCTCGCGTGAACGGGCCTACCACGGTGTCGGGTACGGAGGTACGTCGATATCTGGTCTTCCGCCGAACCGGGCAACGTTCGGTCCGTTCGTGGGCGACATCGTCAACGTTGACGCCGACGATCTGGGGAAGATGGAGGCGGTGATGGAGGAGTATCGGGGAGAGATCGCTGCCGTGATCACGGAACCGGTCCAGGGAGCGGGGGGAGTATGGCCACCCCCTGATGGCTACCTGGACGGCCTTCGGCAGCTCTGCGACCAGCACGGTGCATATCTCATATTCGATGAGGTGATCACAGGATTCGGTCGTCTCGGAACCTGGTTTGCCTCACAAAGGTTCGGCGTGACACCGGATCTGACGACGTTTGCGAAGGCTGTCACCAGCGGATACCAGCCGCTGGGCGGCGTGATCGTAGGCGATGCGGTCACAGACACGCTCGAGTCGGATTCCGAGTACATCCTGCGTCACGGGTTCACCTATTCGGGTCACCCGACGGCCTGTGCCGCGGGGCTGGCCAACATCGACCTACTCGAGAGAGAGGGACTTCTCAGCCGTGTGGCGGCTATCGAACGGATCCTTGGTGAGGGTCTTGGAGCGTTTGTCAACGCAGGGCTTGTGAGCGATGCTCGCGGCATCGGCGGTATGTGGGCGATCTCGATGACTCCCGAGTGCAACGAGGCGGACGTCGCCGCACGCATGCTCGAGGCTGGTGTGATCGTGAGGCCGCTGCCGCAAACGATCACGTTCTGTCCACCGTTGGTCATCTCGGATGAGCAACTCGAGCAAGTCGTGTCGGTTGCCAGAGAGGCGCTCGGATGACCTCTCACTCCGCCTCGGCCTCGAGGATGAACATCTTGATATCGCGAGGTGCGATCGACCGATAGGACTCGTATCCGGGCCAAACCCCATCGAAGAGTGGCCAGAGTTCAGCCATCTCGCTATCGGTGGCACGTCGTGCCACCACATCGAGCGCCTCATCGCCGATCTCGAGCGATGAAGCAGGTTCCGCCTCGAGATTGTACGCCCATCCGGGATGGTGTGCGGTTCCGAAATTTGTAGCGGCCACCGCTATGGCGCCACCATCGCGCGGCACGTACAAGAGCGGAACCGTTCGGGGTTCACCACTGCGCGCTCCTGTAGTCGTGAGGAAACACAGAGGCAGATCGACACCGAACCGCGAGGGTGCGAACCGTGTTCCCTTGAACTTCATGTCGAGTGGAGTTGCGACTTTCGACAGTGTCCACCGGAACCATGCTGTGGTGCTCAAACGTTTGAGGGCTCGTTCATAGACGCTCATGAAGTGAGGCTACCGCGTCGACGCCATGCGATGCCCTAGCGTAGTGGCATGGACGACACATCCAACGGCGCTGCCTCATCGGGAACAGCCGACGACGTCGCGGACATGAGCGCGGCGGCCGAAGTGTACCCGCCGTCGCCGTCATGGAGCGAAAACACCAAGCTCCTGGTGATCGGCATGGCGTTCGTGCTCGCCATCGTCGGCGTCTACCTCGTCCGCAACGTGATCGCGATAGCAGCGTTGGCGAGCCTCATCGCATTCCTCGTCGCTCCGCTCATCCGCCTTGCCGTCAAGTACTTGAAGTTGCCTCGGGGCCTCGCGCTGTTGGTCGCCTATCTCGTGGTGTTCATAGGGACTCTGGCGTTCGGGGTGCTGATGGCCCGGTCGATCGTCGAGTCGATCACTGAACTCGATCCCATCGGCTTGGTGGACAACGTGAGAGTCTGGCTACTCGAGCAGGTGAACTCCAATGGTCAGCTTTTCATCTTCGGGATCACGATCGATATGACCTCGGTACTCGATGGTCTCCAGAAGTCGGTTGGTGGGGGTGAGGGACAGGGCGGGATCGTCATCGATGCGGAGCGATTCCTCGCCTATCTCGGCACCGGCCTGAGCGGGTTCCGCACGGTTTTGGGCATCGTCACTGCCGTCATCACCTCAGCGATCGTCACGACGTTGGTCGCGATGTACCTGAATGCCGATAGCCGGCGAATGCATGGAGCGACCGTGGCCAACCTCCCGCCCGGCTACGAGCGCGACGGCCTCATGATGATGATGAGGCAAAAGCGGGTATGGAGAGGCTATCTATACGGACAATTGATCAACTCGTTGATCACAGGACTTTTCGTGTTCCTCGTGATGTTGGCTGTCGGTCTTCCCGGCGCCTTCCTGATGGGAGCGATCATGGTCGTGCTCAACATGATCCCGACATTCGGCCCGATCCTCGCAGCGATTCCGGCTGTTCTCGCAGCGTTGCTATCGGGATCGACCCGGTGGCCCGACCTCGAGAACTACTGGTTCGCCCTCATCGTGATCGGAATCTACATCCTGGTTGTACAGGCTCAGGCGAACATCATCGCTCCAAGAGTCATGGGCACAGCGGTGCAACTGAGGCCCGCCATAGTCCTGATCGGTCTTCTTGTGGGCTTCCAGGTCGGTGGCCTTCTCGGCTCCCTGCTCGCGGTCCCCGTCATCGCGTCGATCCGTGACGTCGGTGTCTACATCTGGCGCAAGCTCATCGACGTCGACCCCTGGCCGGACGAGGAGCCGATACCGATTCCGTCCGACCCGTGACCGAACCGACACCGGAGCACGTACGGGTTGGTTGAGCATCCTGGATTGAGTGTTACGGTCATACCTCGACGGACGAGTCGCCGAAGCATCTCTACCGCGCCACCAGCATGGGGAAACTCGAACAGCGTTGACATGCGGCGTGGCGCGCGACCACCGATTCCGAGACCGGCCTCACAATATCGACACTACCCACGGTTACGTGTCGAATCGCCGTGAGGCTCCGAGTACCGGTCAGGAGGAGGACTCGATGAATCCCCGCAGCTCTGTGCCGAGTTTCTCGATGGATGGTGCGTGGACGTACATCATGTGTCCGGCATCGAAGTACGAGATCTCGATGTTGCTTCGAAGCATCTCCTCGATACCGAGATGGGCAACAGTGTGTTCGGTGGCGAAGTACGGGGTAGCGAGATCGAAGCAACCGCTTGCGATGTACACCTTCCTATGCGGGTTCCTAGTCATGGTGTCGCGCAACGTCTCGGATACGTCAACGTAAGCATTCTGGAAGTTCTCGTAGTTCCATGGCGACACGTTCGGATTCAACACCTCGTACACGAGGTCGCTCTCGTAGTCGAGATCCCGACGGACATAGTCGTTGAGCATTGCGGAGAACGGACCCATCCACACGTCGAGGGAAGGGTCGTGCTCGAGCATCGACCCGACGTCGTACCGGTCAACACCGCGGTAGCGACTATCGAGGCGACCGACCGTGAGCCTCTTGTCTCTCAGCAGTTCCTTCATGAAATGGAACTTCTCGATCCGAAGGTCGCTACGTCGCACGAAATCCTCTGAAAGGCTGGTGTAGCGAGCCACCTTCTCCGCTACCAAGTCGAACGTGTCGGGGTCCACCCGTGAGCCCTTCTGGAGCGCGAGCAGGTACTCGTTCTCTGCAAAGGTTTCGACTTCTTGCAGGAGATCGACGAGCTCGCGTTCCTG
>BTQS01000139.1:0-4200 GCA_036985995.1 Acidimicrobiia bacterium
GCCGTGATCTTTCCCTGCCGCCAATGCCTCGCAAACGCCGACAGGTAGTTCCACCATGCCTTGAGGTTGAACACGAACGCCAGGAGGGACTGGCTCCCGAGATCGATGCGTTCGGCCAGCTCGTGGTCGCGGTCCATGAGAAGCTCGTACGGGATGGACGTCTCCATGAGGTGAGTGGCCTGGTACCCAGCGGCGGGAGCGACACCGATCACGTCGCCACCCTGTTCGAGGATCCGGGGATGAGCTGTCGCCACCTGCGCCAGCATGTCGAGGCAGCCTGCTCAGCCGTAGTACCTTGCAAGGATCACGATCGTCGGAACCTCGATGCGATTTCTCAGCACGATCGTTTCCCTGTCGGGTGTCGTCAGCTCGATATCCGCGATTGACAGTGGGCGGTCCGTACTCGTGGAGGCCACCTCACGCAACCTCCGCCTCGGACCCTTCGAAGTCCCAGTCATCTCGAGATGCTCGAGCTGCCTCGACGTCGACCATGCCCAGAAGGATGAGACCAACGACGAAGAAGGCCGCCACCGACAAGATCGCGGCTCGCCCGGAGCCCGTTGCGGCGCTGACGGCACCAAACACGAGCGGTCCAATGCCGGACAGCTTCGAGAACACGGAGTAGAAGCCGAAGAACTCGGCCGAAGCCTCCTCGGGGATCATCGTGCCGTACAGGCTCCGGGATAGCGCTTGGACGCCTCCGAGCACGAAACCGACTACGGATGCCAGGGCGAGGAAGCCGGCGGAGGAGCCTTCAGGGATGAAGTACGCCCCTGCAGCGATACCGGTCCACACGACGAGGGAGACCATCACTGCACTCTTGGGTCCGATCCGGCCGGCAAGGGCACCGAACATGTATGCCCCGAAGAAAGCGACGAATTGCACGATCAAGAACGCAAGGGCGATCGTTTGAAGATCGAGGTTCAGTGTGTCCTCAGCGTAGGGGCCTGATATTGCGATGACTGTCCCTGTGCCCGAGTTGTAGATGATGAAGGCAACGATGAAGAGCAGGAGTTGCGGGAACTTCCCGAGCTTGCGCATGGTGCTGATCGTCCGCTCGAACCCGATCGACATGTACGTGGAGAGACCTCGCCTCTCGGAAGCCCCTTCGAGGTCATCCGGGAGGCGGGAGAGCGAGAAGAGAGCGAAGACGATCCACCAGATGCCTGAACCGAAGATGGCGATCCGCGCGGCGAGCGTCTCGGAGAGTGCTGCACCAGGCTCATCCGAGGAGAGGAAGATGAGCACGAACGCCCCGAGCAGATAGAGACCACCACCGAGGTAACCGAGAGCGAAGCCCTTCGATGAGACCTTGTCGATGGTGTCGTCGCTGCTGATGTCGGTGAGGAACCCGTCGTAGAACACGTTCGCTGCGACGAACCCGAACTGGCTCACGACGACAACGAGCAGGAAGAGCCCTACCTGTCCATCGGGGATGAACGGGATGACGAGAGCGAAGAACGCACCAACGAACGCGAAGTTCCGGAGAAACCGCTTCTTTGCATCGGCGAAGTCGGCGATCGCACCGAGGATCGGCATGGCGAGGAGCAGGAGGATCGACCCGATCCCGACGAGGATCGAGAAGAGGGCTTCACCAGACAGGCCCCAGTAGGTACCGCTCTCCGGCATGATCGATCCCGTGAAGAACGCACCGATGACGGCACCGAAGATCGTTATGTAGGCCGAGTTCGCCCAGTCGTACATGGCCCATCCGAAAATGGTCCGTTTGTCGTTCCGTACGTGATCAGAATCCGTCATGTGCGCCATCCTACGGTGAGAGGGCATGCCCATGCTGGAATGCGTGCAGGTCGCCGTTACTTCAACACCAGCGCCGGTAGCCTGCCGACGTGCCCAGAATCTTCGCTCCACGATCTGTCGTCGCGTCGCTCGTCATCGTCGTGGCCCTGGTCGCGACCGCATGCACCAATGCAGGCGACGGGACCTCTTCGTCCTCTCCTTCCGGAACTACACAAACGACGATCACAGACCAGACGACGACCGTCGCACCACTCACCTCTCTTCCACTCACCGCGATCCCCGGATCGAACTCACCTTCGATTCCCGACGACGTGGCGGCTTCGATGCGAGAGGAGATCGGCGTGCTGATCCTGGACACCGAGGAGTCGCGAGGCCTTCCATTCCTTGCTGTTCCAACCGTCACCATCCTCGACAAGGATGAATTCACCGCAAGGCTCAACGCGAATCTCGAGGAGAATCTCGACGCAGAGGGGCTTGTCGCCGATGAGGCGATGCTCAAGCTGCTTGGCATGCTCGATGCCGATGTCGATCTCCGACCACTCCTGGTCGACCTGTACACCGAGCAGGTGTTCGGCTTCTACGACCCCAAGGCAAAGGAGCTCGTGGTCCAGGTGTCCGTCGACGGCATCACGCCGCTTCAAGAGATCGCGATCGTCCACGAGCTCGTGCATGCACTCACGAATCAACACTTCGACTACTTCGACGAGTACAAGCGCAGGATCGATGAGGGAACGGGCGACGACGCCTCCGGCCTTCTCGCGCTCTTCGAAGGTGATGCCACCTACCAACAGTTCCTGTTCCTCCAGTCGCTCGGTCCGGCGGAGGCTGCACAAGCCGCGATCGAGATTTCGGCGATCGACACGTCCATCCTCGATCTCGCTCCAGAGTGGATGCGGCGAGATCTCGCTTTCCCATACGAGCAGGGATTCACCTTCCTGGGTCAGATCGTCACTGTGGGGGGGCTCAAAGGCGTTGATGAGGCGTATCAGGATCCACCGATCAGCTCCGAGCAGATCCTCGATCCGAACAAGTACTTTCGCAAGGAACAACCGGGAGACCTCGAGCCACTCACGGTGACGTTGGACGGGTGGGACCTCGTCGACGAAGCAACCTTTGGCGAATGGGGAATCCGCCTTCTTCTGACGGACACGTTGTTGCCTGGTGAGTTGACACAGGCGGCGGCGGGGTGGGGCAATGACACGTACAGTCTCTTCACCCGAGGCGACGACACATCGATCGCGTGGGAGTATCTCGGCGAAAGCGAACAGGATGCCGAAGATCTCGCGAACGGCCTCATCGCTCACGCGCGGGGAGCAATGGAGGCAGGCGACCCGCAGGAGTCCGGTGGGGGATTGCTGTTCGATGGAAGCGATCCCTACGTGTTCATCGATCGCGTCGACAAGAGGATCTTCTTCGTAGCTTCAACCGATCCTGCTGCTGGAGCGTCCTTGCGGGACCAGCTCGGCTTGTAGGAAGTTCCAGCTGTCAGCTGTCAACCCACGGACCCCTCGACTTCGACGTCGGCGCGTCGTACACAGTGGATGTGGAACGGAATGGAACGACAAGGATGTGCGACAGGCTGGTTCAGCCGCGGCCCGCGTTGGGCTTACGGCCGTGGTTCGCCTTCGAGCGGCGGGCGCGGAGTTTGCGTCGTTTTGCCTTTGCCATAGTGCGAGAAGCGTATCAGTGAGCCGAATGTACCGTCGAATCTCTTTGTGGCACCCGTCCTGGAAACTCGACGGTGTCGTTGTCGCCGACACGCACAGGCGTCGTCGGATCGGGCTCAATCTGCCGGACGCTCGTGCCGTTGTGTTCTGGACATCTTCGATCCACACGTTTTCGATGCGGAGCCCCATCCGGGTGTCCGAGATCGATGTCGGTGGCCGTGTGATTCGCTCACGACTCGTGAAGCCCAGGCGCGTCGTGTTCTTCCATCGGGTGTGCTGGATCCTCGAAACCGACACAGCTGTACCGGCTCCACCGGGGGGGATCACTCTCGGGGCCCTACCATCACCATGCGATGGCCGGAACACTCACGCTGTGTGGAACACCGATCGGGAACCTCCACGATCTGTCTGAACGCGTCGCCGACACCCTCCGATCTGCAGATCTGATATTCGCAGAGGACACCCGGCGCACGGCAAAGCTGCTGTCGCATCTCGGTATCTCCGTCCCCATGAAGAGCTTCTTCGCAGGCAACGAGCAGGCTCGCCTCGCTCTACTGCGGCGCGAGCTCGAAAACGGTGTGTCGGTCGTACTCGTGTCTGATGCCGGGATGCCTGTCGTGTCGGACCCCGGAGCATCTGCTGTTGTGGTTGCGATCGAGGTCGGTGCGGCCGTAGGCGTCGTGCCTGGTCCGAGCGCTGTTGTGACCGCGCTCGCGGTGTCCGGCTTCGATGGAGACCGGTTCGTGTTCGACGGATTCCTGCCACGGAAAGGCGG
>BTQS01000140.1:0-4166 GCA_036985995.1 Acidimicrobiia bacterium
CGATCTCAGGCATCATGACGTCGAGGAGCATGAGGTCCGGTGGGTCGGCCGCGGCCTTTTCCAATGCCTCTCGACCTCCTCCCGCGACTTCTACCTCGAACCCATCGAGTTCCAGGTTCAAGCGCACGAATTGGAGAATGTCGGGGTCGTCATCAACGACGAGGATCCGTTCGGTCATTTCGCCTCAACATGCACGATCGATTTCAATTCCTGTACAGCTGCCAGCGGATCGTCGGCCCTGAACACGGAGGTCCCAGCCACGAACACGTTTGCACCTGCCGAGCGGGCCCGACCCGCGTTGTGGAGGTCGATACCTCCGTCGACCTGTATATCGGTCGCAAGAGCCCGCGAGTCAACGGATTCTCTCAGAGATGCGATTTTGTAAAGTGACGAATCGATGAACGCCTGACCACCGAAGCCGGGTTCGACGCTCATGACGACCACCATGGCGCAGCGGTCGAGGTACGGGAACACCGCATCGACGGGTGTCTTCGGATTGATGACGAGGCCGAAATCGAGTCCGAGCAATGCTGCCTCCCTGACAACCGGCAACGGATCAGGCACGGCTTCGATGTGCACGGTCACACCATCGGCTCCAGCCGTCTTGATGTCCTCGAGGTACCGCAGCGGGTCGGTGATCATCAGGTGACAGTCGAGATACAGGTCGGTAACTGCCCTGAGGGATCTGATCACCGGCGGGCCAAGCGAGATGCTGGGTACGAAGTGGCCATCCATGACGTCGACATGCAACATATCGATCTCGCCTGCGACAAGCTCGACGGATTCGGCAAGACGCGCGAAATCAGCCGCGAGAATGGATGGTGCGATCCGGACTGCATTCATCATCGGGCGCGAGTGTATAGGGTTGCAGCGTCGCCGAGTGGGAAGGAAACAGGCATGGACACATACCGTGTCGCTCCTGGTGGTTCGTTCACCCTGGGTTCGGTGGATCCACGGGATCGATCAGCCTTCGGAACCCTCAAGAAATCGGCCAGTGGCTCTGTCCTGGCGGTGATGAACAAGCGCCTCGCTGAACTGCAGCGATTGCTGTGGGCCGATGGTCGCCACGCGCTCCTGCTCGTCCTCCAGGCGATGGACACCGGGGGAAAGGACGGCACGATCCGCAAGGTCTTCAGCGGTGTCAACCCCCAGGGAGTCGATGTCCGCGGTTTCGGTGTTCCGAGTGAGCTCGAAGCCGACCACGACTATCTCTGGCGCGTGCATCTCCAGGCGCCGCGCAGGGGGCGTATCGGGATCTTCAACCGATCGCATTACGAGGATGTGCTGATAGTG
The DNA here is from genome assembly GCA_036985995.1 of Acidimicrobiia bacterium. GTDB lineage: Bacteria > Actinomycetota > Acidimicrobiia > Spongiisociales > UBA5794 > JAMBLL01. The sequence continues at coordinate 1,294 of BTQS01000140.1, forward strand.
AGAGTGAACGACCTCGTGCCGCAACAGCGTTGGCAACGCAGGTACGCCCACATCAGGAACTTCGAGCAACAGCTCGCCGATGAGGGAACGACCATCGTCAAGATCATGTTGCACATCTCGAAGGAAGAGCAGCGCAGCCGGCTTCGAGCCAGACTCAGCGACCCCGCGAAGAGCTACAAGTTCAACCCAAGCGATCTCGACTCTCGTGAGCGTTGGGATATGTACATGGAGGCGTATGAGGAGGCGATCAACCAAACATCGACAGTCGCCGCTCCGTGGTTCGTCGTACCGGCGGACCGCAAGTGGTATCGCAATCTCGTGATCTCACAGATACTGATCGATACGCTCGAGTCGCTCGACCTGTCGTACCCGTCGCCCTCATATGATCTCTCCTCGATCGAGATCACGTGATCAGCGATCGAACACCGCTATGAACATCCCGTCGGTGCCGGTCACGTGTGGTGCGAGCAGTGAGCCGTCGCCCCAGGGGATCCCTGGAGCTTCGGGTGGTCGTAGCGCACCAAGCCCTCCGACCACCTCTGTGGTTTCCTCAGGGAACACGGTGCACACGCTGTAGACGAGCCGACCTCCCGGCCGCACGAGCGCGAGCGTGGCCTCGAGCATGGAGCGCTGCAGGTGCCCGTATCTCGCGGGAGCGGCCTCATCAACGCGGTGGCGGATCTCGGGCCTACGCCGCAACGTTCCCAGCCCGGTACACGGTGCATCGAGCAGCACTTTGTCGAACACGCCGTCGCGAAAAGGGGGTTTGGACGCATCGGACACGATCCACCGGATGTGTTCCATCGAATGGGAGCGTTCTCGTGCATGAGCGAGCCGACGGGTATGTACGTCGCAAGCGGTGACGAGTCCGTGCGGCCCGACTTTATCCGCGATGATGCGGGTCTTGCCTCCTGGTGCCGCAGCGACGTCGAGGATCCTATCGCCAGTTTCGACTTCCAGAGCGTTCACGACCGCAACTGAGGCCGGATCAATGATGTCGATGGTGCCTGCGTCGGCCAACCCGACGAGCGTGTCATCGTGGGGCAGGTAGCCAGCCCCGGGAATGCCTATGGCCTCTCCTCGTTGCCGTCCGTCACGCGACCGCACACCGGTGAGCGCCGCGGAGTTGGATGCGGTGACAAAGTCGTCTGCGTCATCTCCGAAGATCGCGACCAGTCGTGCGTACAGCCATGCGGGCATGGCGAGGTAGGCCTCGGCCGGGACGGGTTCGTCGATCTGGCGTACGACACTGCGCATCACTGCGTTGACGAAGCCCGAAGCCTTGCCTCTTCCCAGCTCCCGCACTGCTTCCACCGCGGACGACACGGCACTGTGCGTCGGACGGCGAAGGTACCGCACTTCTGTAGTGGCGATACGCAGCACCGCGAGGACTTCCCGCTGGATGCGGTCGATCCGTCTCGATGACGCCGCTTCGATTGCCTCATCGATCGCGGGGAGAAAGCGAAGCGCATCAAATACGAGCCGCTGATACAGGCTCCGATCGACGTTCGTTCCGGCATCGATGTTGGCGATCAGGACGTTGCTGTATGCGCCCTCGTTGAGTACACGGTCGAGCGTCCTGGCAGCCAGGGCCCTGGTCGTTAGGGCTTCAGTCGTCATCGGCGAGGAACGAGACAGGTTGGCCACGTCTCCCGTTCATCCACGCCGTTGCGTCCTGTGCTGCTTTACCCGCTGGTTGGACCGACAGGAGCTCGAGTGTCCCGTCGGCGAATCCCGCTACAGCCGCTCCGTCGACGAGTTCGATCGTCCCTGATTCGACGGACACTTCAGACAGCTTCGCTCGGTGCACCTTGAGAACCCCTGTTTCGATGTTGATCCATGCGCCGGGCCGTGGTGAGAACGCGCGAATCGCTCGCTCGGCTGCGACCGTCGACCAGTTCGGCGTCAGGCGTGCGTCCTGTTTCGACAGTTTCGCTGCCCGCGTCGCACCGGTCGTGAGTTGCGGAACCGGCCGGCGGTGCCCATTGAGGTAGTCCGGAAGCGTCGAGTCGACGAGGGACGCTCCGAGGTACGAGAGCCTCGCTGTGAGACTTCCTCCCGTTTCCGTGATTCCAATCGGCGTCGCTACCTCACCGAGGATCGGCCCGGTGTCCAGTCCCTCGTCGATCTTCATCAGGGTGACGCCGGTCATCTCGTCACCCTCCGCGATAGCCCGCTCGACGGGAGCGGCGCCACGCCAGCGAGGAAGCAACGAGAAATGGACGTTGAGGAATCCGTACGCGACGACGGTGAGCATCGCGGGTGCGAGAACTCTTCCGTAGGCGACTACGAGGCCGACGGTCGGGCCGAGATGCGCCAGTAGGTCGAACAACTCCTCCCCCGTTTCGGGTTGCGCCACGGACAGGCCGAACTGTTCTGCAGCGACCTTCACGGGGGGTTGCACGTTGCCGGGCCCCCTTGCCGCTCGATGGTCGGGTTGGGTGATGACCAGATCGACGTCCTCGACATCGCAGAAGGCCGCCAGGCTCGGTACGGCTGCTGCGGGTGTGCCGAGAAATACTCCTCCCATCAGGTGTCCAGGGACATTCCGAGCGCTTCCTCGCGGAGTTCTCTCAGCACCTGCTTCTTGATGCGAGGACTCAGATGGGTGAGTATCAAGAGCCCGTTGAGATGATCGACCTCGTGCTGGAGCGCGCGGCCCATGAGCTCGTCGCCTTCGTAGGTGACCCGGGCACCGCTGAGATCGAAGCCTTCGACACGCGCGTAGTCGAATCGCTTGATGGTCCAGTAGCGCCCGGGAATCGACAGACAGCCCTCCTCGAACTTCCATTTCCCATCCGTCTCGACGATCGTCGGGTTGATCATGAGGAACGGGCCTTCACCGATATCTGCGACGAAGATGCTCTTGGCGA
>BTQS01000141.1:0-4143 GCA_036985995.1 Acidimicrobiia bacterium
GTTGATGTGATCTTCCGCACGATCACGGAATCCGACAACGGGTTCGTACGAGACGCTGTTGTAGCGGTGACCGTGACCTTGCTCGTAGGCGGTGAAGATCAGGGCGTTGCCGGACCGCCCGTGGCTATTCCTGTCCTTCTTGTAGACAGAGAACCGCGGACCGTAGATCGATAGCCGTACACGGCAGAGATACACCGTACAGATCGGGGACGTCGGACTATGTGTCGTGTCCTACGGTGGGTCCTGTCCGGTGCGCCGTTACGCTGGCGGGGTGCCGGACGTCAAAGCGCCGTTGAGCTGGGGTCGAGTCCAACTCGACTCGGATCCTCAGGAGAATGACGACTCTAGGATGGCGACGACTCCAGGGATGATCGAGTCCCACGATTCGGCTTCGCCGCGGGTCACTGTCACGAAATCGCCGGTCATGAACACTGACACGACGCCGGGCATGTTCAGCACCGCAGCGACGCGCTCGTCCGCTGTGGCAGGGTCGGTGAACGTCGCAGGTCCACCCACCGGCGTACCAACCGTGAACTTCATGGCGCGAGGATTCGGTGTGTTCTCAACGACTACAGCCACGACCACCTTCCTTACGTGTTGTGTCCAGCGTAGTGGGAGAGCCACATGATCCTCGGGGTTGACATTGGAGGTACCTTTACCGATGTCGTCCTTGTCGATCGCGGCTCGGTTTCGACAGCCAAGATCTCAACCTCCGCACTTCAGAGTGACGCGATAGTAGAGGGGCTTGACCGTCTTGCGGGTGGCGGCTCCATCGATGCGTTCGTGCACGGAACAACGGTTGCTACGAACGCCCTGCTCGAGCGGACAGGGGCGCGTGTCGTGCTGATCACCGACGAAGGCTTCGAGGATGTGATCGAGATCGGTCGACAAGATCGCCCTTCGCTCTACGACCCCTTCGTTGACCGTCCCGAGCCGCTTGTGGCTCGGTCTGATCGTGTCGGTGTGCGAGGGGTTCCCGAAACGATCGATGTCGGTGACGCCGAGGCGGTCGCGATCTCGTTTCTCGATGGCCATATCGAGCCAGCACGCGAAGCAGCTGCTGCCGCCAGGGTTGCAGCTTCTTCACCCATGGTTGCGATCAGTCGCTCCTCTGTCGTGTCGCCCGAGTTCCGAGAGTTCGAGCGGACGTCGACGACGGTGCTCAACGCCTATCTGTCGCCGATCACCGAGCGTTATCTCCGCGCACTGGAGGAACGACTGGTTGGCGGCGGTCGCGTGGGTTCGATGGCCGTGATGCGATCCTCGGGCGGTCTCATGTCCGCCTCCGACGCGGTAGGGCTCCCTGCGGCGGTGCTGTTGTCAGGCCCTGCCGGTGGTGTCGTTGCCGCTCGTGAGTTCGCTTCAGCGCTTGGCATCGACCACGTGATCTCGTTCGACATGGGTGGAACCTCGACCGACGTGTGTCGGATCGTGGACGGCAACATCGATGTGTCGTACGAGCGTTCGGTCGATGGCTACGTCTGCCGCATGGCGTCGGCCGGAATCCATACCGTTGGTGCAGGCGGCGGTTCTGTTGCCTGGGTCGACACCGGGGGTGCCCTGCGAGTCGGACCACGATCAGCTGGTTCGAATCCGGGACCGGCGTGTTACCGACGCGGCGGTACGGAAGCGACCGTCACGGATGCGAACGTGGTTCTCGGGAGGATCGACCAGGCCGCGATGCTTGGAGGAACCCTCAGCATCGACGCTGGAGCCGCCGAGCGAGCTGTCACGTCGGTCGCTGAGCAACTCGGGATGTCTCTCACCGACGTCGCACTCGGCATCGTGGCCATTGCGGAGGATGTGATGGCAGGAGCCATCCGAACCGTGTCGATCGAGCAGGGGAGCGACCCCAGAGGTGCATCGCTCCTTGCGTTCGGAGGCGCAGGTGGCCTGCACGCCGCATCCCTTGCGAGATCCCTCGGTATGGCGAGCGTGATCGTACCTCCGTTTGGCGGGGTCCTCTCAGCAGTCGGTCTGCTCCTCGCTCCACCGCGAATCGACCTCACAGGCGCCGTACTCGTCACAGATGGCAACCTCACCCCGGTCCAAAACGCTGCCGAAGGACTCGAGACGTCCGCGAAAGAGGCGCTTCGTCTTGCGGGCCATGAGGTCGTCACCATGGGTCTTGTGCTCGATGTTCGATATCTCGGTCAAGCGCACGAGATCGGTGTCCCGTGGGAACGTACTGAATCGTTCGATCAGGTCGCCGAACGGTTCAACGATATGCACGAGCTCCGCAACGGCTTCGCCCGTCCGCGCGATCCCGTCGAGATCGTCGCGGTTCGCTGTACGGCCGGGGGAGAACCGGGGATCACGATGGATGATCTCGGCATGTGGAGCCGACGTTCAACAAACCCGCCCCATACGAGGGAGCTCGTTGGTGCCGGCGGCCCGACGCTTGCGTCCATCTATGACCGGTTGTCGCTGAGCGTCGGCGACGTGATCATCGGGCCTGCGGTCATCGAAGAGCAAGAGGCAACCACCTTCCTCGACGTGGGTGAGCGGGCCACGGTCAAACTCAACGGATCGCTCGAGGTGACCTGGTGAGTATGGAGATCGACACTATCGCCCTGGAAGTCATCCGCAACCAGCTTGCGAGTATTGCGCAGGACATGGGCATCGTGCTGCGCAACACGGCCTTCTCACCGAATATCAAGGAGCGGATGGACTGTTCTGCTGCGGTGTTCGCCGCCGATGGCGAAATGCTGGCTCAGGCTGAACATATTCCGGTGCATCTTGGTTCGATGCCGGAATCCGTTGCCGCCGTGATCGGAGTGGTCGGTCTGGATACGAAGCCGGGGACGCAATACGCCGTCAACGATCCGTTCGCCGGAGGAACACACCTCAACGACCTCACGCTGGTTCGACCGGTTCACTTCGACAGTTCCTTGATCGCATGGGTCGCGAACAGGGCCCATCATGCAGACGTTGGTGGCGAAGCGCCTGGTTCGATGCCTGCTCATGCCATACGAGTCGATCAGGAGGGCATCATCGTTTCTCCGATGCTCGCGGTCGTTGATGGAATCTGGCTCCCGGTTTTCCTCGATCCGTTTCTCAACGCGACGCGGACTCCAGTGGAACGGCTCGGGGACTTGTCTGCTCAGCTCGGTGCTAACGAAGCCGGCGCAGCGAGGCTCGAGGCGCTGATCGCGAACATCGGTCGATCGAAGTTCGCACGAATGTCGTCGGCACTACTCGACTACGGCGAACGACGGATGTGCTCAGCGATCGGTGCTCTCGAGGACGCGACGGTATCGTTCACAGATTTCATGGAGTGGGGCGATGAGCTCGTCCCGATATCCGTGCGTATCACCGTGGCCGGTGAGACTCTCACCGCCGACTTCCGCGGCTCAGGTAACCAGGTGCAGGGCAATATCAATGCGGTGCAGGCGGTCACGCGATCGTGTCTTTCCTTCGCCGTGCGTGTCGCAACCGACCCGTCGATCCCGCCCACCGGCGGGGCTCATCGTCCGCTAGAGCTGGTGACCCGGTCCGGCTCCATCGTGGATGCCACTGCACCGGTAGCCGTGGCAGCGGGGAATGTGGAGACGTCGCAAAGGATCGCGGACACGTTGCTCGGGGCGCTTGCAGCGTTCGCGCCCGACCGCGTTCCGGCGGCCGGCCAGGGAACGATGAACAATGTTCTGATCGGCAACGACCGCTTCGCGTACTACGAGACGGTGGCGGGTGGCCAGGGGGCGCGGCCGGGCAGAGATGGCCAGTCGGGGATACAGACGGGCATGACCAACACCAAGAACACACCGATTACTTCTCTGAGTGTGCACTACCCGCTCACCATCACCAGGTACAGACTGCGCGAGGCGAGCGGCGGTGATGGCAGATACCGAGGTGGTGACGGGATCGAACGCGGGATCCGATTCAACGAGGATGCCGTGGTGTCGCTGATGGGTGAGCGCCGCTTGATAGCACCGTGGGGACTCGAAGGCGGTGAGTGCGGAAAGGTGGGAGAAGACTGGTTGATCCACGCGGACGGGTCGAAGGAGCGCTTGCCCGGCAAATGCACCTTCGATGTCGCCGCAGGAGACGAGCTGATCGTTCTCACCCCGGGCGGCGGCGGATGGGGGACGGCAGAGGAGCAGGGTAGGTCTGTCCCCCTTTCAAGGGGGACGGCAGAGGAGC
>BTQS01000142.1:0-3958 GCA_036985995.1 Acidimicrobiia bacterium
CGTTGTCGCCAACACCACATCGATCGCTGCGACCAACGGCATCCTCATCCGCAAACGCGAGGCGATCGACGACGCAAAAGATCTGAACGTGATCATCTTCGACAAGACGGGGACACTCACCACCGGGCAAATGGGAGTTGCCGAGATGGCGACGGTCGACGGGGTGGCACCCGACAGAGCGCTTGCCCTGGCTGCGGCAGTCGAAGGCGACTCGGAACACCCCATGGCACGGGCCATCCGGGAGTCGGCGGAGGAACGCGAGCTCGCCGTTCCCACTCCATCGTCGTTCGAGGCTTTGAAGGGGCGCGGCGTTCGGGCCACCATCGACGGCTCGGATGTCTTCGTTGGAGGCCCGAGACTCCTCGAGAGCATGGAGCTGGTCGTGCCACCTGCCCTCGCCACCTTCGCCACCACCGCAGGTGAACGGGGAGAATCCGTGGTATACGTGATCGAAGGTGAGGCGCCGGTTGGAGCGATCGCTATATCGGACATCGTTCGGCCGGAGAGCTCCACAGCGATCAAGGCACTGAAAAAGCGTGGCGTAGGCGTCGGGATGATCACCGGCGACAGTGACGATGTCGCACAAGCCGTCGCGGACACCCTGGACCTCGACATCGTCTTTTCCCAGGTGCTCCCTGCGGACAAGGACGCGTATGTGTCGCAACTCCAGGAGAAGGGGGATCGTGTCGGCATGGTCGGCGATGGTGTGAACGATGCACCCGCGTTGGTGAGATCGGACATCGGCATCGCCATCGGCAGCGGAACCGATGTTGCGGTGCAAGCCGCCGACCTCGTCCTCGTCAAGAGCGACCCTCGAGAGGTCGTCAAGATACTGAGGTTGTCGAGCGCAAGCTACCGAAAGCAGCTCCAGAACATCTGGTGGGGTGCGGGGTACAACATCGTGGCGATTCCGCTCGCCGCCGGGGTACTCGTACCGTGGGGCTTCGACATGCCTCCTGCCCTCGCAGCGGTCTTCATGTCGGTGAGTACGATCGTCGTTGCGGTGAACGCGCAGATGCTGCGCCGCATCAACATCGATGTCGACTAGTCGGCTCATTCCGGGGATATGCACAGCCACGGCCTGCAAAGCCGCCGTCACAGAACGGGGATCATGTGAATGACGAGAACGACGAATATCTCGACGAGCCAGTGGCCTCGAACCGTCGGATCGTCGGACTCATAGTCACCGTTGTCGTCATCGCCGTCGCCGGTATCTTCATCTTCCAGAACACGGATGACACCAGCGTCGAGTTCTTGTTCCTGAGCGGCAGAGCACCCCTGTACCTCGTCATCGTCGTCTCGATGATCCTTGGAGCTCTGCTCGGGTGGATCGGATCGGCGATCCGGCGGCGTCGCAAGAGGCGCATCGCCCACGAAGCTTCCTGAAGAAATCCGTTTCTCCTGCACGACGACTCGACTACAGTCCATACACGAAGCGCTCATCCAGAGCGGTGGAGGGACAGGCCCTATGAAGCCGCGGCAACCGACTTGTTCGGTGCCAATGCCTGATCGATGAGAGTCACCGAGCGGTTTCCGCTCGAGGCGCGTGAGCGTTTCGAGAGAAGAGGAGCCGCAATGGGTCGAACAAGGGAACCTTCCTGTATCCGCACTGAGGTCGCGTCGTGAGCGCCTATCTCGACGCCGTCGGCAAGCGAGTGATCATCTTCGATGGCGCGACGGGCACATGGCTGCAATCTCAGAACCTGACAGCAGACGACTTCGGAGGCGCGGATCTCGAGGGATGCAACGAGCTCCTCAACGTCACAAGGCCCGATGTGATCGAAGGTCTGCACCGGGCTTACCTCGATGTGGGGGCAGACGTGATCGAAACGAACACCTTCGGGGCATTCGGTGTTCCGCTCGGTGAATACGGCCTCGAGGACAGAGCCTACGAACTCGCTTCGGCCGGGGCGTCTATCGCCCGTCGTATCGCAGACGACTACGAGGGGCGATTCGTCGCGGGCTCGATCGGGCCTGGGACGAAGTTCCCGACCCTCGGCCAGATCACGTACGCCGAGCTTCGCGACTTCTTCGAGATCGAGGCCGCAGGCTTGATCGATGGTGGCGTCGACCTCCTCATCATCGAGACACAGTTCGATTTGCTGTCGGTCAAGGCAGCGATCAACGGTGCACGTCGCGCCATGCGCTCCGCAGGACGTGAGGTGCCGATCCAGAGCCAGGTAACGATCGAGCTCACCGGCCGCATGCTCCCCGGCACCGAGATCGGGGCAGCCGTGACGGTCATGGAGTCCCTCGGAGCGGACATCATCGGCATGAACTGCGCGACCGGACCCGTCGAGATGTACGAGCCGGTGCGTTACCTCACCCAGCATGCCCGCACCCCTGTCAGCATCATCCCGAACGCCGGGCTGCCATCAGTCGTCGATGGAGCCATGCACTACGACCTCCGATCACAGGACATGGCGACCCATCTCAAGACCTTCGTGCACGACTACGGCGTGAGCATCGTCGGTGGTTGCTGCGGCTCCACTCCCAGCTATATCACAAAGATCATCGACGCGGTACGCGGCGAGACGCCGGCGCAGCGAACTCCGAAACACGTGGCATCTGTGACGTCGACATACGCAGCAGTCCCGCTCGAACAGGACACCTCGTTCCTCATCATCGGCGAGAGGACCAATGCCAACGGATCGAAGGCGTTCCGTGAGGCCATGCTCGAGGGAGACATCGATGCATGCGTGTCCATCGGTGAAGGTCAGGTAGCAGAAGGTGCCCATCTCGTCGACCTTTGCGTGGACTACGTTGGTCGGAACGGTGCCTCCGATATGGACGTGCTCGCGGAACGTTTCGCCACAGAAGTCACAGCGCCCGTCGTCATCGATTCCACCGAGCCGGAGGTACTCCAGGCGGCGCTCGAGCGTATCGGTGGAAAGTCCGTGCTCAATTCTGTGAACCTCGAAGATGGAGACCAGCCGGGGTCACGCCTCGACAACGTCCTGTCGCTCGCACAAGAACACGGCGCCGCGGTCATCTGCTTGCTCATCGACGAGCGCGGGCAGGCCCGTGACCTGGCGTGGAAGATGGAGGTCGCCCACCGGCTGTACGACATCGCAACAACCCGGTATGGACTCGCACCTGAGGACCTCATCTTCGACGCGCTGACGTTCCCGCTTTCGACCGGCGACGAGGACCTCCGCAAGGACGCGATGGAAACCATGGAGGCCATCCGCCGTATCAAGGCCGAGCTTCCAGGTGTGCACACCGTGCTCGGAGTCTCGAACGTCTCGTTCGGTCTCCGGCCCGCCGCGAGACGGATACTCAACTCGGTGTTCCTATACGAGTGTCTCGAGGCAGGGCTCGATGCGGCGATCATCCACGCAGGCAAGATCGCGCCGCTGTCCCAGATCGATGAAACACACAGAACCACATGCCTCGATCTCATCTACGATCGCCGGACCCCGGACTATGACCCGCTCGAGGTCCTCCTCGAGACGTTCGCGACCGCGACGGAGTCGGCGAGCGCAGTCGACCCGCTCGAAGGTCTCTCTGTCGAAGGGCGGCTCGAGACGCGGATCGTCACGGGAAACGCTGTGGGGCTCGAAGACGACATCGACGAGGCCCTCGAGGTACACGAGGCCATAGAGATCATCAACGGCACTCTCCTGGCCGGGATGAAGATCGTCGGCGAGCTCTTCGGAGCCGGCGAGATGCAGCTTCCGTTCGTCCTTCGCTCAGCACAGACGATGAAGGCTGCCGTCCGGTACCTCGAACCTCACCTCGACCGCGTCGACTCTGCGGACCGCGGGTCGATCATCCTCGCAACGGTATCCGGTGACGTCCACGATATCGGGAAGAACCTCGTGGACATCATCCTGTCCAACAACGGCTACAGGGTCCACAACCTCGGGATCAAGGTGTCGATCGCCGAGATGATCGAAGCATTCGAAGAGCACGAAGCAGACGCCATCGGCATGAGTGGACTCCTGGTCAAGAGCAC
>BTQS01000143.1:0-3958 GCA_036985995.1 Acidimicrobiia bacterium
GCCCTCGAGCAACTCTCCGCCACCTTCGGTCCCGCAGGCACACCACGTGGTGATGCCATGTGGGTTCGCTCACCGTGCCTCGGCCACTGCGAACGAGGGTCAGCCGCGTTCGTCCAGATCGCAGGCGAAGACAGCATCGCTCTGGCACCGGCGCCACCCGAACAGATCATCGAAATCCTCACAACAGGTAGAACATCACAGACCACCGATGAAGCGCCCGACACCAAACGGTCGCTACCCCTCTTGCGAAGGACCGGTTCTGCGACCAAGCCCACGCTTGCCTCCTACCTGTCAGACGGAGGCTACGACGGACTGCGCCGCGCCATCGATCTCAGGCCCGCTCGCACCGTTGCAGAGATCACCGCAAGCAAGCTGCGAGGTCGCGGTGGAGCAGCGTTCCCAGCAGGCATCAAGTGGGAGGCTGTCGCAAACGCTGAAGGGCCGAAGTACGCGATCTGCAATGCCGACGAATCCGAACCGGGCACCTTCAAGGATCGGCTGCTCCTCGAACAAGACCCGTTCGCCGTCATCGAGGGACTCACGATCGCGGGGTTCGCCACCGGTGCCGAACTCGGGTACATCTACATACGCGGCGAATACCCGCTCGCCCAGCAGCGTCTGTCCGAAGCACTCACAGAGGCGCGCGCTGCACGATACATCGGTGACGACGTCGCGGAATCGGGATTCACCTTCGAGATCGAGCTGCGACGAGGCGCCGGGGCATACATCTGTGGCGAGGAGACCGCCCTGTTCAACTCGATCGAGGGGTTCCGGGGAGAGCCCAAGCAGAAACCCCCGTTCCCGACAGAGGCAGGACTCTTCGGACGGCCGACGTTGGTGAACAACGTCGAGTCGCTCGCCAACGTCCCGGTGATCCTTCGCGATGGAGGCGAGGCGTTCGCCGATGTCGGGACCGAGGAGTCGACAGGGACGAAGCTGTTCTGTCTGTCCGGCAACGTTGCTGTGCCCGGCGTCTACGAAGTGCCGTTCGGTGCGACCGCGCGTGAACTCATCAACGTCGCAGGTGGCGTCGACGGCGAGCTTGGAGCCGTGCTCATCGGTGGGGCCGCGGGGTCGTTCATCACCGAGAGCGATCTCGATCTGGCCCTCACGTTCGAGCACACGTTGGCCCGAGGCATCGGTCTCGGCTCCGGTGTCGTGCTCGTCTTCAACACAGACACAAACATGGCAGATATCGTTCACCGCATCGCTGAGTTCTTCGCGCACGAGTCGTGCGGGCTCTGCGTCCCCTGTCGAGTTGGAACCGTTCGTCAGGGCGAGACATTGCTGAGGATCGCCGCGGACGGCGACCCTACCTCCGACATGGCGCTTCTCGCCGATTTGGACACCGTCCTGCGAGACGCATCGATCTGTGGCCTCGGCCAGGCAGCGTCCGTTGCCGTGCAGTCGGCGATCTCGATCGGGTTGATCGGGGGTGACGCATGATCGAACCGAAGGTCACCCTGGTGACGACGCTGGTCGAGATCACCGTCGACGGCGAAACAGTGTCCGTGCCGGAGGGTTCAACAGTCCTCGAGGCGTGTGCGTCCGTGGACATCGACATCCCCACCCTGTGCTATCTCGAAACTCTCGCACCGTTCAACTCCTGCCGGGTGTGTGTCGTCGAGGTGGAGGGTTCACGGACCCTCGTGCCTGCGTGCTCTCGAGAGATCACGCCCGACATGACGATCCTGACCGAATCTGGGAGGGTGCAGAGCGCGCGCAAGACGGTGTATGAGCTCCTCGCGTCGACCGTCGATATGACGCTCGTCGAAGACGAAACGCGAGAGCACATGGAACGCTACGGCGTGGACCCTGGGCGGTGGGGTTCGTGGGCAAGGCCACGTCGTGATGTAAAGATCGAAGACGACCTCTACATCCGGGACTACGACAAGTGCATCATGTGCTACCGCTGCGTGGCGGCCTGCGGTCCCGACGCCCAGAACACATTCGCCATCGACGTCGCAGGACGAGGGCTCGCAGCGACCATCTCCACCGAGTTCGACATCACCCTCCCGGAATCGGCCTGCGTGTACTGCGGCAACTGTGTCGGTGTGTGCCCGACCGGGGCGCTGATGTTCACCTCCGAGTACACGATGCGTAAAGCTGGGACGTGGGACGAACCTGGGCAATCTGTCACCACGACGGTGTGCAGCTTCTGTGGCGTCGGATGCAACCTCGAACTCCATGTGCAGGACAACAGGATCGTGAAGGTGACGTCGCCGCTCGATCACGAGGTCACGAGCGGCCACCTGTGTATCAAGGGGCGGTTCGGCTACGCGTACGTGCAACCGGAATTCGAAGCGTGAGCCACTCAACACGTCCTCCCTTCAGGGGGGACGGGCGAGCTTGCGAGCCAGGGGGGACTGCGAGCCTGGGAGCCCGGAGTGGCTGGAGGCCTCCTCATGGTTCGGTGGTCCTCTTGATCGTGAGATCAAGGGGCATGAGCCCTGCAACACCCTCCAGGCTCGAAGACTCGCCTGTCCTCCCTCGAGGGAGAACGGAAGAACCCGACAGGACAGCCTCCTTTCTAGGGAGGACAGCGTGAAGAGGAACGTCATTCGCTACCGCAACGGCACGCCCGAGTCGATGCCGGACCAACTCGTTGACGAATCACCGGTCGAGTTCCGGCTGGTCGACGTGCCTATCGCCGTCCTGATGCGCACGCCGGGCAACGACGAGGAGCTCGGGCTCGGGTTTGCGATCACCGAAGGCATCGTCGTTGGGCCCCACGAGGTGGTTGCCGTCGAACGGGTCGAGGGCCCCCAGGAAGGCGACCGTTATCGCATCGTCCTCGCCGACGGTGTAACGGTCGACCCGGAACAGTTCCGCAGGAACTTCTTCACATCGTCTTCGTGTGGCGTGTGCGGGAAGGCTTCGATCGACGCCGTACGGATAGCTGCCAGGGTGATGAGCCCGGGACCGCTGATCGAACCGGGAGTTCTCTCGTCACTACCGGAGACGATGCGCAGACACCAGAGCGCCTTCGAAGAGACGGGAAGCATCCATGCCGCTGCGGCGTTCACGCCCGGCGGCAATCTCGTCACGGCATTCGAGGACGTCGGCCGTCACAACGCCGTCGACAAGGTGGTCGGGCACCTGGCGCGGACCGCTTGGCCTCCGGACAATCTCATTCTGTTCGTGTCGGGACGGATCAGTTTCGAGATGGTTCAGAAGGCCGCGGTGGCCGGCATACCGGTGATCGGTGGTATTTCCGGGGTGTCGGCGCTGGCCGTAGACCTCGGCGAGGAGCTCGCCATGACGGTGATCGGTTTCGTGAGAAATGACGGATTCAACGTGTATTGCGGGGCGGATCGGATCGATTGAGCGCAGCTTTGAGATCCTCGGGCGTGTTGATATTCATGAAGCTCGACGCGTCCATCTCGACGAACTCGACTGCCTCGATATTGGCCACGAACCGCGCCATCGACCGGTCCTCCGAGTCGAGTTGGCTGCGGACAAGAGTCCCCAGGCCGCTGCCGTACACGGCGCAAAGCGGCTGATGTCTCCCATCGGTGACGGGAATCCTCGCCGCCAGTCGTGATACACCGGGCTCAGCGATGGCTCGAATCGTGGCAGCGTCTACAAAGGGCATGTCGAGCGCCAGTATGAACACCGAGCGGTCATCTGCCACGGCGTAGGCGGCATCGAGGCCTGCAAGCGGACCAGCGTTCGGGACCGCATCGGGCAGGACGGAAATGCCGTCGGGACCGTTCGACCCTCCCGCAACGACGACGGTGGTGAAGATATCGGCCATGGTGGCGATTGCGCGCTCGAGCAAAGTGACACCGTTGAAGTCGAGGTTCGCCTTGTCCGTGCCTATACGGCTGCTGGCGCCACCCGTAAGGATGACGCCGAGGGTTTCGCTGATCATCTCGCCCATTCTTGCCCGTTCAGGGGAGAACGGCGCCCACACGTGCGGACGCGGACTATGCGAGCACCGACAAATAGCGTTATG
>BTQS01000144.1:0-3736 GCA_036985995.1 Acidimicrobiia bacterium
ATCGACGGTTGCACCTCCCGCAGGTTGATCTGCACCGTCTCGATCGATTCGGCGAAGTTCAGGATCGGACCGTTGTACGCCAACGA
Organism: Acidimicrobiia bacterium; assembly: GCA_036985995.1. Taxonomy (GTDB): domain Bacteria; phylum Actinomycetota; class Acidimicrobiia; order Spongiisociales; family UBA5794; genus JAMBLL01. The sequence goes on from BTQS01000144.1 coordinate 87, forward strand.
CCAGGATGAGAACAGGCGCTCCGCGACGTGACACAACGGAAGATACGTCAGCTTCTCGTCCTTGATGTTCTCTCCCTTGCCTCCGCTGAACCGATTCGGATCGTTCAACACGTTGGCAACCGCGAACTCGACGTTGCGATGCGTGAGCATCGCACCTTTGGGGGGCCCCGTGGTTCCCGACGTGTAAATGAGGGTCATGACCTCATCACCATCGACCTCAGCCATCAGTCGCTCTACGGCTCCTGGATTCGCTTCACGATGCTGCCGCCCGAGTTCCATGAAGTCATCCCAAAACATGAGACGATCATCCTGCATGGTTCGCACGCCACGCGGCTCGATGTAAATGATCTTCTCGACCGTTGGAAACGCTTCGCGTCCCGGATCGATGACCTTGTCGATCTGCTCCTGGTCTTCAGCGCAGTGGATCCGCGACTGGGAGTCGTTGAGCAGGTACTGGACTTCGCTCGTCGGGTTCGTGGGATACATCCCTGTGCAAATGCCCCTGATGGCAATCGTCGCGAAGTCGAAGATGATCCACTCGGGGCGGTCCTCCGAGTGGATCGACGTGACATCCCCTGGTTCGATCCCAAGCGCAAGCAACGCGTGAGCCGCGGTCAGCACCTCGTCCCAGACTTGCGCGCTCGTGCGCTCTTGCCAGATCCCGAAGTCTTTGTCGCGCATGGCAACCCGGTCCGGCGTCTTGTCGGCCCATTCACGGATCTTCCAAACAACCGAGGGAAATGCGTCGCTCAGATCCGGTGATTCCGCGTAGTCAACCGTCGTTGTCATGGCCTCCAGCCCTCTTCGCATGCCTCCGATAAGAGGAATTTAGACGAATCTGCCGCCGCCCGCATCCCCACCGACCGATTGTGTGGATTCCGGCCCGGCGGGTTGAGCGCTATCACGCGAGACAATCGCGTCAACGCCCCATGCTTCGTCGCCCCCATGCTTCGCCGTCCCCCCTGAGGGGAAGGACATTCCAGGTACCGAGTACTGTTTGTTTCCATGCAGCACGCCTTCCTCCTCGACTTCATCCGTACGCCGATTGGACGGTTTGCCGGGGCACTTGCTCGGAGCCGACCAGACGACCTCGCCGCGTTGACCATCTCGACGGTCGTACAGAGTTCGGACATCGATCCAGAACGAATCGACGAGCTCTACTTCGGTGACGCCAACCAGGCAGGGGAAGACAACCGCAACGTTGCCAGGATGGCGATCCTGCTCGCAGGGCTCCCGGTGGAGGTCCCCGGATCCACCGTCAACCGACTCTGTGGATCCGGCATGGAAGCGATCGGGCTCGCGGCGCGAGCGATCAAAGTCGGTGCCGCAGACATCGTTGTCGCCGGGGGAGTCGAGTCGATGAGTAGAGCACCCAAGGTGATGGCCAAGGCGCAATCGCCGTACGACCGATCGGTACAGGTGCATGACACAACGATCGGGTGGCGGTTCGTGAATCCCGGCATGAGAGAGCGATTCGGTACCGACGAGATGTCGGGGACCGCTGAGAACGTCGCCGTTGATTTCTCGATCTCGAGAGAGGATCAGGACGCGTTTGCCTTCCGCAGTCAGCAGCGCACCGCGGCGGCAACTGAGCGAGGATTCTTTGCCGGCGAGCTGGTCCCTGTGGAGGTTCCGCAACGACGTGGCGATCCGATCATCGTGGACACAGACGAGCACCCGCGACCCGACACGACGATCGAGAAACTCGCCAAGCTCCGACCGATCTTCGAAGGCGGGACGGTGACCGCAGGCAACGCATCCGGGATCAACGACGGAGCTGCCGCGGCTGTGGTCGTGAGTGAAAGCGTCTTGAATGAACTCGGGGCTACGCCGATGGCAAGGATCGTCGGGATGGCGACTGCCGGTGTGCCGCCCCGCATCATGGGTATGGGCCCGGTTCCTGCCACCAGAAAGCTCCTCGAGAAAACCGGCGTGCCGCTCTCGGACATCGAGGCGATCGAACTCAACGAAGCCTTCGCCGCCCAATCGCTCGCATGTCTCGCTGAACTAGGCCTTCCGGATGATGCCGAGCACGTAAACCCGAACGGCGGCGCGATCGCGATCGGTCACCCGCTCGGGATGTCCGGCGCACGTCTCGTCGGAACCGTCGCGAGAGAGACCGCAAGCCGCGGAGGCCGCTACGGGCTCGCGACGATGTGCATCGGTGTTGGCCAGGGAATCGCGATGCTGCTCGAACGGATCGACTGACGTCCTGCGGTACGCTCGCATCGTGCCACCGACACGGAAAGAGCTCATACATCTCATCGAGGACCCCGTTGCGTTCCTCGAGGACGACAGCGCGGTCCTGCGTCGGATGGCTTTGACGGCACTATCTCGAGATCAGGCGCTTGCCAACCACACTCTGGTGGCCGAGCGAGCAACCGACGAGGAATCTGCTGTGCGCGCGGCAGCAGCAGAGAAACTCAGCATCTACGGCGAGAAGGCATTCGAACTCTTACTCTCCCTGTCGATCGACGAGAAACCCACCGTGCGCGAGGCGGTTGCAACAGCCTTCGGCGAGATTGGTTCTGCGACCGCAGTCGACTGGCTCATCGATGCCGTAACCAGCGACCCCGACCGGTATGTCAGGGAGGCTGCAGTCGCAGCGCTCGGTGCCGTTGGTGACCAAAGAGCGCTCGACACGCTCCTTGACGCCATGGTGGACGGCCCTCCCCAGGTGCGTCGCAGGGCGATCGCGGCGATCACGATGTTCGACGACGACCGTATCGAGCCGGCGCTCCGCAGAGCAGCGCTCGACAGGAACCCCGGGGTACGAGAGGCGGCCGAGATGGTTGTAGGGAAACAGCTCACTTCGGTCCCACCTTCAGGGGGGACGGGCGAGCTTGCGAGCCAGGGGGGCCTGCGAGCCTGCGAGCCCGAGCAAGATTGGTGATTCACCGGCCGACCAGCGACGGCGGCGTCAGTCGCCCTCTTCTACCCACTCGGCACCACCGGACCAGTGCTCCTTCTTCCAGATCGGAACCCGAGACTTGAGTTCGTCGATGACGTATCGCGCCGCTGGGAACGCACCGGCACGGTGGGCCGCCGACACGGCGACCATCACCGAAGATTCACCGATGCCGAGCGTGCCCGTCCGATGTACAGCGGCGATCTTGCACACCGACCACCGCTCCATCGCCTCGGCGACGATTTCGCGGATCTTTCCCTCCACTACATCGCTGTACGCCTCGTACTCCAGCTTGAAGACACCATCACGGCCGGGTGAGTGATCCCGAACAGTTCCCGTGAACAGCACGGTGCATCCAGCTGCCGGATCGGCCACGAAATCCATGAGGTCCGCGGCGCCGATAGCTTCCTCGGCAACAGAAACACGCACCGACGCGTTCTCAGCTACGCCCTCATCGCTCATAGAATCACCATTATGTCCAACGATACCCCCGAAAGCACACCCGAAGATTCTCAGGCTCCTTTCATATCTGAACGGAACGAACCGCACCCGGCAGGCGTTTCATCCAACATGGATGACACAACACCCCGACAGCCCACAGGCGATAGCCCACAGGCGACAGCCGACAGCGATGAGTCGACAGGGCTGACTGCCACAGTCGATTCCCCAGAAACGATCGAAGCTCCCGACGCGACGGGTGACACGGACACCGTCGATGTGTCGCAACCACTTCCCACACCGT
>BTQS01000145.1:0-3669 GCA_036985995.1 Acidimicrobiia bacterium
CCGTGCGAAAGGGTGCAGTCGGTGACCCCGATTCCTGGCTCATCGCACAGATGGTGCCCGGTGCGCGGCCCTTCACCGAGCTCGAAGCCGCTCTCTTGCGCTCCACGATCGATGCACCGGACAGCCTCGCGGAGCTGCTCGATCACTCTGAAGACGGAATCCAGCGCGCAGCGCTGCGCATGCTTCCGGAAGGTTCGGGACGTCTCCTGCTCGTGATTGACCAGTTCGAGGAGCTCTTCACGCTGGTGGAGTCCGAGGAGGAGCGCAGTCGCTTCATCCGCAACCTCGAGGTCGCCCTCAACGACCCGCACGGTAGGGTTGTCGTCGTTATCGCTTTGCGGGCAGACTTCTACGATCGCCCCCTCGAGTACGCGGGATTCGCCGGTCTTCTCAGCGAGGGTGTTATCAACACTGTGCCGTTGTCACCGGACGAACTCGAGGCAGCCGCCGAGCGACCAGCCGCGATTGCGGGCGTTCAGCTCGAACCAGCGTTGCTTGCCCACCTGCTCACGGATATCGCGGGTCAGAGCGGTGGTCTCCCGTTGTTCCAATTCGCACTGACCGAGCTGTTCGACAGAAGATCGGGCAACCTCCTCACTGCGGAGGCCTATGAAGAGATGGGCCGCGTGCGCGGTGCGATCACACGCAGGGCCGAAGAGATCTACGAGTCGCTGAGTCCTGGCGAACAGACGGCGTGCAAGCAGCTGTTCCTGAGGCTCGTGACGATCATCGACGCCGGGTCGTGGAGTCGCCGCCGGGTGGCTGCCTCTGAGATCGTCGCGATCGCTGTTGACATCGTCGATCTCGACACGGTGCTCGATCGGTTCGGGAGTTTCCGGTTGCTGACCTTCGACCGCGACTACGTGAGTGGCTCACCGACGGTCGAGGTCGCCCACGAAGCGCTGCTGTCGGAGTGGAGCAGGCTCAGGGGCTGGATCGAAGAGGGCCGTGAAGACGTGCTTCGCCATGCACGATTCACCACGGCGCTCACAGAGTGGAGAACGTCTGGTGAAAAGGCCGACTACCTGCTGTCGGGGGAGCGCCTCGGCGACTACGAAGAGTGGGCTCAAGGCAGCACGTTGCTGCTCAGCGGGCCGGAGCAAACGTTCCTCGATGCGTCTATCGAGCTCCGTGAGGAGCAGACCCAGTTCGAAACGCAGAGGTCCGCGCGCGAATCAAAGCGCGACAAACAGGCCCGCTGGCGGCTGTGGGGGTTGACCGGTGGCGGGGGATTGTTCGCCATCGTTGTGTTGGGGATCCTGATCGCGATCTTTGGTGGCAACCAGCCAAGGATCGCTGTAGTGCACGGGCCCACGGGCGATTCGGGCATCAACGATCTCATGGACCTCGGTGCAGTCGCCGCAGAGCAAAATCTTGATGTCACGGTCGAGCATGTGGACCCGCTTGTCGATCCCGAAGCCGACCTCATCGGCCTTGCAGAGTCCGGTGTCGAGTTGATAATCGTGAGCAGGGCATTCGACTTTGCCCTCACAGCGGTAGCGCCTGACTATCCGGATACTCGCTTCGTCGCCATCGACCCCGTGGCCGTTCATATAGAGCTCCCGAACATCACCGAGATGGCATTTGCCATAGAAGAAGGGGCGTTCCTCGCCGGTGTGGCTGCTGCGAGCTTGTCTGAAACGGGGATGGTCGGGTTCATAGGTGGGTACCAGACGCTGCCCTCGGAGCGGTCCCGAACGGGTTTCGAGCAGGGCGCCAGATTCGAGGATCCAGACATCACGGTCGTCTCGATGTATGTCGGCCCCGTCGAGAACCCGAACATCAAGGCGCGTAACGAGCCGCAGCTGGCACGCGATGTGGCTGAGGCCATGTACGGCAATGACGTCGATGTCATCTTCCAAGATGCTGGACAGTCCGGTGCCGGTGTTGTCCAGGCGGCCAGAGAGGTAGAAACCGATCTGAAGTTATGGGTGATCGGCTCCGAGTCTGACGAATATCAGATCACATCGTCTGAGATCGACCGCTCCTACCTGTTGAGCTCCACGGTCAAGCGATACGACGCAGCGGTGGTCGCCGCGATCGAAGGGTTCCTCGACGGCACGCTCGAGTCGGGAGAGATCACGCTCGGGCTCGACGACGAAGCGGTTGTTCTGTCCCGAACCGGTGGCTATCTCAGCGATATCGACGGGTACCTCAAGAACATGGACGGCGATATCGCGTTCGGTCACATAAACGTGCTCAGTAACTCGCTCGTCGGCCCCCAGTTTCAACTCGAGCCCGACCTGATGATCCAGCTCGACATGACCGACGACTCGTGTGTTGCGGTGGTGGGCGGAGACGGGGTCGTGCAAGACGGCAGAATCCGCACGGAGCGAGGCAGCGTGGTGATATTCGACTACACGAACCGCACCGATGTCGTCGGCGGGATCTCCCTACGCGGCATCGCTCCTGGGGTTTCGCTCGAGGATCTCACCGAGGAAGCCAGGTTCGGGATTCCAACGTCGTACGACTCCATCCTTGCCATCTCTTTCGTCGAACCCGGAGCGACGACACGGGTCGCAGCGTTGATGACTGGCGTTCCGTTCGTTCCCAACTGCTTCATCGCGAACGGTCCGGGAGACGGACCTCTCGACTTTCCTTCGTTGATCGTGAGCCCCGGCGCATGACGAACTACATGAGACACAGCACTCCGCACGACCAACAACCGTCGACCTTGAACGAACCAGACCCTCAGACACGGAAGGAACTCACCATGAAATGGCTTATCGCAGGACTCGCAGGACTTGCAGGGATAATCGTGGTGGCAGCGATCATCGTCGTCTCGACCGGCGATACCGAACCGGGCGAGCGGGCCGACATTGCGGGTCAGGGTGGAGAAGGGTCTGTGCTTGCTGTTGATGGTGCCCGCCTCGATCGTGCAGACGACGGACTCGTCGTCGGTGCCAGCGTTCCCACGCCGACGCCTGGCAGTTACGAGTATCCGACCGGTGACATGGTCGCAAAGTGGGCGACGCCCCATCCGGACGTAGAGGTTGGCGGACCCGGCGAACCTGAGGCGTTCACGATGTGGGCGATCATCTTCAACTACCCGGAACTGTGCACTGATGACTCGTGTGATCTCGATGACCTCGCCGAAGGTGCGGCAGCCAAAGGCGGCGTGTACCAGGCAGATGGCCGCATCGCAGAAGAGGCAGAGGTGGAGTTCGTCGGTTCCATCCGCCTTGGACAACCCCCACGAACCGGGTCTGCGCTCGAGAACCCACTCGAGGCGGAGGTTCATCTGGCAATCGCCCCTCACGGCAAAGCACTCAGTGGCGCCGACGGTTGGCGTCAGTTGAACGGACCACTCGGCAACCCGACCCTGTGGTGGGCCGCCACCTTCTCATCGTGACCCAAACCCTGTAGGTAGCGCCGCTCAGCGGGTTGCGGCGAAGACCTGCCAGTCGTCCGGCACACCCTTGAGTTCGTGGCGTCCTCGATTTTCGAAACTGAACCCGGAACCTGCAACGAGGTCCTTGACGGTGCTCGACACGAGAACTTCTCCGGGGTTCGCTAGGGCACCGATCCTCGCCCCGATGTGGACAGCAATGCCTGCCACGTCGTCGTCCACGACCTCGACGAGGCCGGTGTGGACGCCGCAGCGAACCTCGAGCCCGATCGTCGCAACTGTCGACGAGATCGATAGCGCAGCGTTGATGGCCCGTGCCG
>BTQS01000146.1:0-3648 GCA_036985995.1 Acidimicrobiia bacterium
TGATCGTCAGCGTCGGCGTCAACCTCTCAACAGGCGAGATCCTTATCGGCCCCGATGTGGACAGTCACGGGGTCACAGCCGATGAAGAGGACATCCACGCCCTCATTGTCGATCGTGTACGGACTTCCATCGAAGGGCTTGACCATCCGATCGACCCGGATGTCCTTCGGCGCCGCGTGCGGAACACGGCGACACGAGCAATGAAGAAGGCTGCGAAACGACGTCCGGTCGTGGTGCCCGTCGTCATAGAGATGTAACGAACCTTCGTCACTTGGCGCAGCGTAATCTGTGCCCGATGCCCCAAACCCCCATGATCGTTCTTGACGCTGTAACGAAACGTTTCCCCGGTACCGAGAATCCGGCCGTGGATCAGCTCTCGCTGTCGATCAACGAAGGCGAGGTCGTTGTTCTCGTCGGTCCGTCCGGGTGCGGGAAGACGACGACGCTCAAGATGATCAACCGACTCATAGAACCGACAGGTGGGCGCATCACGGTGGCGGATCAAGACATTCTCGAACTGCCCGCCCACGAGCTGCGTCGCGGCATCGGTTACGTGATACAACAGATCGGACTCTTTCCTCACCGCACGATCGCCGAGAACATCTGTACGGTTCCGACGTTGCTCGGCTGGAGCAAACAACGAATAGCAGAGCGCGTTGACGAACTGACCGAACTCGTGGATCTCGAACCTGCCATGTTGCAGAGATATCCGGCCGAGCTGAGCGGCGGTCAACGCCAACGAGTCGGAGTCGCGAGAGCCCTCGCAGCCGACCCTCCCGTTCTTTTGATGGACGAGCCCTTTGGCGCCGTCGACCCGATCGTGCGCGGACGTCTCCAGGAGGAGCTGCTCGCGCTCCAGCAAACGTTGCACAAGACGATCGTTCTCGTCACGCACGACATCGATGAAGCGATCATGCTTGGTGACCGTGTAGCGATCCTCAACGTCGGTGGGCATCTCGAGCAATACGATGTACCTTCCGAGATCCTTCGCGAACCCGTCAATCCCTTTGTCGCCGACTTCCTCGGAACGGACCGTGGCATCAAACGTTTGTCGTTGATCCCGATCTCGTCGATCGAGCTCGATCGGGGTCCGGTGGTCGACCATCTTGCGTCCACAGAGACTGCCAGGGAGGTGATGGATGAGTACGATGTCGATTGGGCGGCGATCGTGGAGGGCGAACGGTTGCGTGGTTGGTTCTCAGCCGACGACCTGGCGAACCACGCGGCAGTGGCCGACATCGAACTCCGCCCGTTCCTCACATCCCTCGACATAACGGACAGCCTTCGCGATGCGCTCGATGTGGTCGTTTCTACGCATACGTCGGTCGCCGCCGTGCTCGACGGCGACCGGTACCTCGGAATGGTCACGATCGATTCGATCAGTTCGGAGATCGTGCAATGATCCTCGTCGCTCAAGCATCGTCGATGGGTTTCCGTTGGGACTGGGTCGGCAACAACCTCGACGACATTTGGGACAGGACGCTTGAGCACATCGTGCTGACGTCGATCGCGGTCGGCGCTGGTTTGGTGATCAGCGTTGTCCTGTCGCTGATCGCCCTGCGGTGGCGCCCGTCGTACCAACCGATCACCTGGGTCACGGGAATCCTGTACACGGTCCCGAGCCTTGCCCTGTTCGCGTTCCTCGTCCCGATCACGGGACTTACGATCACGACCGCAGAGATCGGTCTCATCTCGTACACCCTGTTGATCCTGATCCGCAACATCGTCACGGGAATCGACGAAGTGCCCGCCGAGGTTCTCGAATCGGCGGTTGGGATGGGTTACACACGGCGAAGGAGGTTCATCGAGATCGAATTGCCACTCGCGCTTCCAGTGATCGTGACCGGTATCCGTCTCGCCACTGTCACGGTCATCGGCCTCGTGACTGTGACCTCGCTCATCGGTCTCGGTGGCCTCGGGTTCTTCATCCTGCGAGGTCTCCAGAATTTCTCTAGCCCGATCGGAACTACGCAGATCATCATCGGCACGCTTCTGTCCGTCGTTCTCGCTGTCGTAGCCGACCTGTCTCTCGCGGGAATCGAACGTCTGCTGACGCCCTGGAGACGTCGGAGGCTTGGCACGTGATCGGCATTCTCAACGAGGTCGTGGCGTGGTTCACGGATCCTGTGAACTGGCAAGGCGTCGACGGTGTTCCGAATCGTGTGTGGGAGCACATCCAGATGACGGTCTTCTCCGTCGGTATTGCAGCGTTGCTTTCGATTCCCATCGCCGTAGTTCTCGCTCACAAGCGGGTCGGGGGAGTGGTAGTCGTCGCAATCGTGAATATCGGAAGAGCGATCCCATCGTTTGCGATAGTCGCGATCTCGCTTCCCATCAGCATCAGACTCGGTCTCGGCCTTGGTTTCTGGCCGACCTTTCTTGCGTTGCTGTTCCTTGCCGTCCCTCCCATGTTTTCCAACGCATACGCGGGGATCGCTGGAGTCGATCCCGCTCTTGTCGAGGCCGCTCAGGGGATGGGTCTGACGGGGCGCCAGGTGATGACGGGAATCGAGTTCCCTGTTGCACTCCCCATCGTTCTGGCGGGAGCCAGGATCGCGACCGTTCAGGTCATAGCGACCGCGACGCTCGGTGCGCTTGTCGCGTGGGGTGGACTCGGGAGATATATCATCGACGGGTTCTCGACCCAGAATATGGGCGAAGTGTTCGCCGGTGGCCTGCTCGTGGCGTTGCTAGCGGTCGTGTCCGAACTGCTGTTCACCATGTTCGAGAGATACGCGACTCCCTCGGGCATCCACTACGAAGAGCCGGTCGGAATGGCGAAGTGACCGCGTGATTCACATTCCCCGCATGGGCTACCTTTACGCCTTCGATGGAGACATCGACACAGAAACGAAGGGAGATACCCATGCGAAATACTCGCAGAGGAGTCATCGGGGCGATGTTGCTTGCTCTGGCGCTGGTCGCCGCGGCATGTTCATCGGGTGATGATTCCGGAACGAGAGATGGCACGGCCATCGTTATCGGCTCGGCAAACTTCGGAGAGAGCTCATTGCTCGCCGAGATCTATGCCCAGGCACTCGAGGACGACGGTTTCACCGTTGAGCGAAAGTTCAACACGGGAAGCAGAGAGATCTACGCCGTGGCGCTTGAAGCAGGTGAGATTCATCTCGTCCCCGAATACGTCGGATCTGCGCTTGCGTTCAAGGGCGGAACACCAACCGCAGATTCAGAAGCTACGGCCGACGATCTGCGCGCTGTGTGGGCGCAAGACGGCATCTCCGTCCTCGACCCTGCACCCGCGCAGGACAAGAACGGCTTTGTCGTGACGTCTGCGGTTGCCGCAGATCTCGGTGTCAAGAAGGTGAGCGACCTGGCGGCAATGGCCGGCACCCTCATCCTCGGTGGACCACCAGAATGCCCGGAACGTGAGTTCTGTCTCCCCGGCCTCGAAAGTGTCTATGGACTCAGTTTCGCTGAGTTCAAGCCTCTCGACGTTGGAGGGCCGCTGACGGTCGCGGCTCTCGAGGGCGATGAGATCCAGGTCGGTCTGTTGTTCACGACCGATGGTGTCATCGCCTCGAAGGGTTTCGTCCTGCTCGAGGACGACAAGGGCCTTCAGCCAGCCGAGAACGTGGTTCCTGCGTTGCGCACTGATATTGCTGAGGAATACGGTGGCAACATCGAGCG
>BTQS01000147.1:0-3585 GCA_036985995.1 Acidimicrobiia bacterium
TTCCTACTGCCGTGGCGCCATCGAACTGTGCATTCCCCCTCCACACGGCCATGTCCTCCCCCATGGCGTCATAGAGCCACCGGGCTTCGGCGTAGCCGGTGCGAGCGTGGTCCTTCCAGTTGGGAGCTGCAGGCGCCATGACGATCTTCCTCTTGGAACCGCGTGTCACGAACACAGCGATCAGGATCACGATGCCGAGACCGACCAGGATCAAGAGCCACCACGGTGTCTCTGTCGTGTCCTCACCGTCGGGCGGTGTCGACTCGGGCGGTGTCGACTCGGGCGGTGTCGACTCGGGCGGTGTCGACTCGGGCGGTGTCGTGTCGCCTGGGGCTGTTGTGACCGTTGCGTCTGGTGGCAGTGTGACCTGGCACGCCGCGAGCAACGTGGCCGCCAATACCACCATGATCATGACGCGCTTCATAGATCCCCCTCGTTGATTGCTCGTGTCACATTAGTGGGTCTGACGCGACTCGCCGTCTAAACTGTGGCCCACATCCCCCTGGAAGGATCACAGATGGATTTCTGGAATGCGTTCTGGCTACTGGCTATCTGGGTACCGTTGACCATACTGTGGGCCTTCGCACTGGTCGATCTGTTCCGCTCCGACGCCTCCGGGGTCACAAAGGTGCTCTGGGCGATTGCGATCGTGTTCCTTCCCGTTCTCGGCATCATTCTGTACTTCGCACTGGGCACTGTCGGGACCAACCAGTACGCGGTCACAACCCCGGACCAGGTCGGCCCCGACCCCGATACTGCCGACACGATCGCGAGGTTGCACGACCTCAACCAACGCGGCATCCTCGACGACGCGGAGTTCGTCAAGTACAAGACGTACCTTGTCCGCTGATACCGATAGCCTCGTTCTACAGCGAAGCTCGACATCGCTTTAAAGCTGTCCGGGAGTCCAGTCTGCGAGCGAGAACACCTTCGCGGTCGAGACGACGTCGGTGAGTACGTGCTCGGGGATCGCAGTGACGGTGGTATCGACGGCACGCGTCGATGCGGAGGTGGCGACGGGTCCGCCCTCGGACAGATCACATACCTCCCTGGCACGGGCCGATAGCTCGGCCGTTCCGACCCGTCGCGCCAGATCGATGATCGATTCCTTTGGAAGTCCGAGCAATGGTCGAAGTATCGGTGTATCGACCGCACGGGAAACGGCGACGAGGTGCGGCAACGTCTGAGATGAGACCTGGCCCATCGCATCGCCGGTGACGAGCGCAGATATGCCATCGGCCTCAGCGATCTCGCTGGCAGCCTTCGCCATCATCACCTTCAAGGTGACTTGCCGCATGCGCGAATCAACATGTTCGTATAGCGCATCCTTCACCGGCTGGAACTCAACGAGATGCACCGTCGGCTTCATGCCGTGGCCCCAGGTGCCCCAGAGTTCCCGAGCCACCGCAAGCGCGTGGTCCGACTGTGCGCAGTTGAGCGAGAAGTGCACGAAGTCGACGGTGCAGCCTCGCGACATGAGCATCCAGGCGGCTACCACACTATCGAAACCGCCTGATATGAGGCACAGAACACGGTCCTGGGTTCCAATCGGGAGACCCCCAGAGCCTTTGCGATGATCGATGACGATGAAGGCCCTGTCGTCGAGAACTGTGACATCGACTGAGACCTCAGGGTTTGTCAGGTCGACCGTGCCGCCGGCTTCGACGAGGAACGACCCGATGGCGCGGGCGAGATCGACCGAGGTCCACGTATGGGTTCCCCGCCGTTTGACCCTGGCAGCGAACGTGTGGCCCGTGACGCGCTCGGCACTATGAGCGGCAATCACCGCAGCGAGTTCATCGAACGTCACAAAGGCCTGCTCCACGACGGCATCGACTGATCCGATCCCGAAGACGGTGAGGGCCGCTGCTCGAACTGCCGGCAGAGATTCCTGCTCCGGTGAGAGGGAGAATCGGTGCGTCCCGATCCTCGCGACGGGCCCCCCGTAGCCAGCCTTGGCCAGTGCTTCATCGAGGTTCGCGCGAGCTCGTTTGATCAACTGCTGCTGGGTTCGACGCGATTTGAGGAACACGTCTCCGCTCAGGGTGACATGGAGCGTCGGATGGGCGTCGAGCGTGGGCATACCGCAAGGATAGAGCCTGTTCTCTCCCTCCCTTGCCGGAGGTGGGGGAGGTGGCCGAGCACAGAGAGGCCGGTGGGGGGCCTCCCGGAGCGGATGTCAATCGTCACAGAGACACATCTACGTGTCCTTTAGGGACCTCCTGATGACAACTTCACCGATGGGAAGTACTCCACCACGACGAAGATCCGTGTCTTGAACTCTTCTTCCAGGCCAACTCGCAGATCCTCCACGGGCGGCACATTCCCTTCGCCAGTGATGACGACGGTCACGTCGTTCGTCTTGACCTCTACCTTCTTGAGGCTGAGACCCTCCTGATCACCGAGCCATGTCTCGGTGACGCTGCGGGCTGTCGCCTGGCGTGTGGCGCTCGCGATGATGCCTTCGGCAGCGAAGATGAGTGGAACCATGATCACCAGCGCCCCAAGCGTCACCGTCGAAATAACGGTTCGCATCGTCTGACGGTTTGCCTTGAACTGTTCGATCGGCACCAGTCCCGTGACGACGAACACGACGGAAGCCACCAGGATGATCGACACCAGGTTCGTGAGGAAGAGCAGGAAGGCTCCACCCGCATCCGAGAACTGCCCTGCTTTCAAGGTGATGCCCACAACCCCGAGTGGTGGTACCAGAGCAACAGCGATCGCAACACCGATAATCGATGAGGAAACTCGCCTGTCGACGGTGGCGTACGCACCGGCGGCCCCGGCAGCCACAGCGATCATCATGTCGACGAGCGTCGGCGATATGCGGGAGAGCACCTGGGTGTTCGACGACAGCGGGATCAGCTGCGGGGTCCACGACGCCACGATCCACGCCACACCGACGGATACGGCGACCCCGCCGGTAACCGTAGCGAACGCCGTCGAGACCCTTCGCGGCCAGCCGTTGACGATACCTGCGCTGACGCCCATGATCGGTGTCATCAACGGTGCGACGAGCATCGCGCCGATCACGACCGCGGTCGAGTCGGCGATGATCCCTAGCGTGGCGATCGCTACCGACAGAACGAGGAGAACCCAGAATCCTGCCTGCTTCTGGACGGCTCCGGGAGGCTCGAAGTAGAGGTTGTCGACCAACTCGTCTCGCATTTCGTCTCCGAGATCCCTCTCATCGAGCCACGCCTTGACGTAGCCACCAATCTCGAGAATGTCCGCTTCGTCGTCTTCGATATGCGTGATACCGAAGGACAAAGTGATGGCCCCCACGACTATCGCCGTTCCTGCCGCTGCGAAGATGAGCCCTGCGATGACCGTCTCGGGCAACGTGATGACAATGCCGCCAACTGCGACGAACAGCAGGCCTCGAATAATGTCGAAGGTCCATGTCGGCCGGGCCTTCCGAGCGTGAAGTGCCGAGGCGCCCACCGCGACACCTCTGACAATCGCGATCAGGCCGATGAACACGGTCAACGCTCTGATCGTCCTGTCCGTCGAGATCATCAGTCCCAGACCGGCCACCATGTAGAGAGCTCCGAGGAGTACACCGGTCCACTTCGTTGGCTT
>BTQS01000148.1:0-3434 GCA_036985995.1 Acidimicrobiia bacterium
CACCAACGAGATCGTCCAGCTCCTCGTCCTCCCAACGCTGTTGGACCGCATCCCGGAACATCTCGTTTTCCTGGATCTCGCGCAGGAGCGCGTTGGCGAATGGCGGAGGCAGCGACCGCGCAGTGCTACGCGCAACCCTTCGTAGGCGCGAGGGAACGTCTGTATCGTCCCGATCGGCGAGTTCCCGCCGCGCGACGGCGACCACGTTCGCCAATACCGAGCGTTGCGGCCCCTTCATCTTGGTGACTCTCCGCGGTCGTGCTTCTCGTTCATTTTGACATGAAAACACACGATGCAATACTTGAGGCCAGTCCAAGACGGGCGAACACAATATGAACAACGACTACTACGCACTCGTACTCATCCTTACCTAGGCGCATCAGTCCCAACGATGCGCCCAACCCTCCGTGCCCCGGAGGGTTTCCTTTATCCGGAGAACAACATGGGCGAACCGCTCACAGGCGCAGACATACTCATCCGAGCTCTCGAACACGAAGGTGTTGAGATCATCTTCGGGGTACCCGGCGGTGCCATTCTTCGTGCAT
The DNA here is from genome assembly GCA_036985995.1 of Acidimicrobiia bacterium. Classification (GTDB taxonomy): domain Bacteria; phylum Actinomycetota; class Acidimicrobiia; order Spongiisociales; family UBA5794; genus JAMBLL01. The sequence goes on from BTQS01000148.1 coordinate 546, forward strand.
ACGACTCGCTGTACGACAGCCCCATCCGGCACGTCCTGGCTCGTCACGAACAAGGCGGAGGCCATATGGCCGCGGGGTACGCTCACGCGACGGGTCGTGTCGGCGTTACGTTCGCCACGTCGGGGCCGGGAGCAACCAACCTCATCACACCTCTCGCAGATGCGTATATGGATTCGATACCGGTCGTGGCCATCACAGGGCAGGTGGGTTCCACGTCGATCGGCCTCGATGCGTTCCAGGAAGCCCACACGTGGGGCATCTCGATGCCGGCAACGAAACACAACTACCTCGTGACGCACGTACGCGAGATCGCCCCCACGATCCGGGAGGCCTTCCACATCGCCTCGACGGGTCGGCCGGGACCTGTTCTCGTAGACATAACCAAGGACGCGCTGGCGAGTGAGGCCACCTGGTCGGGTCCGGGCCAACTCGATCTCCCCGGCTACAAACCATCGGTGAAAGGGCACCCTCGCCAGGTAGCTGCAGCGATCGACATGATCCTGGCATCAGATCGCCCCGTGCTGTACGCCGGGGGTGGCATCATCCGGGCGCGCGCAAGCGAGCAACTCACCGAGTTCGCAACCACACAGAATCTCCCTGTTGTGACGACGCTCATGGCTCGTGGTGCGATCCCGGACTCGCACCCGCTCACCCTCGGCATGCCCGGAATGCATGGGACCTATACAGCGTCAACTGCGATGCAGCGTTCAGATCTCCTGATCGCCATCGGCACCCGATTCGACGACCGTGTCACGGGAGATCCGGCGGCCTTTGCTCCGGGTGCAAAGGTGATCCACATCGACGTCGACCCCGCAGAGATCGGCAAGATCCGAAAGGTGGAGGTCCCGATCGTCGGCGACGCGAGAGCGGTACTCGATCAACTCATCGAGGTCGGCAACGCGGCCCTCGATGGTCAGCCGGCACCGGATCGTGAGGACTGGTTCGCAACGATCGCAGCGTGGCAGAGGGACTTCCCTCTGAGTTTCGACCAGGACCCTGAGGGTCCGATCCAGCAGCAGTACGTCATCGACGAGCTGTCGAAACACGTCGGCCCGGACGGGATCGTCGTTGCAGGTGTCGGACAGCATCAGATGTGGGCGTCACAGTTCTGGGGGTTCGAGAAGCCGAATACGTGGATCAACTCCGGTGGCCTCGGCACCATGGGGTTCGCTGTGCCCGCCGCGGTCGGAGCACAGGCCGGCATGCCCGACGCCACGGTCATAGCCATCGATGGAGATGGCTGCTTCCAGATGACCTTCCAGGAGCTCATCACTGCCGCCGTCGAGGGTATCCCTGTGAAGGTCGCGGTCATGAACAACGCGAACCTTGGCATGGTTCGCCAGTGGCAGAAGCTGTTCTACAACAACAGGTACAGCGGTACGGAACTTTCGCCTTCGAACCCGAACATCGTCATGCTCGCCGAGGCGATGGGCTGCGCAGGATTCAGAGCGGAAAAGCCCGAAGAGGTCGTTCCCACGATCGAGAAGGCGCTCGCTGTGACCGACAGGCCCGTGGTCATGGAGTTCGTGTGTGACCCCGACGCGATGGTGTTCCCCATGATCCCGCCGGGAGGATCGAACGACAGGATCATCATGCGCCCTGAGGACCTGTGATGCAACATGTGATCTCAGTGATCGTTGAGAACAAGCCGGGGGTTCTCGCCCGTGTCTCGTCGATGTTCGCGAGGAGGGACTTCAACATCCACTCTCTCACCGTCGGACCAACCGAGGATCCGAAGCGCTCGAGAATGACCGTCGTCGTCGATGGACCTGAGATGGAACAAATCGTCAAGCAGCTATACAAACTCGTGCACACGCTCAAGGTCACCGAACATGCGCCGGGTGAAGCGGTGGAACGCGAGATCATGCTGGTTCGCGTCAACGCCGAATCGCAGCGCAGGGGCGAGATACTGGACGCGGCGAACATCTTCGAGGCCAAGGCTGTGGACGTTGGGGCACAGACGATCACATTCGAGGTTGTCGGTGAGCCGTCCCGGCTGGCGGATTTTCTCGAGATCATGAAGCCGTACGGAATCGTCAGCCTCGTGAAGTCGGGACGCATCGTGCTTGCGAGGGACGCGAAGACCATATCGAAGAAGCAACGAAGAACGGCGTAGGGAGCCATCACCATGACCACGATGTACTACGAGGCAGACGCAGACCCGGGTTTGATAACGCGACGAAAGGTCGCGGTCCTCGGGTTCGGCAGCCAGGGCCACGCGCATGCCCTCAATCTCAAGGATTCCGGTGTCGATGTCGTTGTCGGACTTCGCGACGGCTCACCACGAATCCGTCCGGCGTCCGACGCCGGACTCAAGGTTGTCGATCCGCAGACCGCGGTCGATTGGGCAGACGTGATCATGGTTCTCCTTCCCGACCAGGTGCAACCAACCGTTTATACACAGGTGATAGCCCCGAACCTCAGCTCAGGTGACGCTCTGTTCTTCGCCCACGGTTTCTCCATCCACTTCGGGTTCATCACCCCTCCCCCGGATATCGATGTCGCGATGGTTGCGCCTAAGGGCCCGGGGCATCTCGTACGGCGACAGTTCGTCGAGGGTTCCGGGGTGCCGATGCTTCTCGCGGTACACCAGGACGCAACCGGTGACGCTCAAGCGCTCGGACTGTCGTATGCACACGCCATCGGTGGCACGCGAGGCGGCGTCATCGAGACCACGTTCGACGCTGAAACCGAGACTGATCTCTTCGGCGAACAAGTCATCTTGTGCGGTGGGATCGATTCCCTGATCCAGGCAGCGTTCGAGACCCTCACCGAGGCTGGATACGAGCCTGAGATGGCGTACTTCGAAGTACTCCACGAGCTCAAGCTGATCGTCGACCTGCTGTGGGAAGGTGGTATCGAATGGATGCGATACTCGATATCGGACAC
>BTQS01000149.1:0-3399 GCA_036985995.1 Acidimicrobiia bacterium
CCGTTGATGAAGGTGAGGTTCTGGATGGTGAGCTCGGGATGGTCCTGGTTCTGGCATTGCGGTGTCGTCCACACCTGCGCCGGATCACACGTGTTCATGTAGAGGATGCGGATGGCGTTGCGGCCGTTCAGGGTGACCTTCCCTCCGCCATCGAGCACGACCCGCCGGTTCGCGTTGTTGAAGACCTTTGCGGTGGCGAACATGTCGATCGTCACCGGGGCTGCACCACAATCGAAGGTGATCAAGCCCCCAAGAGCGACAGCGTTGACGACATCAGCCGATGTGCACGACGCGGGCGAGCCGTTTCCGATCACCTGATCGGGGTTCGATGTGTCGACCGGCAGGGCGGCAGCAGGAACGGGAGCTGTTCCGTCGGGATTGCCGGCAGGTGGATAGTCAGCCCCCGTCGCCGGTGCGGCCATCGCGAACGACGCAGCCGTCAGGAGCGCCGCAATGGCGCTGATCCATCGATACACCCAACCGTGACGGCCGCGGTGGCGTGGCTCCGGCAACATCCGTTCGGTACCTCGATGCATATATCGGGCGCGTCGGTCGATACCTTGATACTTCACTGAGAGAATCGCCCGGTACGAAACAGTTCAACTTCGGGAGGGGACATCCAGAGACGCCTACCGTTGCATACAATCGCCACTTGATCGATTCGACCTATCCCCGCGCCGGCATCGTTGCGATGTCCGTATTCGTGATGGTGGCCTTTGGCGTATCGCTGTACGCGATGTCGGTATTGCTCACGGAGAAGGCTGCAGGCAGCGAGTTCTCCATAACGGTGCTGTCCGCGGGCTTTGGCGGATCGGCGGTAGTTGCGGGTTTGCTTGCGCCGAAGGTCGGACGCCACGCAGACGATCATTCCGTTCGCGGCCTCACGCTTTTCGGTGCGCTCCTCGGCGGTACCGCGATGGCTCTGTTCGCTGTCGCTCAATTGCCGTGGCAGGTCCTTGGAGCCTTCTGGCTGTTCCTCGGTCCTGCAGCGGCGATGACACTGTACGAGCCTGCGTATGTGGCGGTGGGACAGTGGGCGACTCATAGCGACCGAAACAAGGCGATCGGTCTCCTCAGTCTCGTCGCGGGTCTCGCAGGACCTATCTTCGTGCCCATGACCGGGTTCCTTCTCGATGCGTTCGATTGGCGATCAACGGCAGCGTTCCTGGGTGTGTTGTACCTGGTCACGGGAGTCGTCTCGGCCGCTATCTACCCGAGGTACAAGCCGAGGGACCACAGGGAGCACAGTCTGGCCCGCGTCCGTTGGATGAGGTTCCTCAGCGACCGGCGTCTTGCCTATCTGACCCTCGCCGTCGTGTTGACCTTTGCAGCCATGAATTCCGTGATCTTCCATCGTGTCGCGGTCTTCGAGGAGCAGGGGTTCGCTGTGTCGACCATTGCCATCCTTGCGGGCATCTCGGGTCTCCTCACGTTCCCCGGTCGATATCTCATGCCTCTGGCAGCGCAACACGTGCCGGCGACGACCCTGTTCACCGCGGCGTGTGCTGGTCTCGTCGTGTCCATGGTGTTCGCCATCATCGGATCCCCTGCTGTGGCGATGGTGGCGTTCTTCGTCGTGTTTGGTGTCTTCTTCGGGGTCCTTCTCCCCACGCGGGCGGTGATCATGAACGGCTGGTACGCAGGAGAGGACTACGGGGCGGTCATGGGGAAACAGTGGGCCGTGGCGGCCGTGGTTGGCGGGATTGCCCCGTGGCTGGTCGGTACGACACGCGATGCCCTTGGCGGATATACCTGGCCGCTCGTCGCGTTGACGCTCATGATCGCTGTGGCAGCGGTATTCAACGTTGCTGCGGCGAATCGATCACGGCATATCGCACGATCGGGCATCTAACCGTGTTTGGAGAGGCCGCTAGGTTTCGTCGAGGATCTCAGCGATCAAGTTGTCGACGGCCTGGTTCGCTACAGATTCGCCGTAGCGTTTATCGAGGATCTCTCGCATCTTGGCGAGGATCTGCTCCTCTTCTTGTTCCTCGGCCTTGAGGGAAGCCGGCACGATGTCGGTACCGTCGATCCACGGCTTCCCGTTCGACGACCAGGGGACGAGGATGATCCAGGACCAGATGTTGTTGCCCTTCGTCTCGCCGGTCTTACGGGCGAGTCCGAGGCAGGAGAATGGAAGCGGTACCCACCCCATCGTGCGGAGGAGGTCTCTCCCGTCTGGCATGTTGGCTGCGTCGGATTCGGCCATCGACCCTCGTAGGTTGCGATCGCCAAGGTACCGGCTCGCGCGAGCTATGAAGACGTCTTACTCAGGAGTCGCGCCGGGGCGGGTAGGTATGCTCGGGCCATGGTGAATCCACGGGCTGTCGAGCGCTTCCCTGGAGCGACCCATGAGTCGATCAGGGAACGTTTCCGGTGGCACGTACCGACGAAATTCAACATGGGGGTGGTCTGTTCGGATGTACATTCGAGCGATGCACCCGGCCTCATCGTTGTCGACAGGTCGGGTTCCTCGCACACCTTCACGTTCGGTGAGCTGTCGGGTCTGTCGAACCGTTTCGCCAACGGATTGGCAGGTCTCGGTGTCCAGCGAGGAGACCGGGTCGGGATCGTCGTTCCGCAATCGCTCGAGACCGGGATCGCTCATCTCGGCATCTATAAGCTCGGAGCGGTTGCGCTGCCGCTGGCGGCACTGTTCGGGCCCGACGCCCTCGCATACCGACTCGGCGATTCTGAAGCGAGGGCGGTCATCACGACGCCTGAGAACGTTGAGAAGGTCGTTGAAGCCGTCGAGATCGTTGGCACGGGCGCACAGATCGTTGTTACGGCTGACGGGGCTCCGGGGTTCACGGGTTTCGATGACCTGCTCCGCGCGTCCGCGACGTTCGAACCGGTCGGGACACTGTCGGAGGATCCCGCGTACCTCATCTATACGTCGGGCACGACGGGACCTCCCAAAGGTGCCTTGCATGCACACCGTAGCCTCCTCGGGCATCTCCCCGGCTTCGAGATGTACTACGACTTCTACCCCCGCGACGGGGACATCCACTGGACGCCTGCCGACTGGGCGTGGATCGGCGGCCTGATGGATTCGCTGATGCCTTCGTGGTACCACGGCCGCCCCGTCGTCACCGCTGACCACGACTTCGACCCGCAATGGGCGCTCGACCTCATCGCCGAGCAGCGGATCACGTGTTCGTTTCTACCTCCGACAGCCTTGAAGATGATGCGTGCGTCCGGTGCCCGCCACGCCGACCTCTCCTTGCGAGCCGCGTTCACCGGAGGCGAGCCGCTCGGTGAGGAGATGCTCGCCTGGGGGAAGGATGTGCTCGGTGTCACCGTCAATGAGGGATACGGTCAGACGGAGGCAAACCTCGTGATCGGAAACTGCGCGTCGGTGTTCCCAGTGCGACCGGGCTCGATGGGCAAGGCCGTCCC